>JAUNSK010000043.1 GCA_030539275.1 Oscillospiraceae bacterium | reverse complement strand
CGGCGGGAAATGTGAGTGTAAATAAATCAACAGCAACAACAACAGTAACAACAACAACCACACCGGAACCAACGACAACAACGGTAACTACAACTACACAATATGAAGTACCGTTCGTTACTGATAATACTAATGTTGATTCACCTATAAAGGATACTGATACAACAGTAACAGTAGACCCTGCAAATAAAACAGAATTTGATATCAAGCCGTCACAGGCTGAAAAAACACCTACCAACAGCGTAAATGTTGATATAACTGTCGGACTTAAGAATTTTGATTCAAAAAATGAGTTCTTTAACTATGCCGATCTTGTTATTGATATGTCCAATATGCCTGAAGGAAGCATAATAACAGGTGTAGATGCTGCATCGGCAATAATAGCAGATGGCTCAGGTGCAAAGGTTGTCATAGATCCTGAGAATCCTTACATAGTACACCTTATGAATGTTAATACACAGGCACTGTCAGAAAATGATATTCTATTTACTCTGCATGTACAGGTACCTGAGACTGCAAAGGCAGGAGAGTATTCTGTTTCATTTGGCAACGGATCTGTAATATACAGAATTACAAAGGAAGACCCGCTTACAATAACACCTGTATCCTCAGATAATATTGACCTGAGCGTTAAAGCGCCTGTTGTAATAACAGATGCAAAGATCACTGACAAGGAAATTGTCAATGTTTCAATGTCATCTGCAGGACTTGAACACTCATATTACTATTCATATCAGTCATCACTTGTTGATATTAATGGTATAATTGCTTCCGGAGATATTAAAATTACCTGGAGCAACGGTGACGTAACGTATGAAAAAGCTGTTGATCTGACTGAACTTTTATATGTTTCAGATGATGCAAGACCATCAAAGATGTATGACGGCAAAAACTTTGTTTATCTGGCTGATGTAATGCTTAAGAGTGAGGATTACAAGGATTATGCTGATGGTGCTAAAATCGGGGAATTCAGTGTTCTGATAGGCCAGAAGGGTGACATAAACCTGGATCACAGCGTTGCAACACTCGATGCAACTGTTGCTCTGAAGGAAAATGCTGCAAAACAGTTCGGAGGAAGTATTTTAAGCGATATAGTTAAGAATGCACAGCTCGGTGAAAACAGCGAATTTTACACAAATGATATGTTTGCTGATTTTGCACAATTCCTTGGGGATGTAAACGGCAGCAAAAATATTGAAACTCTTGATGCAACATATATTCTTAAGTTTAATGCAGCTAAGCAGTTCGGAGGTCCTGACTGGGATCAGGAAGCTGAGTGGAATAAACTGATAGGATAAAAAAGAAGTAAAAAAACAAAATGAGGCCGGTTCATTATGAACCAGCCTCATTTTTAATTTTAAGTTAATTCTGTTTGTCAGTTCCCCATCCGCTGATATCAGCTCTTTGCATCGCGCCGAATATTTTGTCTGAGAAACCTTTATATTCTTTTCCCATACTTATGATAAACTGTCTCATTGTTTCACGATTTGTATGTCCGTCAACAGGACATGCGGATTTAATCACAGGAAATCCGAGTCTCTTTGCAGTTCTTGCAACTTCATTTTCAGGAGCAAGAACAAGCGGACGTATAACAGTAATATCTTTTCTGGACAAATATGATTTAGGTGAAAAACAGTCTATTCGTCCCTCGTTGAAAAGATTCATGAAAAACGTCTCAACAACATCGTCATGATTGTGTCCAAGTGCAAGTTTATTGCATCCAAGTTCTTTTGCAGCATCGTGGAGAGCTCCGCGTCTCATGCGTGCACACAGACTGCATGGGTTTGGCTCTTTGCGGATATCAAAAACGATCTCAGCGATGTGTGTTCTGATAACCCTGTATTCAATATCATATTCTTTACACAGTGCTTCTATTGCAGAGTAATCTGTCTCCTGAGAGTCAAACATGGGGTCAAGTGAAAGCCCGACTATCTCATAATCAATTCCGATAAACCGCGCAAGAAGTTTTAGTCCGATAAGCATTACAAGACTGTCTTTTCCGCCGGAAACACCAACGGCTATTTTGTCAGAATCTGAAATCAGATCGTACTGTGCAATAGCGCGTCTCATATATCCCAGCATTTTTTGCATAAATATTCCTCCAGAAGTGTGTTATTTTTTTGTTTAAGTTGCTGTTTTTGCAATTATTAATGAATTAATTATATATCATAATTGTAGTAAATGCAAATAATACTTGAAAAAACGGCGAAAAAATAATATACTATATAAGAGACTGTTGGGATATACAGGATTTTGCATAAAATAAAAGCCTTAAACAGGAGGATAAAAATGAATAATATATTAGTTACAGGCGGAACAGGTTTTATTGGAAGTCATACATGTGTTGAACTTCTCGAAGCTGGATACAACGTAATAGTAATGGATAATCTGAGCAATTCAAAAGAGGAAAGCATAAACAGAATAAAAACAATAACAGGAAGGGATCTGAAGTTCTATAAGGCAGACATGCTGAATATATCTGAAATGGAGCAGATTTTTGAAGAAAATCAGATAGATGCAGTAATTCATTTTGCAGGACTCAAGGCAGTAGGCGAATCTGTTGCTAAACCTGTTGAATATTATAACAATAATATAACAGGAACACTTAACCTTATAGATGTCATGAGAAGACATTCATGTTCAACATTTGTATTCTCATCATCAGCAACAGTATATGGCGTAACAAATAAGGCACCGTATACAGAAGATATGCCTACATCCGCTACAAATCCTTACGGATATACAAAGGTCATGATCGAACAGATTCTCAGGGATGTATGTGTTGCAGACCCGTCATGGAGTGTTGTTGCGCTGAGATACTTCAATCCTATCGGAGCTCATCACAGTGGTCTTATAGGCGAAAATCCTAATGGTATACCAAATAACCTGATCCCATACATAGCTCAGGTTGCTCTTGGTAAGCTTGAAAAATTAAGCGTATACGGAAATGATTATCCGACACCGGACGGAACAGGTGTCAGAGATTATATTCATGTGGCTGACCTTGCAAAAGGACATGTTTATGCACTCAGGTATGCGTTTGAACATAAAAACTTTGAACCTGTAAACCTTGGTACAGGAAAAGGATCAAGTGTTCTTGAAATAGTTAATGCATATGAAAAAGCATGTTCAAAGGAAATTAAAAGGGCGTTTGCACCAAGAAGAGCAGGAGATATCGCAGTGTCATTTGCAGATGCCTCAAAGGCAAAAAAGCTTTTCGGCTGGCAGGCGCAGTCAACTGTTGAACAGATGTGTGAGGACAGCTGGAACTTTACAATAAAAAATCCTGAAGGATTATAATACCAGGAGAGAAATAATGATATATACAGTAACTGTCAACCCATCGCTTGACTATGTAATGAATATAGGTGAATTAGAAACCGGGCTTGTAAACCGTTCATCAGCAGAAAGGGTTTATGTAGGCGGAAAAGGTATTAACGTTTCATATGTACTTAAAGAATTTGGCGTAGAGAGTACAGTTCTTGGGTTTTGTGCAGGGTTTACAGGAGATTATATAAAAAAAGAACTCGAAAGAGCTGGAATCAGCGAATGCCTGACTCAGCTCCCTGATGGGATTTCGCGTATTAATGTCAAGCTCAAGGGCAGTAAAGAAACAGAAATAAACGGCAGCGGTCCAAAAGTGCAGCAGGAGTATATAGACAAGCTTTACAGCCACTGTGCAGGCATGAGATCAGGAGATGTTATGGTGCTCGCAGGAAATGTACCGTCTCATGTAAGTCCTGAAATATATCACGATATGCTTGATATGGTATATGACAAAAATGTTCTGTCAGTTGTTGATGCATCAGGAAAACTGCTTACAGACACACTTGACAGACATCCGTTCCTGATCAAACCAAATATTTATGAACTGCAGGATCTGTTTAATGTAAAATGTGATTCATTATACGAAATATCTTCATATGCAGGCAGGCTGGTTGAAATGGGCGCGCGCAACGTTATAGTATCTATGGATGAAAACGGTGCAATGCTTGTTAATGAAACAGGCAGTGTCTATTGTGAAGCAAGGAAGGGGCAGGCTGTAAATTCAACAGGTGCCGGTGATTCTCTTGTTGCAGGATTTATATACAAATATCTTGAATGCGGTGATATTGAAAAGGCTTTCAGATTTGCTGTTGCCGTAGGAACTGCTGCTGCATTCAGTGAGGGACTTCCCGTAAGAGAAGATCTGATGAAGATCGAAATATAGAAAATTAATAAATTATGTAACATCAGAGGTGTTGCAGGTTTCTGTTTTTACAGACGTCTAAACTTAAACAAAGTAATATTGAGGTTGTCAGTAAAAACAAAAACAGAAAATAAGTAATCTGTCTAAGTTATAAAATGACGTGTCAGATTGATGGAAAGAGGATAAGTTTGAGAAATAAAAAGTTTACTGACGGGGTTAAAGGATTATTTAACAGTGTTTCAGAAGACGGAAAGTTTTCAGGTAAGATGGCAGCTCTGTTTGGTGTGATATTAGTTTCTGTTGCATCAATTATAGCCTGCATAATTACACTTGCCGGGCAGCTTTCTGAGAAGGATCATCTTATCGCCGAGGTAACTACAACTCAGGAAAACCAGACTACCACAACTGCCGCAGTATCTGAAACCACGCAGGTTACAGAACCGGTTGTAACTACAGCTATCAGTGAATTCAAACTGAGTACACCAATGGTTAATCAGATGGATTATGAAAAGGTTATCGAATCTGAGGATGCGAAAGTTACCGGTAATCTTAATGTATTGAATGAACGACCGGGTTTTTCCGGTTCAGGTTATGTATCGGGATTCACTCAAAACGGTAATGAGATGATTCAGTTTTCTTTTGATATACCAGCATCACAGCATTACGATGTTTCTGTATGTTTTGCTTCCGATGCGGTCAGCAATAATCAGGTATATATAAACGGAGACAAGCTGTTCGATTTTAAATGTACTGAAGAGACACTTGGCCAGTTTGTTGTAAAAACATATTACGGTGTTTATCTGAATCAGGGAAAAGCGATTTTATCTGTACACAGCTGTGACGGCGGCTTTGATGTAGATTATATGAAGGTTCAGAACAATAAATCAGTATATGAAGACAAATCAGGAATATCACCTGATCCGGTAAATCCAAATGCTTCTGAACAGACACGTGATCTGCTCAGATATCTTACTCAGAATTACGGAGTAAATATTATAACAGGGCAGTATGCATCCGATACAACAAATACAGAACTTGAAGAGATAAAAAATGTCACATCAAATTATCCTGCAATAAGATTCGGAGATATGAATACATATTCAGTAAATCAGCCTGGTAATGATGATGAAGTAGCTGCAGCTGCTAAGTGGGCTGAGAACGGAGGAATTGTAGGGTATATATGGCACTGGAAAGCACCGATGCATCAGCCTGAAGTATATGCAGAAAAAACGGATTTTTCTGTTGAAAAAGCAAGAACGGATATTGATATTGTAAATCTGTCAATTGCAGAAATAGAAGATCTCTGGCATCAGGGAATGATAAGTGAAGAATGCGTTGCAATGGTCAGAGATATAGATCTTGTTTCGGCAAAGCTGCAGGAACTTGAACGTCTTAATATTCCTGTTCTGTGGAGACCTCTTCAGGAAGGAAGCGGCAAATGGTTCTGGTGGGGTGCAGGCGGAGCGGACAACTATAAATGGCTGTGGAACTTCCTGTACAGAAGACAGACTGAGTATCATAAGCTGAATAATCTGATATGGATATGGAATGGACAGGGATCCGACTGCTATGTCGATGAATCCACTTTTGATATAGCCTCAGTCGATATATATGACGAAAATGCTGATAACACAAGTTATTACAAGCAATATCAATGGCTTGATTCACTGACGGGAAAACGAAAGATGATAGCTCTTAGTGAATGCGGTAATCTTCCTGATATAGAATTGTCTTTCCGAGACAGAGCAGTATGGTCATTTTTCGGGTTATGGTATGGTGATTACATACTCGACGAACATAAAGAATTATCAGAAAAATATAACAGCAGGGATTCTCTTGTAAAAATCTATAATTCTGACAGAACTATAACACTTGACAAATATAAAAACAGAGTAGTTGAACCACCTGTTGAGGAACAGTCAGATCCTTCAGATGCTGAGACTCAAGAGCTGCCTGATGAAAGCTGAAATATAACAATATACCCGGTAAACAATATACTAAGATTATATATGAAAGGCGAAATTCAATGAAATATCAGATTTTTGGAGAAAAAGAAATACCCAACCTTCCATGGCAAAACAGACCGGCAGGATGCAAAGATGTAATCTGGCGATATGATGCCAATCCTATTATTGAGCGTGATGCTTTGCCGGATTCCAATAGTATTTTCAACAGTGCAGCAGTGCCGTTTGAAGATGGCTTTGCCGGAGTATTCCGTGTCGATGACCGTTCACGCAGCATGCAGCTTCATGCAGGCTTTTCAAAGGACGGTATCAACTGGACGATAAATCCTGATCGTATAGTATTTGAAACAGATATAGATGAAATGGCTGAATTCTGCTATGGATATGATCCGAGAGTCGTATTTATTGAAGACAGGTATTATGTTACCTGGTGCAACGGATATAAATCACAGCCGACTATCGGTGTTGCATATACATATGATTTTAAAACGTTCCATCAGCTTGAGAATGCTTTTATGCCATTCAACAGAAATGGTGTGCTGTTTCCAAGAAAAATACATGGAAACTATGCTATGTATTCACGTCCTTCGGACAATGGCCATACACCATTCGGAGATATCTACTACAGTGAAAGTCCCGATATGGAATTCTGGGGAAGACACCGACATGTTATGAGTCCTTCAAAAGGATGGGAGAGCACAAAGATCGGTGCCGGTCCCGTCCCTATAGAAACATCAGCTGGCTGGCTTATGCTGTACCATGGGGTTCTGACATCGTGCAACGGCTTTGTTTACAGCTTTTCAGCAGCACTTATGGATAAAGATGAACCATGGAAGCCTCTTCTCAGAGCAAGGGACTATCTGATAAGCCCTCAGAAAACTTATGAATGCACAGGCGACGTTCCGAACGTTACATTTCCCTGTGCAAATATAGTAGATGCAGGTACAGGAAGAATAGCGATCTATTACGGGTGTGCAGATACATGCACAGGTCTTTGTTTTACAACAACAGATGACCTTATTGATTTTCTTAAAAATAATTCTCAGATCTGATATATATAAATAACAATACGCTGCGCATAAAAGCGCAGCGTATTGTTATTTATACCTTATATCCTTTTTGTCTTAATCCGTCTATCAGATCACCCAGAACTTCTGTATTTGTTTTTGAGACAGAATGAAGAAGATATATAGCTCCCGGATGAGCGCTTTTAAGCATATTGTCGAGCGATGCGCGGCATTCAGGTTGTTTATCCGGAAGCCAGTCTACATGAGCAAAGCTCCACATGATTGTTTTATAACCCAGCGCTTTGGTTCGGGAAAGTGATTCTTCCGAAAATTCTCCGCATGGAGGACGCAGATACTGCATTTCATAATCATAGTTGTCTATCATATACTGATGAAGAGACATTACTTCTTCATTATATTCGCTGTCAGACAGTTTAGGAAAGCTCTTGTGTTTCATTCCGTGATTGCCCAGCATATGACCTTCATCTATCATACGTCTGACAAGGTCAGGCTCTGCCTTGACATAGTCTCCTGTAAGAAAAAATATTGCTTTTGCATTTTTCTGCTTAAGAGTATCGAGTATTTTGGCAGTATATCCGTTTTCATAGCCCTGATCAAATGTCAGGATTATATTGTCAGAATCCGGCGTAAGAGCATAACAGTCATATTTTCCGTATGATTGTGTGAAACCAACCGCATCTATCGGACGGTTTTCACTGTCTGTTATTTTACCCTGTCCGTATCCATGGACAGACGAACTTGCAGCACTGACAGGCAAAGCCCATTGTCCTGCCATAGCTGCTGCAATTAAAAAAGAAGCTAAACTGCTGCGTAATTTCATCACACTGTCGCTCCTTAGATTATTTCAGCTTTTTAAGCTGTATAATTATTATAATCAGAGACAGTATAATAAATACATGTTATTATGTGACTGAAAAATAAGCATGACTTTTATTAAAGTCATGCTTATTTTTCAATGTATGATTTTACGAGTACCTGTAAGAGTTCGTCTCTGTCTATATGTCGGATAATGCTTCTTGCATTGTGGTAAGTCGTTATGTATGTCGGATCCTCTGACAAAATATAGCCTACAATCTGGTTAATCGGATTGTATCCCTTTTCTGTTAAAGCATCATAGATTGTTGTAAGATTTTCTTTTAAAATATTCTCTCTGTCTTCATTTACGCTAAATGTCATTGTTTTATCAACCATTTGAATCATCTCCTTATACATTATTATACTCTACTTTAAGTATATTAACAAGTATGTAATTAAAAATTAGACGTTTTGACATTTTAACAAGAATAATTTTGTATCATTATAACAAAAATGCCTGTTTATATATGCTAAAAACTATGCATATGTAAATCATATCCGGAACTCTGATCGTATTCCGGATATGATTATCAATTCTTAGCTTCTCTTTACAAAAGAATTGCAGTCTGTACATTCAGGTACTGTAGGATTGGATTCATGTGTTCCTACATCGATTGACTGAAGTGAGCAGTAGTTTTCATTCTGCATATTATGCTGACACTGCTGAACGGTACATCTTATACTTGAATTTTTAGTCTTACAATCCATTTTAAATACCTCTTTCAATATAATTATATTTGAACAGTTACCCATTTTGAAGGGAACAATTTTATTTTGTGTAGTTTGCTTTGAAAAATACATTGTAAAATTGCTAAATTTATAATTGGAAAAATTATATAAAATATAACTTATGACGAATTATAATGGAATGGTTGACATTGATTTATTTAATTGATATTATATAAATGTAGCATTGTCTTAAAATACAAATAATTTGTTTTCTAATATGAGAGGAGTCAATCTAATGGATCAAGGTTTTCAGAACAATTCCGGTGAATTTCAGGCCGGTATTGTACAAAAGAAAAAGAAACCAGTAGGAGTAATAGCCGGTATAGCAGCAGCTGTAATAATCGGAGGCGGCGGTGCAGCATATGCATTTGTTCCTGTTGTACATAACATGGTCAACATGACAATTATGAGCAACGAGAAATATTGCGCTGATGTTTATAAAAATAACATAAAAAAAGCAAATAAGGATATTAAGGATTCTTATTCAAAGATCTATGACATGTATAGCAATGAAGATGGAATTAAAGAAAATATTTCTGTTACAGCTGAGATCGATGACAGTGTTTTATCTACTTTAAAATCAAGTCTCAGCAGTGATCTGTTCAGCGAACTCAAGCTTACATGCAATGAAACATTCAAGGATGGCATAGGCGGCGGAGAACTTGAACTTACCGCTGACGGCAACAGAGTTCTTGGTGCAGATATGATCATTGATATGGGTGATGATATGTCATACTATATCAGAGTTCCGGAGCTTAAGGAAGACTATCTTAAAATATCTCTGAAGGAATACATGGAAGAGTCAGGCAGTGATGTAGATTTTGACTTTGAGAAATTAAAAAATCCTGTAGACTTTTTGCTTAAACCTGATGACGTTGAAGATCTGATAACAAGATACAGTGCTCTTGTTACTGACTGTGTATCAGAAGGTGCTGATCTTGAGAAATCATGCAGCGGAAAAGTACAGGATGCAGAATATAAATACAATAAGCTGACTACTTCTCTTGACAAAGAAAAAGGTGAAAAGCTCATTGAAGGTTTTACAAAGGAACTTGAAGATGATAAAGTTATCAAATCATATCTGACAGATAAGTTAGGCATGACTGAAGACGAATATGACAGCATGATAGAAGATATGAAGAAGAGCGAAGATGATGAGCTGTCAGATTCTGATGCAAGCATTGCAACATTCGTTGATGCTGAGGGAACAATTCGCGGATTTGTTTTATATGATGATGAAGAAGAAGTTATGTCATATATGACAGTAAAAGACGGCGATAAGGTAGCTGCAGAGTTTAAGGCAGGCGATGAGTTCAGCTTCATTGCTGATCTTGAAGATAAAGACGGAAAGTACAGTGGCGATGTAACACTTTCAGCTGATTCAGATGAAATTAAGCTTATTCTCGAAGATGTTGAGACAGTTGATGAACAGTATCTGAAGGGCTGTATTTCAATAGATGCATCATCCATCAGCGATATTCCTGTAATAGCTCTTAATTTTGATTCAGACGGCAAGGGACAGGAAATGACAACTGAGATCCAGAACATCGGAAAGCTCACAATAAAATCTTCTCTTGATACACCGGAAGACATCAAGGTTCCGGATAAGGCAGTTGAGAGTGTTGAGGATTATATGGCTGATCTTGATGAGGACAAAATTCAGGAGTTTTTAAAGAGTTCAATTACAGCTCTTGGTATAAATGAAGAGTATGCAGATCTGCTTATTGAGCAGTACCTGAATGGTTCAATGGGTAATCTGGGAGGTAATAATTTACCTGATACGCAGATAGATCCTGATGACCAGATCGACCCTGATGCAGGATTGACAACATCAGGTCAGCAGGGCAACGATGCAGATGTTACAACAGTTGCGGGCGATATGGGAACTGATTCAGAAGTTACATGTTCATTCAGCACGCTTAGTCTTAAGGTTAATGGCATAGATGTTTCTATCGCTGAAATTAAAAAGCCTGATGGATCATTGATACCTGACGATAAAAAGTCAGTACAGATAGAACCTGATGACTGTGAATTTATTTACATCAACGATTATGCTGTATGCATGAAAATTTCAAATGATACTGAAAAGGCTATAGCACTTCCTGAGGGAAATCTTACTGAAGTATCTATAGTCAACGAAACAGCGGATGCTTCATTTAATGGCATCACAGTAGGCTCAAAGCCTGAAGAAGTTGCAAAAGCTTTTTCATTGGCTTCTCTGGATCCTTCTGTTGAACACCTGTATATAAACGATCCGGATAATCTAATGACCTATGCTTATATAAGCTTCAGCGATGGTGTAGTTGATTATATAGACGTTATGTTCGGATAAAATTAAATCTGAAAATATAAAAAGGTTTATATGTGATATGTACCCCCTTTACTGGACAACACCAGTAAAGGGGGTATTTTTATGCGT
>JAUNSK010000025.1 GCA_030539275.1 Oscillospiraceae bacterium | reverse complement strand
CCGTAAAGCCTTTGCGGGATTTATCCGCACACACGGCTCTGACATCTTCCAGAGTCAGCGGCTTTTCTTCCTCCGGCTGTGGTTCCGGCTTAGGCTCTTCGGTTGCCTTTTTCTTTGGTGCAGCCTTCTTTGTGGGCTGTTTTTCTTCCTCGCTGTTCGCTGACATTGCATCTACAAGAATCTGCAGGCTGTCTGCTAAAGAACGAATGTCGGTAATGACCGCAACTGCTGCATCAAGCATTGCTGTGACTTTGTTCATGAAGTCTACCTCCTTCCTTGATTTCTCTGACATCCACGGAGTCTACGGTCTGTCCCGGTTTTAAGAGGTACACCTGTGTGAAATCTCCAAACAGGAATCGAATGATTCTTGCCGGGAGTTTCATATTCGCACCTCGCAAGACCGTGGATTTTCCGCCGCTTGCATCAGAGATATTGATTGTGACTTTGTGTTTTACTGCCATATCAACAGCTCCTTTCCGAGAGGTTCTTTTCCTGCCCCTCTGTCTATAAGCCAAAAGGAGCAGGGAATCGAACCCCCGGAATCAAATCTTTTTTGCGAGGTTTGTATAAATCTTCTTCAGACGATTACGGATTGCCGCTTCTGTGACATCCTCTTCTGCTGCTATATCCACGTTGGTGCGGTTTTCATAAAACACCTTTTGAATCAAGGCAATCTGCTGTGGTTGTAATGTCTGAATCGCTGCTTTCAATCTTTCCAGCTTGTCCTCATGTTCTGCCTCATCCACAGACTGAATCAGACTTTCAAGGGGATTAGGTGCATCATCCTCCATGTAAGCGTTACGGTCTGCTGCATCATCGCCCTCACCATCAGAGTAAGCATCGTAATGAACAGGAACGTGATAATCCTCCCTGCGGTCTGCATCCACGGATTCATCATCTTCTCCGTGTAAAAACGCAATCCAGTCACTGTCTACATCCTCCGGGGTCAGAACAATCTTCTTGTCATCTGCTGTGTAATAAACATAATTTGTACGGTTCTTTTCCGCTGTCTTGAATTTCCTCATCTGAAATCCCTGCCTTTCCGCCCGGATGGTGGCGGCAGGAACATAAAAGGAGCCGATGGATTTATGTGTCCACCGACTCCTGCACCTGAAAATGGCATGACAAGACACGGTGGGTACATCATCGGCTTGTCCACAGATATGCTCTGTGTTCAAACCTACTATGTATCCCGCCGCCTTAATGCGCATCTCAGGCTGTGAGATTTTTTTCCTCTTTCGAGGAGTGGCTTACTGAAGCCTGTCCTTACTATACTTGAAAATTGGAAATCTGTAATCGACATGGAATATAGGTGAAATACAGTTCGAATATAGTTAAAAAAGGGCATAAAAAAAGAGCCACCCACATAATGTGAATGACTCCGTAGCAGAATCTTTATTAATCCCGATATCCTGTTATCAGACCATATCTACCTCTATTTTCATCTTTTGTAAATTCAATAAGATGAGCGGTTTCATAATCAATTTCTGGGATATCGTTCTCTATAATAATCGTTTGGCGCGTATTCTGATGTTTCAACAGGTATTTGAATAACCCGCTCTTCATTGTTTCAGATGTATGCTCTTCTCCGATATGATCCTCTTTTTCTTTAAGCGAAAGAATAGGGGAATCAACCACCAGCATTTGAGGCTTGTACAGATTAAATTCATCAAGGCAATTCTGTACCGCAATAGCAAGGATTGTATTGAGGAACGCTCTGAAACCTTTTCCTTGGCTTTTCTTCAAGTGACCATTAACAACTACATCACAATCATCTGTATCAAATCGAACTCCTGCAAAGCGCTGGTAATTGCATACTTCCAATAATTCCTTAAGAATTCGCTCCAGTTTGTCATGGAATATATCATTGAATTTTCCGGGAATATTTATCTGAAGTGTAGAGGATTCTTCTTCCTCCGTTACTTTCAGTTCTCCAACTAATACATCGCTGAATGCTTCAATCATTTCTTTTGCTTTGTATTGATTCAACACCATCGTATAATCCGCAAGATGACTCCGAAGCTGTATGATTTGCGGGCGAAGTTCTCCTCTAATCATTGAGTCCACTTGGCGTCTCTCTGCCATCAGTGAAAGCCTTGCTTCGTTCAATTCTTCCATTTCGCTGGAAATTGCTTCCTGCACAGACTGCAAATCTTTTATCTGTGCTTCAATTTTTTTGACCTCTGCAATAGCAGCATCAATACAGGATTCTTCCTTATCCTTTGGTAGTTCTCCGTTGCAGAATGGGCAGTGATCCAATTTCATAATGCTTTCACTATGAATATCGCCATCCGCTATGAAAGTCAAACGCTTAATGTCAGATTCATACTGCGACAAAAGTGATGTATTACGATTTCGCAACACACGAGACTCGGAAATCTGGTCATCTATGGCAATAATCTTATCAGCAATATCACGGCTTCGGTTCGTTGCTTCCTCTAAAGCACCTTCCACTGCACCAATCTCATCAATAACAGAATCTATCTTTTTCTGCAATTGAGCAGGTGTTTCTTCAGAAAAATTCTGAAGCTCTGATACCTTTCTTTCGGCTAATTTAGACATACTCCTGTCCACAAATTTCTTAACGGCATCCTTACGTTCACTCTTTGTCTTTTTATCTTTCCCAGCTTTCTCCGGCAGATAATTGTTACCTGTCGCAAAATATAACAAAGAGGACAGAACTGGCACACCTACCTTCTTATTAAATCCAATGCTAGATGCCAACACACTGCTGATTGCCTGAACTCTCTGTTCATCTATGAGAAGAGTATGATAAAAGGTGCGTAGTGTTAATCGCTGTGGTTTACCCGTAAGGGTCTGGATAATCTTAACTTCATCTTCAATTCCCATTAAGCGAAGCCATACTGCATTGATACATTTTTTAGCATTTCCCGTTTTATATGTATCACTATCAATGTAATCAACAGAACTGGATACCTCAAAATCATTACTGTCAATCTCGCGGCGCATTGTCAGATTTTTGCCATCAACATCCAGCACCATCGTAATCTGCTTAATCTGCAGTTTCGCATCAAAACGATGTTCGGTTGCTCCGAACATATAATCTATACAATCCACTATCAGACTTTTTCCTGTATTGGACTCTCCATATATGATATTCAGTCCCGACTCCAAATCCAATGTTGAAGTAACATTGCCGCCTGTAAGAAGGGAGATTCTCTTAATGTAAAACATACCATTATCCCTTGAGTGACCTTAAGGAAAAAGACTGTATTGATGCAAGAATATCCTCGTCACTGTCCTTTCTGTATTTTTTCACAGCTGCTTTTGCAATCGTTTTATACTCAGAAGCATACGCATCCTTGAGTTTCCGTATGTATTTTAGCCCCTGTTCAGAAATTGCAAAAAGGTAACCACGGTCGATTACTACATTAACTAATCCTTTGGTTACCGATGCTTTGACCGCCTCTTGAACAAGCATTCGTCTGTTCGAGATTTCTCCGTATTTATAGTTGTTCTGTCCGTGAAGATTACCATACGGAAGACTAAAATCAGCTGCATAACAGGAAATGAAATCAAGTGCCACTATTCTGTCTACTGTGTATGCTGTTTTCGCATTTGCAGAGAGAAGCAACAGCATCCTGAGTTCCATTTCAAATGGAGAATTAAATAATTTACTATCAATCATCGTCATCATCCTCCATCCATGTAAGGCGATTATCATTTACCAGCATATGGCAAACGCCCTTCTTTTCTCCGGGGCCAACCCAATCAAGCATTCGGTCTTGTAAATTATGTGAAATAGGAACGCCTGTAGCGTGTTCCATAACGGCGGTCAGCCTTTGCAGACTGCTATCATAATCTTTCTCACAGGTTGTGATGACACCATCAAACATCTCATCCTTTAAGATATCAAATCCCTCTGTTTCATCCAATCGAATCGTATCTCTCAATTCTCTATGTATAGTTTCTGCACAATAATAGTCCTTGCGTTGGCGATTGAAATTCTTTTTTAGCTTCGGCTGTGAATCCAAATCAGAAGGTCGAGCATATTCCTCACCCGTTTCCTCATGGTAGACATGGTACAGCTCCTGTACATAACCTAATTCGTGATCCTCGATTTCATCTGGCGGTGTGATGCTTACAGGTTTCTTGTGACTCTTTTTGATTAATTCCTTAAATGTTCTGATATCTGCATCTATCGGTGTTTCAACAGTGGCCGCATCTTTCTGGAGGTTATCTTTGGCAACTGCATAAAGGAAAGCACGTCCAAGAAACTCGTCATTATCCTTTTCTTCATAATACTGGAGTAATTCATCAATCTCATTTTTCTGCAAATCTGAATCTCTTACAAGTGTGACCATTGCCGAGTACATTTGCGATTCAAGCATCTGGTTAATCAGTCCATCAATGATGTTTTCGTTAAAATATTCTCCAATACTGTTGATTAACTCTGGCGTTCCTGTGGCGATTTTTATGTTACCCGGTATGTCACTCGTCTGTTCCCACCACGACTTAGCCCTTGTAGGTGTAATCGTGTATGGATTGCCATTCCTGTTTAGAACGGTGTCCATGCTAATGACTGGCTCGAACAAGGCCTTTGCAATTTTTGTCATATTCGGTTTTGAAATTCCCAGCTCAAGTGTCCGGGCATAAGAAGCATAGTTGAATACACGCATAAACTGCTGTCCTCCTTCAAGCCATTTCTATCTTTTTACATGGTACTATTCCAATTAATCACCAGAATTAAATTCTACCAGCTGTTCCCAATCAATGCTGCCATCTTCCTTACAGAAGCTGTTTGAAAACTCTCTCACAAGGCGATTTGCTGCCTTGCTGTAGCTTTCTTTATATTCTGACACATACTGTTCTGGCATAGTACCCATGTATGTAATAATCTTCTTATAAAAATCTTCATCGCCTGTGATTTCCTGCCAGAACTGCTTACCTGCAAGTTCCCGATACATCTTCGGCTTGCCACGACCGCTATCCTTTTTCTTACCATAGCAATAGCCAATATAAGCTTCATATCTCGCCTTAGCCTGCTGCGCCAGTTTCGATGCAGCCATGAAGTTTTGCTCCTGTCTTTTCTTACTGTCTGCATTAAAAACAGAAGGCCCACTCTTAACTGCGATGGCAGAAATGACATTTGCTTCATTATCCTGAATCATGATGTCGATTCCTTCTGCAAGTGCCTTATTTCCACCACTGGCTGCAATCGCAATCGGCTCAAAGAAGCAATTTCCAAAGATTGTCTCCTCGCTGGAACTGACAAATGCAGTCAGTACTGATTCAACAATCTCAGATGCACTCTCCATTGCCTTTGCTCGGTACAGATAAGGATTCTTTCTTTTCATCACTTTCTGGATATTAAGCCCGTCGATTTTTTCAATCAAGGTTCCGTAAAAAGTCTCCAACGCAGTAGCGATTGCTTTCACTACCTCTTTCTCATCGTATGAATTATTAATTGCCATAGGTACTTCCTCCCAATTCTAATGCATTCTTAATCTTGCTGTGAACAGCCGTACCTCTAAATCTTTTCGATACGATGGTAGAAGTTTTATCAGCTGTTGAAATAATTGACTTTCCGATTGCTTCTGCCAGACCTACTGGAACTGCATTACCAATCTGACGATATTTTGCAGCTACCGTCCCAACAAAAATCCAATCATCCGGGAATTGCTGTATGCGAGCGTACTCAGTCAAACTCAAAGGTCTGTCCAGAACAGGATGGCACATCATGGTTGCTTTCTGCACTGGAGAAGTAACAACGGTCGGTGACGGCTGACTGTATGAAAGCCTACGATAGAATCCTACTTTTCCGCCGCCGGATTCATAGGCTCCACCCATTGCTATCGGGATTATTTCTTTCGGCAGGTCTTTCCAGTTCCCACCTTCCGGAACCATGTGTAAATACTTCTTACGTTCTTCGCTGAGAGGTGCGCAGTCACTTCCGTCATTCTCCAATCCTCTGATGACTTCTCCCACCGTTTTCCATCGGCATTCCGGGTTCTGATGCATCTGAAAATTAGTTGGAATCGGAAGGAAAATATCTTCATCATCTCTGCTACCAATTAATACAAACCTTTCACGGAACTGCGGAACACCATAATTCACGGCATCCAATACTCCGTAAACTGTTTTATATCCTAATTTCTTAAACTCAGATAAGATTACATCCAAGACAGTTCCTAATTTTTGTTCCGGGTCTGTGTCGCTTCTTTCTTCATATGGGACGTGCTTTAGTGGTGCTGACATAATGCCTTTCACATTCTCCATCACAAAAAATCTCGGACGAATATAATCAATCATTCGGATAAAATCCATAAACAAACTGCCACGGGGATCATTGATTCCCAGTCTTTTACCAGCTGTGGAGAATGGCTGACAAGGCGGTCCCCCACAAATCAAAAATGGTTCTCCTACTTTAAGACCTGTCATATCGAGTAAGGTCTGCGGCTGGATTTCACGAATATCTCCACCAAGTACGTTATGCCCGTTGGCTTTCATTGTTTCCACACAGGTTTTCTCAAAATCCTGTCCGATCACAACATTCAATCCAGCTTTTCCCAAACCTATATCAAGCCCCATTGCGCCTGAAAACAAGGAGATTACATCTCGGTTATCATAATACTCTTTATATTTATTGCTCATTAGACATTCTCCCCATTATTTAATACGAACTTTCTTTCAAATGAACTATCAGTAGCTTCTGCTATCTGTTCTAAATCTGAAATAGTAAAACTCTCTCTCTTCAATTTTGCATTAAAATTTTGAGGAGAAGTACCAACTCTTCGTGCCAACTCTGATACGCTGATATTACTACGCACACAAAGCACCTTTATTTGTTCTGATATATTCATATACGGTACCTCTTTCTAATTTCAACTTCACGCTTTTTATTATAAAACTTTAAGTTGAAATTGTCAATCTGTAATGATTGCAGTTGAATATGAAGGGACTATATGTGTCCATTTCAGCAAACAATGTTGTCAACTCAACCCACTAAATATCAGTCCTATCAACACAACCTATCAAAAAACAGTCCTGTCAACTCAACCCTACCACCTATTAAACAATAGATAGGTTCTGACAGATAAACAAAAAGGGATTTCCGACATCCGGCAGTCAGCAGCCCGATACCAGAAACCCCTTATTTTAGCCGTTCTTCGGCACTTTATTTGCCCTTGCGTGACATCAAGACAACACTCTCCACGTGCCCCGTCCGTGCAAACAGATCCACCCCACGAATCTTCCTTATCTCATACTCCCCACTCTCACATATCATCCTGCAATCTCTTGCAGCCGTAGCCGGATTACAAGAGATCATAACAATCTTGCACGGAGACATCTTTAAAATAGCTTCAATTGTATTCCCGTCGCATCCTTTTCTAGGTGGATCCACAATAATTACATCAGGTTTTTCCCCCTGTGCTGCCATCTTGTCCGCAATCGTACCTGCATCCCCGCATATAAATTCAGCATTCTCGATCCCGTTTATCTGAGCATTTATTTTTGCATTCTCAACAGCCTGATTTATGACCTCTACACCTGTCAAGCACTTAACCTTGTCATGCATAGATAGCCCTATTGTGCCGGTCCCGCAATAAAGATCAAGAATTTTTTCGTTTCCGGAGAGTTCTGCAAAACCCGCTGCAATGCTGTAAAGCTTTTCTGCCTGACAGGTGTTTACCTGATAAAATGACATAGGTGAAAGCATAATTTTGTTGCCGCACATAACATCAGTGATATTTTCACTGCCGTATATCTGAAAATTCTTCCTGCCAAGAATAACGTTTGTGTTATCAGGATTGACATTAACAATAATGCATTTTATATCACCGAACTTTTCAAGGATATCTGTCGAGCTTACCATCTCTCTTACATATTTCACAGCCTTTTTATCTGCTGCTACGATACACAGCATTATTTCTCCGGTGTGAAATCCCTTTCTGAGATAGATATGACGGATCAGACCTTTATGTGTCTGTTCGTCATATGCCGGTATATGGTGTTCGTTGATATAATCGATAACATAGTCTACGATCTGTGCGAATACCGGAGGCTGGAGTCTGCAGGCAGTAAACGGAACGACTCTGTGGCTTCTTCTTGAGTAAAAACCGCATACTGCTTTTGAGTCCTGCATGGCTACCGGATACTGGGCCTTGTTTCTGTAGAAGTCAGTTTCTTCACAGCCGGCTATTGACTCATATTCAAGGTCAAAGCCGCCTATTCTCTTGAATGCGTCAGATATAAAGCCTGATTTTATTTTCAGTTCTGCCTCGTATGTAATGTGTCTGAACATACAGCCGCCGCATTTCTGTGAGACAGGACAGTCTGATTGTGTTCTGTCAGGTGAAGAGATCAGTATTTTCTCAATAATACCGTAGGCGTAACTTTTAAGAACCTTGACTATTTTGACCTCCAGCTTGTCTCCTATTGCTGTACAGGGAACAAAAACGGCCATGCCCTGAGCGTGGCCGACTCCGTTTCCCTCTGATGTCATTCCTGTGATTTCTATTTCTATGATCTGGTTTTTACTTATCATTTTTTCAATATCTCTCCGCATCTTGAACAGAAAAGGCTTTTATTTGTGTTTCTCTGACCGCACAGTCTGCATTTTACACCTTTGCTGTCCTCAAGTTTTCTTTTTGCATCTATAACGATGTTTCTCTGGATATCTATTTCCTTGTAGAGCTTTTCGGCTAGTTTTTCTTCGTCTCTGATATCCTTCTGTGTGTTGTAGATTGCTTTTCCAAAGCGTTCATACAGAGAATTCAGTTTTCGCTCTTCTTTGTTTACATCAATGTACTTTCTGGAGATTTCTATTACTTCGCTTGTTTTAAGAGCAGCTGTATCAAAGTATTTCTTTGCACTTTCCATAAATGTACTTGTCACTCGTATGTCACTCCCCTGTTTTGAAAAAATCGGTGATCTCTTTTTTCTTTTGCATCAGTTCGTCAAATCTGTTGATGTACTCATAAGGAAATTTATAGTTATGGACTCTGCTTATCGAACCGTCCGGACCAACAAGCTTTGTGGAAGCAGCACATCCGGCACCGAGGATGGTCTGGGTCTCATCCATAATATAGATGTTGTATAAGGATTCCTTGCCTTTTCTGGCGTAGCCTATGTTCTCAAGATTGTCTACAGTATTTTTCTGCCTGTAGAGATAGTACGGAAAATATCCGTTTGATGTAAGCTTCTCAAATGAGTAATCAACCATCTGAGAAGCAGGGCTTTTAATGCTGTCATGTCCTTCAGAGTATAGTTGTGCTGAACGTTTCAGCGTCAGCGTATGAACTGTTATTCCGTCTGGATCGAGTTGAGTTACTGTGTCAACTGTTGACTTAAAGCTTTCGAACGACTCAGTAGGGAGTCCTGCGATAAGGTCCATGTTAATATTATCAAAGCCCATGCTTCTGGCGAGCCTAAAAGCATTTATAGTTTGATCAGAAGTATGATGTCTGCCGATCACGCGAAGAACATCATCATTCAGTGTCTGTGGATTAATGGAAATGCGGGTAGCACCCATTTCTTTTATTACAGATAGCTTATCAACGGTGATAGTATCTGCGCGGCCCGCTTCTACATTATATTCACGAATCTGCGAAATGTCAAAACATTCGCGGGTTTTTTTCATTAAAGTATAAAGCTGGTCAGCTGTTATAGCTGTAGGAGTACCGCCTCCGTAATACACAGTATCAATTTTCAGCCCGTAGCTGTCTACTATCTGACCGAGTATCTCCAGTTCATCACAGAGTTTGTCTATATACTGTGGAATAAGCTTTTGTGCGCTCTGCATTGAATGTGATACAAATGAGCAGTAGCTGCATCTGGTAGGACAAAAAGGTATGGAGATATAGAGACTTATCGTTTTTTTATCATAGTCTGCAATGACAGGAAGCTGTGTCATTGCAGTAAGATATGCAGTGTCAAGCTTCTTGCGGCTTATCATATATCTGTCTGAAAGTGCAGAAAATATCTCTGCCTTAGACATGCCGTCATTAAGCATCCTATTGACTTTTTTTACAGGACGTATCCCTGTCAGAAGTCCCCAGCCAGGAGTAATTCCTGTTAGCTTTACAAGGCATTCGAACAGAAGCCTGCACAGCTGATATTCACATTCGCTGTCACTCTTTTTGCTGATCGTGAGCTTTACGGATCTTCTCGCTGTCTGGGTACCGATACGTACATAAGCAAACAGATAAACAAACTTTCGGCCATTTTTTACTCTGGTCATACAGATATCTGAATCAGCATCAGTTATGTCATACGCAAATGTAAATCTTGTCGCAGGGATAAAAAGCTTCACGACAGCTTCTGTTTCGTACTTGAATGTGTTGTTATTTAAGATTATTGTCATCATGATCTCCCGTATCAGCGCATATATGGATTGTTGTTTATTTCAAACTTCAGTGATGTAGAGCCTTCATGACCGGGGTATACATGGTAATCAGCATCCTTGCCAAGGGCTTTAAGCTTCTTAAGTGAATTGATTATCTGTGAGTAGTCACCTCCGGGAAGATCTGTTCTGCCTATTGACATTCTGAACAGTGTATCACCTGAGAACATATTGTCACCGCAGATATAGCATACACAGCCTGGTGTATGTCCTGGTGTATGAACTATTCTGACAGGCTCGCCTGAAAAATCAATGATATCATCCTCAGTAACTACAGTATATTTTCCGACTGGCGAAAAAACTTCATTGCTTATCTGAAATGCTAAACTTTTTTCTGCACTTGTCAGCATAGCAGCATCATCCTTATGGATAAATACTTCAGCATTTGTTGCATCTGCAACATCAGCAACACCGCGGAAATGATCATAATGTCCATGCGTGAGAATTATTTTAGTAAGCCGGAGGTTATTTTTTTCTATAAACTTTAAAAATTCAGACGAATCTCCTCCAATATCGATTGCGAGTGCTTCTTTCTTATCGTTCTCCAAAACATAGCAGTTTGCCTGAAACTGCGTGCCAAGGGTAAGCTTGTGTACTACCATATTCCTCTCCTGCTTTCTACTCTTGTTACTGTTATTACATCCTTTACCTTATCGAGCTTTTTCATTATGGACTCGAGCTGCTCTTTGCCGGTTACTGCTACTGTAGCACGGAAAACAGCATTTCCGTTTTTCAGCCTTCTTGAAGTCGAATTATAGATCGGTATACGGGCTTCAGAAATAACCGTGATCACTTCCTGAAGCATTCCGGTCCTGTCAATTGCGAGAACTTCAATAACAGCATGAAATTCGATTTTTGTAGTTTCTGACCATTCGACTTTTTTCCATCTGTCAGCATTTTCTCCGTTTGCTATAGATGCAATATAGTTCGGACAGCTTTTCTTATGGACTGAAACACCATGACCTCTTGTGACAAATCCGATTATGTCATCGCCGGGAAGAGGATTGCAGCACTGTGAAAATCTGACCTGGAAATTACTTATTGAGTCATCAAATATTATTCCGCTGTTTGACTGTTTTTTCTTCTTTACCTTTGGCGTCGGTGCTGGCAGAGAAGTATCGTCCTTTGATTCGCCGTATATGCGGATGTAGTCATCTTTTAGTCTTTGCATTATTTTAGGAATTAATACACCGCCATAGCCGATTGATGCATAAAAATCATCAAGTGTGTTGCAGCTGTGCCTTTTCAGGTCATCCTGAAGAAATGTTTCGAGTTCATTTTCAGGAACATGCATTCTGTAATGCTGAAATTCCCTTTCAAGCTCAGCTTTGCCCTGAGCAATATTCTCTTCCCTGCATTCCTTCTTGAACCATGAACGGATCTTTGACTTTGCTTCATTTGTCTGGGCAATTTCAAGCCAGGCGCGGTTAGGACCTCTTTTTTCATCCTTTGTTGTAAGTATTTCTACTATATCACCTGTATGGAGCTTGTAATCAAGAGGAACGATCTTTCCGTCAACCTTTGCGCCCATAGTCCTGTGACCGATTTCGGTATGGACTCTGTATGCAAAGTCTATAATGGTGGAATTTACAGGCATGGTGAAGTTATCGGCTTTTGGGGTAAAGACAACAATATCATCTGTTGCAAGGTCAGTTTTTATTATTCTTACGATTTCCTCAACATCATCTGCAGTCTGCTGCGCTTCAATAACCTGTCTTATCCAGGCCAGTCTCTGCTCCATCTTGTCTCTGCTCTGTATTCCCTCTTTATACTTCCAGTGTGCAGCAATTCCGTACTCTGCAGTATAGTGCATATCCCACGTACGTATCTGTACTTCAAACGGGATACCTTCACGGCCGAGAACACTTGTATGGAGTGACTGATACATATTGGCCTTGGGCGTTGATATATAGTCCTTGAATCTGTTGGGGATCGGTGTGAACATATCGTGGATAATTCCGAGAACATTATAGCACTCAGCGACAGTAGAAACGATTACTCTGACAGCATACTTGTCGTAGACTTCTTCAATGTTCTTTCTGTTGACATATATTTTTTTGTATATACCGTAGATACTCTTTACACGTCCGTCTATCTGCGGTTCTTTTTCAAATTTTTCAGTTTTGAAGCGTTCTGCTATCTTTGACTTGATAGTAGCAATAAATGCTTCCCTCTCATCCTTTTTGATCTCAAGCAGATGTTCTATTTCTGAATATGCATACGGGTCCAGATACTTGAATGCAAGATCTTCAAGTTCTTCCTTTACTGCTCTGATCCCGAGACGGTGTGCAATAGGTGCATATATATTCATTGTCTCAAGTGCAGTTTTGCGCTGCTTGAAACCAGGTCTGCATGCAAGTGTACGCATATTGTGCAGTCTGTCACATAGCTTGATTATCATAACCCTGATGTCCTGTGACATGGCAAGAAGAATTTTTCGTACGTTTTCTGCCAGCTGCTCGTCTTTATTGAAAATAGGTGCATTTGACAGCTTTGTAACTCCGTCTACGAGCATTGCCACGTCCTGACCAAAATGCTTTTTTATTTCTTCGAGTGTTACCGGTGTGTCCTCAACGACGTCATGAAGCATTGCTGCGCATATCGTATCTGTATCCATACCAAGATCAAGCAGTATAAATGATACTGATACAGGATGAACAATATATGGCTCTCCTGATGATCTTTTCTGACCCTCATGTGCCTTTGCGGCAAATTCATATGCTGAAATGATCTTACTCATATCATATTGCTTTTCGTCATCCAGGATCTTCTGGATCAGCATATTTATTGTGCAGCTTTCGTTCCCCATTTTTCACGCAGCCCCCTTAGGATGTTTGAATTTTCTAAATTAACTTTGTTGTGTATATGTAGCTTTGACACGCTTGCATCAGAATATGTCTGTTTTATAAGTTCCATTTCTGAAAAAATATCTATGCATATCCTTAGCTTGCAGTAATTTATATTGTTCTGATCAATTTTCATATATATTGAATCTATAGGTGCAGGTTCATCACTGATAAGAGAATATACGCTTATCAGATCATTGCGCTGCGGCAGCATTCTCTGATAATATGCATCCGGAAGCGGTTCATCACGAAGATATTTTTCATAAGCTGAATTTGCAGCGAAATATGCCTCCTGCCTGATCCCGCTTTTACGGTAATCACACACAAGCAGGTTTAAACTTTTATTTCCTTTGAAAGTATTGACATCAAGAGATGCTATAAAATCATATTTGTCCCGGATATTTATTTTAAGGTCGCATGTCCTTGTCCGGAACATCAGTGCGCAAATGCTCAGATTTCCGTAGCTGAGCCGGAGCTTTGTATGTGCACCCTTTGCCAGTGGTACTATATCAGTGACAACAGCGCCAAGAACAGCAAACAGAGGTTTTCTGTTGTCCTCCCCGAATGGTTCAAGTGCATGAAGACTTTCAGCGTTTTCTACTGTTGCCTCTTCAGGTAATAAAAGCTTATCAGCGCATACAGTATATGCCGGCATTGTATTATGTTCTTTAAATGCATATCTGTATAGTGAGTCTGTAAAGGCTTCTATATCGCCGGTGTCCAGTGAAAATCCTCCGGCACCCGGATGACCGCCGAATTTTATGAGAAGCTCAGAGCATGCACAGAGAGAGTCATAGACGGAAAAGTCACCGAATGATCTTGCAGATCCTCTTGACTGTTCACCCTCACGTGTAATAACAAAGCATGGCTTGCCGTATTTGTCTATAAGTTTTGATGCAACTATTCCTATTACGCCGTGGTGCCATCCCTCACCGCTGAATACAAGAACACGCTGTGACAGAATCTGAGGATCCCGTTCGATAGAGGCTGATATTTCATTCATTATATCCTCTTCAACTTTTTTTCTGTCATTATTAAGGCAGTTGAGCTTCCCGGCCAGAACCTCTGCTTCTTCGGGATCGTCACAGTTAAGAAGTGAAAATGCCTGCTTAGGAGAGCCGAAGCGTCCCGCAGCATTTATTCTCGGAACAAGCATAAAAGCTATTGACTCAGAACTAAGATCATGACAGACATCATCATCGCCCAGAAGTCCTGAAACCCTCATAAGCTCAATAAGACCACATCGTTCTGTGTTTTTAATTAGCTCAGTTCCGTACTGAACAATATATCTGTTTTCTCCTGTCAGAGAAACAATGTCCCCTACTGTTCCTATCGCTGCAAGATCACCGAACTGTTCCATTGCAGTTTCGTAATCCCCGCCTTCAAGAGCTGCAATAAGCTTGAGTGTAACACCGGCACCACAGAGATTTTTAAATGATGAAGGACAGTCGCTCTGATGCGGATTGATCACAGCCTGTGCATTCGGAATTACTTCTCCCGGCTGGTGGTGATCCGTTATGATAAGCTGCATGCCCAGCTCACTGATAAGATCTGCTTCATTTACAGCAGAAATTCCGTTATCAACTGTAATTATAAGCTGAGTTCCGTTATCAGCTATGCTTTTTACGGCTGCCTCATTCAGTCCGTATCCTTCGCTTCGTTCAGGAATATAGAAATCCACATCTGCTCCAAGACATTCCAGATAAGAGAAGAGCATAACCGACGAAGTAACGCCGTCACAGTCATAATCGCCGTAAATGCATATTTTTATTCCGTCATTGATTGCATTATTAATTATTTCTGCTGCTTTCTCCATGTCCTTAAGTACGAAAGGATCTTCAAGTCCTGTTGTTTGTAAAAGCCTTGATGCTTGTTCTATATTGGTGATTGAGCGTGATGCCAGTACCTGTGCACAAAGACGGCTCAGATCGCTGCTGTTCATCAGAGATTTTACAACATCAGGATCAGGTTTACCAATGCTCCATTTTTTCATAGACAAATCTGATGGTTATACGGTTGAACCATCATTTCTCCTTATAACTTAATTTCTATTCTTTTATAAATACTTATTTTTTAATTATATCATTTTTTAAGATAAAAAACAAGAAATATGGACACCTGATTTAAAAATTATATAAATCAGATGTCCATTACATGTTTTATATTTATCTGAAAAGAGTGTTTCTCTGAACATATGCTCCGGCACCGTGGTTGTCTATTCCGACATCAATACCGCTGTGTCTTTCATATGGCTGGATAACTACCTTGAAGCCAGGTGTACGGTAATCAAGCATATATGATTCACCGCTGCTCTGACCGAGGAATGTTTTCCATGAAACGTCAGATTTGAACTGAGGTTCAGGTCCGGTAAATGCGACCATTGCATCCGGGTCAACACAGCATGGAGTATCCATTATGATCGGGTTGCCGTTTGTCATAAATGCTGCCTGAGCACCTGCTCCCTTGCCTGTAAGTTTTGTTGTAAAAAGGCCCTTCTGTGAAATGATACCGCATCCGATCGCCTTCAGACCGTAATCTACAGCGTCTGTAAATGCAAGAAGATCCTCACTTTCAACCATCAGCTCCTGACCTACCTGAAGCTCTACTACAGTAACATGTTTTGCCTGACATGCAAAATATCCCTCTGTAGGTCCGTTTGAAATAACCTTCATAAGAGGAATGTTTTCGCCTGTAAGACGTCTGCCCAGCTGACCAAGCAGTGCCTGCATAGGTGATCCTGTTGGTCCGAGTACAACCTTATCAAATTTGCAGTCTCCGTAAAATCCGATCATCGCACCGGTTTTTGTAAACAATATGCCGCTTCCGTCGCATTCGGCACTTAATGTAAGTTCATTGACAGTTTTTAAATGTATCATTCTTTTTATCCTCCACTAGTTGTTTTAAATAACTTCTATTCCGTATCTGTTGCAAAGTCCTTCAAGGTCATCGCCGGTTCCCATACCTACAGGATTGAATCTCCATTCACCGTTTCTGAAGTAAAGCTCACCTACTACCATGGATACAACTTCTCTGTAATAATCTGTGAGTTCGTATCTGACTATTTCTTTTTTTGTGTTAAGGTCGGAAATACGTATGTAAGCATTTTTAATACCGCTGAAATTATATCCGTGAAGCTTTGCTTCATTTATAGTAACAACAAGAGCTATTTTTGTTATTCTCTTATCTATAGAAGTCAGATTGATATCTATCTGTTCACAGTCCGGCTCATTGCTGCCGCTGCTGCTGCTGTCGCCTCTGTGTGTGACACTGCGGTCAGGACTCTGAAGCTGTCCGTAAAATACAATCCAGCTGTCGTCCGGAACTACTTCCTTTTCATTGAGCATAAATGCTTCGATATCTACGTCATAGGCAGTTGAGGTTGAAAAATCCCATCCTATTCCTACACGTAATGATGAAGTGCCGGGAGCATTTTTTGTCAGACTGAATTTTTCTCCTTTTCTCAGAAGCTTTGCAGGCGGCGGCAGTGCCGGCCTTTTTCTGACAGGAGCAGCAGGTGAAGTATTCTGCGGCTGCTGAGTACGGTTCTGAGATTGTTGATTGTTATACTGATTCTGTCCGGCACCGTAGCCCTGCTGATTGCCGTATGGCTGCTGAGTACGGTTCTGAGTCTGTTGATTGTTATACTGATTTTGCTGATTACCATAGCTTTGCTGACTGAGTGAAGAACCGGCAGCTGCTGTGCCTGATGAGGAAGCTGACTGCTGCATAGCAGCTGTGTGTGCTGCAAATCCGAGATCCTGAGGCATTGTTATTTTTACTTCGTTCTGAGTCATTTTGTCCAGACTTGCGGGCGGTTTTGTTTTCATTGGTATGTTAAACATATTGTTCTCATTTCCTTTAATATATTTATTTAGCTGTCAAGCAGCATCTGTATTCTGTTATGAATATTGACCTGAGGCAGCGATGTATCATAATCGATACTTGATATGCTGACATCACCCAGCTTTTTCTGAAGTGATCTGTAGATCCCTTTTCCGCATACATGATTAGGCATACATTCAAATGGCTGGGCAGCGATAATTTTCTTATATCCGCATCTGCTGTAATTGCATATGTCTGCACCGATAAGCCAGCCATCAGCCGTTTCAAAAGTGAAACTAATAAGTCCGCCGGCATTTCGTTTATATTCATCAAAAGCATCCAGCGATACAAATCCGTTCTTTCGCAGTATATCCACCACAGAACGCTGAAGTGAAACAAGATAAGCAGAGAACAGCCCTGCAGCTTTTGTGACAACAGGATTTTCATGAGCAAGATGTGTATCTATATAATACAGCACGTACCACGAAAGTCCGCTTACAATGTATTCACACTTTTTCCGGATCAGGTGCGGGCAGAGGTCATTGTTGCCCAGACTGCAGTATTTTACGTAAAGTTCACCTGCTATGCCGATTTTGTTAAGCTTTATATCAAGTAATTTAATGTGTCTGAAATCCTCTGCAATCATATTCATGGTATTTTTTATAGATTTTGCAGATAAGCCATGTCCGCTTCGGATCTGTTGCGTCAGCACATTTCTCCATTCGTGAACTTTTTTATCGACACTTCCTGCATCTGCTTCATAAGGAACCAGCTGATTGTAAAGTGCAAAAAGCAGATCACTGTAAAACAGAGCTGCAATAGCCTTTCTTATCATAACAGGCCGTACATGAAATCTGTTTTTGCTTTCAAGCCCTGTTACATTGAGTGACATGACAGGTATGTCATGAAATCCGGCATTATCCACAGCGCGCCTTAGCATGTGTATATAGTTTGATCCTCTGCAGGCATCACCTGCCTGAGGAATAAGCAGCCATACACGTGAGAGATCATATTTTCCGCTTTTAAGAGCACTGATCATTTGTCCTGCTATCAGAACCAGAGGATAGCAAAGATCATTATGTATATATCTGAGTCCTGTTTCTTTAATTTGTTCTTTGTTTTCAAGTATGACTATTTCATATTCGGGTGCTTCGAAGGCAAGCCTGATAAGCGGAAAGTGAAAATCAAGCATTGCCGGAATCATAATAATGTGCTTTTGAGTTTTATTCATTATTCCCTCTTATATCATACATTTTTAATTGTTAAATTTGTATACAATACATTAGTAATTATATCATTTATTTTTATGTCGCGCAATAATTTCTGTGAAACTCTCGCAATATTTTTCTGCCTTTGCCTGTCCGACTCCTGAGACCTGAAGAAATTGATCCCTGTTTACAGGCATTTTTCTGCACATATCCCTGAGTGCCGCATCAGCAAAAATAATGTACGCCGGAACATGTGCCTGCGATGCAAGCTTGTTTCTGAGCGTTTTAAGTTCCATGAAAAGATCATGGTCTATATCAAATATATTTTCATTTTTATCTTTATTAGTACTTTTCTCTGCAGCCTTTTTCTCTTTTGGTTTAGGAAGCTTCATGGTTATTTTAATGTGCCCTTTAAGGATTTGTGCACAGCTTGGTGTAAGCTTTACTATGCTGTATTCATCATCAGACAGTGACAGGTACTGTTTTTCAATAAGATAATCAATAAATGTCCTTATCCTGTGCACCGGTATATCAGCCATTAAACCATAGGTCGAAAGGGTGTCGAGCTCCATCCTTCTTATTTTTTCATTTTTGCTGCCGTGAAGAATATCGATGATCATATTTCTTCCGAATGAACGTCTTCTCTGTGCAATTCTGTAAACACAGGAGATAATGATCATTGCCTGTTTTGTTATATCTGCCGTTTCAAAGTTTGTATTGCAGTTTGAACAGTTTGAGCAGTAAGCAGGTGCCTGTTCACCGAAATATTTAAGTATATATCCCCTCAGACAGTCATTTGTAGTACAGTAAAATGTCATCAGCTTCAGGCGTTCATGATCCTTTTCCCTGACTGACTGACGCATCTGAGGCGTCAGTTCAGAATTGACCTCGTCAGAGTTGTCGATAAGAAACTGATTTGTCCTTACATCCTGAGGGCTGTAAAGGATAATGCATTCAGACGGGCTGCCGTCACGACCGGCACGGCCGGCTTCCTGATAGTAGCTCTCAAGATTTTTAGGCATATTATAATGGATAACAAATGTGACATTTGACTTGTCTATACCCATGCCAAAAGCATTGGTGGCTACCATGACAGGGGTTCTGTCATAGAGAAAATCGTCCTGGTTTATACTTCGTTCATCATCACTCAGACCCGCATGGTATCTGACTGCTTTGCAGGAGTTATCATTGAGAAACTCACAGACACTCTCAACGTTTTTACGTGTTGAGCAGTAGACGATACCGCATTCGTCCGGTTTGCTTCTTATAATACTGAGCAGCTGCTTCATTTTATCATTTGCACGCATAACACTGAAGTGGAGATTTTTTCTGTCAAAGCTTGTTGTCATTACAAAGGGATCTGTCTGATTGAGGATCAGAATAATGTCATCTCTTACCTCTGCCGTGGCTGTAGCGGTAAATGCGCTTATAATTGGTCTGTAAGGCAGTGTTTCTATGTACTCAACTATTTTAAGATAGCTCGGTCTGAAGTCCTGTCCCCACTGAGATACGCAGTGGGCCTCGTCTACAGTTATCATAGAAATTTTAACGTGCCTGCTTATTTCTTTTGCAGCATCGGTTCCCAGACGTTCCGGAGCGATATACAGGATCTTATATCTTCCGTCGCATGCATTTTCAATTACTTCCCGGTATTGGACTGATGAAAGTGTACTGTTGAGAAATGCAGCGTTTATTCCTGAATCGCTCAGAGCTGCCACCTGGTCTTTCATAAGTGATATAAGCGGTGATACTACAAGGGTGAGCCCTTCAAGCATAAGAGCCGGTATCTGATAGCATATGGATTTACCTGCACCAGTCGGCATTATGCCCAGTACATCACGTCCGGACATAATGTTGTCAATTATTTCTGACTGTCCGCTTCGAAATTCACTGTGACCAAAATATTTTTTTAATATTGAGTACTTGTCCATTTTTATCTCCGATATCCTTATTTTATACTTAAAAAAAATCAGACGGAACATAATATATGCAGCCGTCTGATGTGGTTTTTGTACTTAATGTCAGTTCTGCTGTGACTGACTGGATTCAGTACTATGATGATGGTGATGATGGCGATGATGATGAATATTATCCATTCCTTCATAACGCTTGTCCTTGCCTCTGAAAATAAAGTATACTATCATACCGACACCTGCAGCAAGTAAAATAACATTAACTATAATAAGCTGCTGAGAAAACTTGTGAAGTATACTTGTGATCGCAGTGTAGATATGAGGAGATTTAACGGCAAATCTGTTAAAGTAACCTGAAAAGTTAAGATATGATGCTCCTGCAAGACATATAAGCGATGACAGTGAAAGGGATATTCCGATCCAGTATGTACAGTTTCTCTTGTTCTTTTTGTTTGCAAGGAAAAGACAGACAATAAGGACAGCTGTCAGAAGAACAGATAAAAACATTCCAGCGTTAAAATACCTGTTAAGTGTTCTCATGGTTTTCAGGTATCCCATTTTATCGAGTGTCGTAAACTGATATACATCTGCAGTTTCAAAAACTGCAGCTTCATTCTGAGAAATAAAGTCATTGACCCTGGTGTTGTATTCGGCATCTTTTTCAATCGAGTTATCATCAGCATATTCACTGAATACCTGCTCTAAATCTTTGTTGAGTCCGTTGAGTTCAAAGCTTGAATATTCGAGTTTATCAGTAGTTCCGTTAATATATTCAAATCCGTTCTGAATGCAGCTGAGGATAATAGTTTTAAGGCAGCTGGGAGTAAGATTGTTCATAAACACCTCCGAAGAGATACCGGTGGTATTTGATGTCATATCATAATATGATTCAAGCTGCTTATAAACATTGAATGTGATACTTCCTTCCTCAACTATACTGCAGTATGATTTTGAATTCATAACTGAGATCTTTACAAAGAAAACAGCCTGAGTTGCAAGAAGCGAAAAGAAAAGTGCTATACTTATAAAAACACATAAAACATAGTTCCTGAGTTTGTGCATTTGTGCATCTCCTTTATATTACAGCTGTTTTATTGATTTGAGAACAGTTTTTCAACAGGTTCGCATATTACTGCGAGACGTTCATCAGACGGTCCGAGGATATGCGGCACACATGTGTACAAAGTAAGTTTGTCCTCTTCAGACGGGGTAACATATTTTTTATTGGTTTTTTCAAATGTAACCTGTTCTGTTACTTTATAGGTGAATTTTCCGTATGATGTGTTTATTGTGATCATATCATTTTCTTTAAGTTTGTTCAGATCCGCAAAGAAGGTATTGACATGAGCAGAGATAACTACATTGCCTTTTTCCCCCAGCACGAAAGAAGCTGTTGACTGACAGGCACCGTTTTTCAGAAGCGTATCGCTTGAACCCCAGTACAGCGGAACATAAAGGTTTATTGCATCACATGATATCATTCCATACTGATCTCCGAATTTAGGACGGATAATCTCACCATTCTGCGCTACGTCTGCCTGCGTATCTTCGTATGTTTTTATGTTTTTATCAACTGATATTGATTGAGATGCTGTTGTATTTGATTTAAGCTTATCGCTGAATATTACATTTATGTATGTCTGAGTCTTGTTATATACCGGTATGTTCAGCAGGATAATAAGTGCGCAGCATATAAGAAGTATAAAAACCGGTGTAAGTATCAGGACAAATTTTGGAGTGGCTCTGTGATGATGCGTGCGTTTTTTACTGATCATTTTCAGAGCCTCCGAAGTTTTCTTTTCTGTGACCCATCACATAGGCAAATGCAGCTACAGCACCGCATGAAAGAAGGATAACCGCCGCAGAACCTAAGATAAGTTTTGAATAGTCAAGGCCTGTATCATCAACAATGACACCGACTGAAGATATATCGACAACTTTTCCTTCAGAATCTCTGACAGAGTATGTAAGTGTATTATCCTGGAAGTCATCAACAGTAATGTGCATTCCGAATTGCTCACCGACAGATATAATACCGTTTACTATCTCCATCTGTTTATCCTTGTCCATATTCTTGATTATTTCATTTTTCTGCTGTGGAGTCAGGTTGTTTATGTATTCTTCCTTTTCAGCCTGGGTCATATTCATAAAGTCATCGACCTTTTCGCTTACAATGCTGTCTGATGACTGGCTGCTGTCCCCGGAACCGGCGGATGAACTGTCTGTTGTACCACCCTGTTCTGCTGTACTGTCCTGCCCGGCAGAACTGCTGCTGTCTTCAGCAGGTGGATTCTTATTCTCTAGTTCGTCCTGTATATTTTTATCCTGATCCTGAGTGTATTTTTGAATTTCTGCCAACATCTGGTCATATTGTTCAGATGTAAATTCTTTTGTATTGAGATAATTAATGCCCTGCTGAATAGTTTCCTTAGGAAGATTTGTTCCCATTGTAGCAGAAATAACATCATCCTTAGTAGCAGCGCTGACCTTTAAGGGACTGAATGCAGCAAATGCTACAGCTGAAAAAGTCATATAAGATAATACTTTATGTAGTACTTTTTTCATGATATAACCTCATTTCTCACAGCACGGTATATAAAAAGCTGTGTAATTATATTGTAAATATTTATTATTTTCAAGCAATCCATAAACATGTTTATTATACCATAGGTTTAGATTTTTTTCAACTACTAAATTACAATTTTTATATTATTAATTGCGAAGATAGGATCACTATTGTATCTTTGTTGACAATACGAACAAGTATTATAAGACATTTCTGAGAGAGTGATACATTTAAAAGAAAAATAATAATTTCATTATTGTAATTACAAGAATAATAGTATATAATTAATATATCTATTACCAATAGAATTTTTATTGAATAAGGAGTTTTATACAATGTACGAAAATCTAATGGATTCAATCGGATTTATTGCTCAGACAGACCCTGAAATATCTGAAGCAATGCAGAAGGAACTTGCAAGACAGAGACGTAATCTTGAACTGATAGCAAGTGAAAACATAGTTTCTCCGGCTGTTATGGCAGCTATGGGCTCAGTACTTACAAACAAGTATGCGGAAGGTTATCCGGGAAAACGTTACTACGGCGGATGTGAATGTGTAGACGTAGTTGAAACAATTGCAATAGAGAGAGCTAAAAAGCTTTTTGGTGCAAACTATGCAAATGTTCAGCCTCATTCCGGAGCTCAGGCAAACACAGCTGTTTATTTTGCTCTTCTTGAACCAGGTGATACTGTACTTGGAATGAGTCTTGCACATGGCGGTCATCTGACACACGGATCCCCTGTAAACCTTTCAGGCAAATACTTCAACTTTGTTTCATATGGCCTCGGTGATGACGGAAAAATAGATTATGATGTTCTTGAGAAACTTGCACAGGAAAACAAACCGAAGCTCATAGTTGCAGGTGCAAGTGCATATCCGAGAGCTATTGATTTCAAGAGAATTTCCGAGATTGCAAAGGCAAACGGTGCATACCTGATGGTTGATATGGCTCATATTGCCGGACTGGTAGCTGCCGGTGTTCATGAATCTCCTGTTCCATATGCTGATATTGTTACTACAACAACACATAAGACACTCAGAGGACCAAGAGGCGGTCTTATTCTGACAAACAATGAAGATCTTGCAAAGAAGATCAACAAGGCAATATTCCCTGGTACTCAGGGCGGCCCGCTTATGCATATAATTGCCGCAAAGGCTGTCTGCTTCGGTGAGGCACTTTCTGACAGCTTCAGGACTTATCAGCAGCAGATCGTAAAGAATGCACAGGTTCTTGCTTCTTCACTTATGGAAAAAGGATTCAATCTTGTATCAGGCGGTACTGACAACCATCTTATGCTTGTTGATCTGCAGTCATTCAATATTACGGGAAAAGAACTGGAACACAGACTTGATGAGGTTTATATAACTGTAAATAAAAATGCTGTACCAAATGATCCTCAGAGCCCGTTTGTAACAAGCGGTATACGTATAGGTACACCTGCTGTAACAAGCAGAGGCCTTAAGGAAGAAGATATGGTCAAAATTGCAGAATTCATTTATCTTACAGCAACTGATTTTGAAGCAAATGCTGATGCTATCAGAGCTGGTGTTACAGAGATCTGTAAAAAGTATCCTCTTTATGAATAAGAGCAAGACATTTTAAGAATTTTGTATTTCAGGGGCACAGTATGCCCCTGAAATAATTTAAAAATATATTTGCAGGGAGCAGACTTTTATGATGTACGAATTTGGGAATCTGAAATATGAGCTCGGCGATAAAGGAATTACGATCACGGGTGTGACTGACAACAGCTGCCGTGAAATCAGTATACCGCAGGCAATTGACGGCAATCCGGTCAGGGGTATCGGATTCAGGGCTTTTGCAGGACACAGCAGCTCAGACAGCTGCAAACTTCTGTCTGACGTGAGTCTGCCTCACGGGCTTACTGAAATTTCATCCGGTGCGTTTGCTTCTTGTACAAGTCTCTCACGGATTGAAATGCCTCCTACCGTAACAAAGATTTCCGACTCAGCTTTTTTTAACTGCAGAGATCTTGAGGCTGTTACAGTAACTGATTCATTGGTTTCAATGGCTGATAATGCATTTGAAGGCTGTATGAAACTAAGTGGTATCAGTATTTCTTTTTATGACCGGCTTACAAAAAAGATAGGTTTTCTGCCGGAACTCTTTTTTCAGGAAAACTCCTCTGTCAGATCCAGACTTGTTAAAACTATTTTTGTATATATACCGCGTGATGAAAAAGGTTTGTATTCCGATTATGTTAAGATCTGCGATAAAAACTTTACATGGGATAAATACGATTCACTGTTTTCTTCCCGGATCCCTCTGATAGGAAAAATAAAAATTGCTCTTTTCAGACTTCAGAATCCTGTTGAGCTTAGTGCTGTTGCCAGATTTTCATATTTATCCTGCCTTGGTTCATACTCGGACAGGTTTATTGAATACTTTATAAAATCGGATAATGTTGAAATGCTTATGAAATTCGGTGCTCTTGAATTTATAGACATGAATAACATTGATGATTATATTATGACAGCACGGATTACCGGTAATAACAATGCCCTTCTGTATCTGGTCTGCTACAGATATAAAAAAAGTAAAAAAAATAAAAATGAAGACCGGGGTGTCATTTAGATGAAAACGCCTATTGCAGACAGAATACGTCCGAAAAAACTTGATGACGTAGTCGGTCAGAGTCATCTTTTGCAAAAAAACAGACCGCTCCGACGTATTATCGAAAGCGGCCAGATATCAAATATGATTTTTTTCGGACCATCAGGTACCGGTAAAACTACAGTAGCCCGCATAATCGCTGAAAATGCAGGAATGACGCTTTATAAACTCAACGGAACAACAGCTTCTTCGTCTGATATCAGGGACATTATTGCTCAGACGCAGACTTTTTCCGGATGTGAGGGTATTCTTCTGTATCTTGATGAAATACAGTACTTAAATAAAAAGCAGCAGCAGGTGCTGCTTGAATATATAGAAAACGGTGATATAACACTTATTGCATCGACTACTGAAAATCCGTATTTCAGTGTTTTCAATGCACTCATAAGCCGCTCAACTGTTTTTGAGTTCAAGCCTGTCAGCGCAGATGAGATCCTGAAAGCAGTCAGACGTGCATTCGCCATTCTTGAATCGGAAAACGGGTATCATATCACAATGGAAGACGGAGTTGCTCAGCACATTTCGGCTGCATGCGGCGGTGACGTAAGAAAAGCAGTAAGTGCAGCTGAGTTATGCACTCTCGCCGGAGATATTGAAAAAGACGGAGTATTTATTACTCTTGAAACTGCAAAGTCATTGTCTCAGAGAAGCAGTATGAGGTATGACCGTGACGGTGAACAGCATTACAATATTTTATCTGCTTTTCAGAAATCTATAAGAGGTTCTGATGAAAATGCGGCTCTTCATTATCTTGCAAGGCTTCTTGAAGCCTCGGATCTTATATCTGTGTGCAGGCGTCTTCTTGTTATAGCCAGTGAGGATATCGGTCTTGCATACCCTATGGCTGTTGTTATAGTAAAATCCTGTGTTGACAGTGCCCTGCAGCTTGGTATACCGGAAGCACGTATTCCCCTGGCACAGGCTGTTATTCTTCTGTGCACTTCTCCTAAGTCCAATACTGCTGTGACTGCTGTTGATGCTGCGATAGAAGATGTCAGAAAAGGAAACTATGGTGAAATACCTGCATATCTTATGGACGGTCATTATTCAGGGGCATCCTCTCTCGGAAGATCCGACGGATACAAATTTCCGCATAACTACAAAAATAATTATGTTAGTCAGCAGTACCTTCCGGATGAACTTAAGGATAAAAAGTATTACCGGTTCGGAAGCAACAAGCAGGAGCAGGCAGCACTGGAATACAGAAAAAAGATCAGCAGTCAGTAAATGTGCTCTCTATTATTTTTTCAGCGCTGTCAGTTGTATATTTCCAGTTATCTATGTGATTGCCTGTAATAAAATATTTTATATCAGTATTCCTTGGTATATCATCAAAGACGTCTACAATGATCAGTTTGACTTTCATTTTTTCCGGAATAAGAGCTTTTATGTAAACACTCGCATGCTGACCGACTTTTACGTTTTCTTTTGGTTCAGCCAGGCCCGCAAGATTTGGTGTAAGCTCGATAAATATTCCGTAATTTTCTACTGATCTGACAATACCTGCAACCGTTTCGCCTGCCTTGAACATAGATGCATTCTCTTCCCATGTTCCGAGCAGCTCTTTGTGTGAAAGATTGATCCGCAGATGGTCTGAGTCATTGTCAATGCTTTTGACTACAGCACGGACGTCCTGCATAACGTGGAAACGGTCACGCGGGTGAGATATTCTTGAGATCGATATAGCGTCTATAGGTATCATTGACGGGATTCCGCATCCGATGTCAACAAAGCATCCGAACTGTTCAATATGCGTAATCCGTGCCGGTATTATATCTCCGCATGAGAGTTTTCCGAGATATTTTATAAGGCACTCCTCTTGTGCTGCTTTTCTGGACAGAACGGCTGTCTGCCTTCCATATTTGTCAGTATCTATTCTGAGGACCTTAAAACAGACAGGCTTGCTTACCCTTGATATGAGTGCAATATCCCTTGTAGAACCGTCTTCAATTCCCACTGCACCCTCAAGCCTTGGAATAACGCCTCTGATACATGGCAGATCAACGATCAGATTATGATCATTGTCACATATCATGGCATACGCTTCAATTATTTTACCTGTGTCGATAGCTTCCATAAGACAGTTTATGTCTTTAATTGTGCTTTTGTTGTCTTCAGTGTCGTACAGCATTCCCTCCGGATAATATTTCTTCATTTGAACCTCCCGGTATATATTATAATTTTTTATGACACCGACCTTATTTTTTATTATGTGTCAATTAATAATATGTGTTCAAATCTGTTTATATACATTAAAAATCCCGCTTGCGAAAATGCAGCGGGATTTTTAATGAGTATAATTATTTCTTTTTATTATTTTTATCTTTTTTCGAAACGGCACCGGCAACAATGCTTCCGGCGATAAGTACTAGAGCTATAATTCCGAAAACTATCGGAAGCGTTGTATTTCGCTGATCTCCTGTTGCAGGAGAGCCTGCGGCCATAACAGCCATCTGAATAAGCAGTGAATTAAGTAACATTTTTACCTCCTTTAAATAATCATCCTTTAAATTAACAAAACATGTCTGGTTATATTATACCATATATGTCAAGAGAGAAACAACTCCTCAGCTTCCCTTAAGCTGACAGGTCTTCCCTTAAGAAATCCCTGCATATAGTCACAGTCCATATTTGTTAGTTCGGTCAGCTGCTTTTGTGTTTCCACGCCTTCAGCTATTACTGAAAAATTCAGTATGTGGGCCATTGAAATTATAGTATTTATAAACTTTATACTGTCGTAGTCAGGATTATCATTAATAGCTTCTATAAATGATTTATCTATTTTGAGAAGATCTATCGGCAGCTTGGTGATATATGTAAGAGAAGCGTATCCGGTTCCGAAGTCATCAAGAGCGATCTTTATGCCTGATTTTTTCAGTATATTGATCTTGCGGACAGCGTCATTTACAGATACGAGAAAAGCAGATTCAGTTATTTCAAGTTCCAGATTTTCAGGAGGAAAATCAGAAACCTCAAGTGCAAGGTTTATATCATTGATAAACTCATTGTGAAGTATATGAACTGCTGAAATATTTATGGACAGTGTAATTTTTCTGTTGCACTTTTCAAGTATCGGTTTGAACTGATTAAGTGCTCTGCTCAGCACCCAGCACTCAACATCTCTTATAAGCCCGTTTTTTTCGGCAAGTGGAATAAATAAATCTGAACTTACCAGACTGCCATCCTTATCCTTCATTCTTATCAGTGCTTCAAAACCTCTCAGTTCATTATCTCTGAGACTGAACTGCGGCTGATATACTATATAAAAAAGTTCATTTTCCAGAGAATAGTTTATCTGATCAAATATATCGGCTGCTTTTTCTATTCCGGAAACCATAGAATGTTCAAAGTAGCTGATCCCTTTTTTACCTGAGTTTTTAGCATTGTACATAGCGATATCAGAGTATTTGAAAACAGAGTTGATGTCCGTGCTGTCATATGGATATCTTACAACACCCATGCAGGCCGACATAAAAATATTTCTGCCGTTGCAGTAAAACTTTTCATTCAGAGCGACGCTGAAGGATTCTACTCTGTTTCTTAGTATATTTTCATTTGTGTAATCAGGAATTACTACAGCAAATTCGTCTCCTCCGAGTCTTGCCATAAATTCATTTTTTCGCTTCTGCATATTCCATCTTTTTACTACTTCGTTCAGAACGCAGTCCCCTGTTTCATGACCGGAGGTATCATTGATGGCCTTGAAATTATCAAGGTCTATAAATACAAGTGCAAAATGACATCCGGGTTTTTCAGAGAGTTCTGAAAGCTTCTTCATAAAGTATCTTCTGTTCGGAATATTTGTAAGAGGATCCAGATATACAAGATTCTCGAGCTTCTCTTCATTTTTATCACTTTCGATCTGAAAATGCCTGATTAGAACTGTGACTCCGATCCCACCTGCTACAATAGCTATACCGGGGGTTGCTTCCAGTGACTTTTTGATAAAAATCGTACTTGACAACATAAGTATTTCGGTTATATTCAGTATAAGTGAATTTATCATCCCGCTTTTTTTGCACCTGAGCACTACATGAGCTGAATACAGCGTAAGCAGTACTGAGAGAATCCCGCTTGATCTGCCTGAATCAACAATGATGCCGGCTACATTTATGCTGACTTTACCTCTTGATATGTAAATAATAAGCAATGCTGTAAATATATATAGTAACGAATCAGTAGCAATAGTATGCTGCTTGACCTTTTTGTTTTTATCTTTCATACTTTTACACTTATTCCTTTCAGATGATATATATAAATTATAGCATTTATTATTACAGATTTCAACAAACTAATGCTTTCTTCCGCTGAAAAATAACAATATAACTGAAATGAAAGATTTTTTCAGGTGTACAATTCCGCTTACATATTTTAAATAACTATTCATGGACAAATTACCTCATAATATGTTATTATTATAGAATAATTTATTATAAAAAAGACGAGGTGTACAATGAAATTTACAGATGGATACTGGATGAATAAAAGAAAATACAATATAACTTATCTGAAACAGCCATATGCTGTAAGCTGCTGCAATAACTGCATAAATGTTCTGTATACTCCATATGTTGTGAGCAATAAAGGAATGACTCTGTCAGGCCCGAATCTTGAGGTAACATACTCGTCAGCAGCTGAAAACATTATAAAGGTAAGCATTGTTCATTTTAAAGGATCTGCTGATAATAAGCCGGAATTTGAACTCAGTGAGGATAACGGCTTTACGGCTCAGGTCAGCGAAAATGAAGAAAATGTGGAGATATCTGCAGGTTCCCTGAGAGCAGTCATAAGCAAAGGCTCAGACAGACTTGCAGAGTTTTTTTACTCAGACAGAAGGCTGACTGCAAACGGACCCCGAAGCACAGCATACATATCTGAAAACTTAAGTTTTCCGTCAGATCCTGATAGTGACTTATACCCGTTCTGGATGTGTCCGTCTGATACAAAAGGAACATATATACGGGAACTTCTTGATCTTGATCCTGACGAATATATTTATGGGTTCGGTGAAAAGTTTACGCCTTTTATAAAAAACGGACAGACAGCAGATATCTGGAACTGTGACGGAGGAACATGTACAGACCAGAGTTATAAATCTGTTCCGTTCTATATTTCATCAGCAGGTTACGGAGTATTTGTCAACAGCAGCGACAGAGTATCGTTTGAGGCAGCTTCTGATATAGTATCCGGAGTATCGTTTTCACTGCGCGGTGAACGACTGGAGTATTATATTATTGCAGGCAAGGACCCGAAGGAAGTACTGATGAGATATACTGCACTTACAGGACGACCTTCCCTTCCTCCGGCATATACATTCGGATTATGGCTTTCAACTTCATTTATTACTGAGTATAATGAGAAAACGGTAATGTCGTTCATCGACGGAATGAAACAAAGAGATATTCCGCTGCAGGTTTTTCATTTTGATTGTCTGTGGATGAAAGAATATGAATGGACAAATTTTGAATGGAACAGGGATGCTTTTCCTGAACCTGAAAAAATGATAGAAAAAATCACAAGCAGAGGAATTTCTGTATGTGTCTGGATAAATCCATATATAGCTCAGCGCTCAGCTTTATTTGATGAGGGTGTCGCCGGCGGTTATTTCCTCAGAAATACGGACGGAAGTATTTTTCAGTGTGATCTCTGGCAGCCCGGTATGGCAATAGTAGACTTTACAAATCCTGATGCCTGCATATGGTACAGTCAGAAGCTTGAGAAGCTGTGTGATATGGGTATTACTAATTTTAAGACTGATTTCGGTGAACGTATCCCTCACAATGTACGTTACTTCAACAACATGGATCCGGTAAGTATGCATAATTACTATTCGTATCTCTATAACAAGACTGTTTTCAGTGTACTTGAAAAGAGATATGGAAAAAACAAAGCATGTGTATTTTCCAGAAGTGCTACTGCGGGATGCCAGAAATATCCTGTTCACTGGGGCGGAGACTGCACAGCCAGATATTCATCGATGGCTGAGTCCCTTCGGGGCGGCCTGTCTCTGTGCTGCAGCGGTTTTGGATTTTTCAGTCATGATATAGGCGGCTTTGAAGAAACAGCCACTCCGGATATATATAAGCGCTGGTGTGCATTCGGTCTTTTGTCAACTCACAGCAGACTCCATGGAAATTCTACATACCGTGTTCCCTGGCTCTTTGATGATGAATCAGTAGATGTACTGAGATTTTTCACCAAGCTCAAAGGCAGGCTGATGCCGTATCTGTATAATCAGGCAGTTAAAACTTCGGTTACCGGGATACCTATGATGCGTGCAATGTTTCTTGAATTTCCGGATGATCCGGTATGTCTTACACTGGATAAGCAGTATATGCTTGGAGACAGTCTTCTTGCCGCTCCTGTTTTCAATGACCGCTCAGAAGCTAAGTTTTATCTTCCTGAAGGAATATGGACAGACATTATTACAAATGAGAAATATAACGGCGCAAGATATATAAATAAGAAATGTACATATATGGAAATGCCTCTTCTTGTCAGAGACTCGAGTATTATTGTATATGGTGATTTTAAAGATAATTTTGAGTATGATTATATCAAAAATTGTGTTGTAACTCTCTACAGTACGGGCGATGGTAAAGCAGAAACTGAAGTAGCTGACTGCGACGGAAATATTATATTCAGTATTACTGCATGCCGCAAAGGAAAAGAGCTGAATATAAGCTTTACGCCAACTGACAAAGATTTTGTATTTGCTGTAAACGGGACAGACATCTATGAGATAATTAAACCTGACGGAAGATATTCACGCGAATATGTTCTCTGAAAATAACAGCATCCAGACTAAAAAAAGTCCGGATGCTGTCTTTGTTATTTTACTATCTGTTAGTCCATGAGAACAGCTGCATTGATGCAAAGCCGCCTCTGACGATTGAAGACTCTATATCGGCTTCTTCATCCGGCTGTTTATTTTTATCCCTTTTAAATTTCATATAAAGACTCCTTTGTATATATATTTGTATATACAATAATAGTCTCTGATTTTCAGGGCTTGTTATTCATATTGTTTTTTAATATATTCTGACTGTAATAAAGAAAAATATAATTGTTTTTTAAACAATAATATGGTACAATAAACAAAATATACTGTATAGGAGGAGAAAACACTGATAATTAAGATAAATATCAAACAAGCAGCAAAAAGACGAAACAATATAATTTCTGTTCCTTATGAGTTTGAAAATGTACCATGTACAGTCAGAGAACTTATAACTATGACTGTCGGTATCTGTACGGCTGAATATAATAAACGCTTTGACGAAAAAGACAACCTGAAGGTTCCTGATAAAGACTGTATGGACGATAGTGCCATGGTAGGCAAAATTGCTTTCGGCGTTAATTACGGTGAAAAAAAAGCTGATACTGTGCAGGCAGAAGAAAATGCTCTGCAGTCATTTGAGGATGGGCTGTACAGAATTTTTCTTGATAATGATGAGTTATGCGGACTGGATACAAATATTATACTTACAGAGCAGTCAGTTATTACATTTGTAAGACTGACTATGCTGTCAGGGAGGTTATGGTAATGGATTATAAATTGTCTGAAGAAGAATACAAAAGTATAAAGGAGCAGTATGAGGCTGAAACTGCGCAGGCATTGAAAAAACTTGATACTGATGCCTGGGAGCTGATAAGAAGCATTGATTCGAGAATGGATCTGTACAGATTTACAGATGAAATATGTGAAGATCTGAAAAACAAAGTAATAAACGTTCCAAGCGATATTTTTAAAGGAAAATACAAAAGCATCACAGAGTTTTACATACCTGAGCAGTTTAAAAAAGCCTTCTTATACTCTATAGACAATATGACAAAATGGCAGTATTCATCATCTTACATGAGAAGATCGGTGCGTACCGATGATTATGCCCCGCATATGGAGAATGCCCTCAATATGATAAAGGACTGTCGTGAAGCGGGCATATATAAGTGCAGTATAGAAGATATCGTGAGCGGTAATATGTCTGAAGAAATGCTTGAGTATTCAGTTCGCGCTCAGACATACTATACACAATTCAGACTGACAAATATAATTGCAGCAGAACTCGATCTCGGAAATGAAAAGCTTGAAAATGTACTGAGCAGTATTATACTCGGAGACAACAATACAAGTGCCCTTACAAGTGCTATGATAAGGGGTATAGTCAGAAGCAGCAATTCAAAACTCCATAAGCTGCTTGGTGATTATCTGCTTGCTGCAAAACTTCAGGAAGGTGTCAGACAGGCAGTCTGTGAAAATATGGACTGCGGAACTCCGGAGGCATTTATAACACTTCTTGATGTTATTATTAAAAATGATCTGATAAGATATTCATCTGTAAAGCGTGCTGCGGCAACATGGACCGGGATATTTGACGATCAGAGTATGGAACGTATAAGCAACAAGCTGCTTGACACGATCTATATTTCGCTTTCTGACAAAAAGCGAAGAGAAGAAAATCTCTGCAGTGATGACAGTATAGAGCTTTACTGTGCATTATGGGCTTATGGCTTCTATAATGTTAAGACAGCAGCAGGTAATATAAGATCTATTCTTGAATCCGGCATTAAAAACAGAATACTTGTATGTTCGTATTATCTGAGAAATATAGAGTGGCCGTCTCTTGAAAGAAAAACTGCAAAATATGCTGTTGAGAATTACGGAGATGACATGGAGATACTCGCCTGCTACATGCCTTGTTATATGGATGGATACACAGGCATTGTTTACAATGCTGTCTGCACGATGGAAAACGGCAGAAGGATTGAGAATTATAAGGACAGAGGCCACTGTGATCTTACTAAAGTATTTGACAGCACAAAGGAAGCACAAAAGCACTATAACCTCCTGCTTGGTGTCCTCAGAAACATGAAGCATAAAAGTATAGAATTTTCCCCGTGCATATTCCCATGGTACAGTACTGCACTTAAGAAAACTGACCTGATCACCAGACTCTGTTTCCTTGCAAATGCACTTGATGACAATGATAAATGTGATGAAATATGCACTTATATCCAGGAGATAGATATATCTAATTACGGCAGCAGAAGGCAATATATTCTCTGTCTTCTGACGCAGCCTCAGACGCCTGTTCAGAGAAATATGCTCATAAAGCTGCTGTCTGACCGGGAACAGTATTCAAGGGATACGGCATTTGAAATTGCTAAACTGCTTGATCTTACGGCCGATGAGTACGCAGCTGTTGAACAGATGCTCAGGTACAGGTCTTCAGATATACGTTCACATGTCTTTACCCTTTTGTATAAGCAGAATGACAATGAGCTTTCAGCCACTGTAGAGCGTCTGGCTTCCGGCAAAACCGAAGAACTGCGTACTGGTGCGCTTGATATAATGCTTACACTATCGAAGGATAAAGCAAGAGAGGCATGCTTCAGTAAATGCTGCGGATATACAGGTCTTATCAGGAATCCTACAACTAAGGAAAAAATACTGATCGATGAAATAAGCTCTGACATATCAGCTGCTGATGTGCTGAGCGAAAAAGGATACGGCCTTTATGATCCTGACAAACAGTACACTCCGTCAAAGCCTGATCTTACAGAAGAGATAAAAAAATATCATGAAGTGTTCCCTGCTGCAGCTGTCGGAAAGAATCTGAAAGGAAGCTTAACAGAAAAAGCTGCTGCTGTATTTTCACATACTGATACAAAGCTTCCTGATTATTATCAGTGTCTTGTGAAGCTCGACAATTATATTGAAGAACATAAGGATACTCAGTTCATTGAGCAGTATTCTGGTGATGCCCAGCTTCTGGGTGCATGCAATACTCTGAGAAGACATAGTGATGATACTCTTGAAGGCAGTATTTATCTCGCTGAGCACTGGCGGAAATTCTATAAAAAAGAAAACCTGTCATTCCCTCTTCTGGTCAGAATGTATGTTTTCCTGAATGCAAAATCAGAATTAAAGCAGACAGAGTTCTGGGATAAACAATTCAGATATCTTTTCGGCAATGATTTCTTTATCTATAAGTCAGGTTTCAGATACTTCCGTCATATTTATACTATTACCAGTGCCTTGTTCAATGAATACTGTGACAAGCCGCTGATGCTCAGTATTTCTGAAGTTGTAATGAATTATGCAGTAACTCAGGTACCAGATGACAAAATGATATATCATTATAAAAGTGATTACGGATATAACTATCAGACATCTCTTCTTTCGGGTTCAGTATTCAGACTATTTACTTCGTATTTTAGTTTTGACTATGCTCTCAGTCAGAACTGCGGCAAAGAGGTGTTTGATATACTGTATAGCCTTTGCATACGTTACAATCTTTATAATACGTCCAGTTATGATATAAGAAGTATTCTTCTGTCTTACTCAGATTATCTTAAGGCATATACAGCCGGTATCATTGATGAGAACTTCCTGTATAAGGTTTTCTATGAGCTTGCGGGACCATCTGCATGTCTCAAAGAGATCTCATCGCAGTATATTAAGGACAATGAATCATACAGTGAGCAATATATTAAAATAAGGGATCAGGTCTTTGCGAAGACTACAGATATTATCCTTGGGGTAGAACTTCACCGCGGTGATACTCAGACACCTGTATCGGAGTACATATACGATATCAAGCGAGTATTCGGCGTTGAAAAACTGGCAGCCATATTAAGTGCACTGGGAAAAGAAACGCTCAACAGATCACAGTACTTTAATGTTTACTATAATTCATCCAGAGGACGTGTCGTTTCAAAGAAAGACAGCCTCAGTCACCTGCTTTCAGTATGTGCACCAAATGACGATGACAATGCTGATAAACTTCGTGAGCTTATAGGCAGTACTGATATATCAGAGCAGAGACTTATTGAAACGGCAATGTATAACTCATTATGGATGAATATTATCGGTGAATATCTTGGATGGAACGGTTTCAAGTCCGCCTGCTACTATTTCATTGCCCATATGAATGAGCGTTTTGACAATACTACAAAGGCAATTATCGCAAAATATACTCCTCTGTCCGAGGAAGAACTCAATGGCGGGGCGTTTGATATCAAGTGGTTCAGACAGGCATATACAGAACTTGGCCAAAAGAGATTTGACGCAGTTTATAAAGCCGCAAAGTATATATCTGACGGTTCAAAGCATTCAAGAGCCAGAAAATATGCCGATGCTGTCTGCGGCAAGTTTGATATCATTAAGACAAGAGAAGAAATAATTAAGAAAAGAAACAAAGATACTCTTATGGCATACTCACTCATACCACTGTCCTCAGAGGATGATCTGACCAGGAGATATGAGTTTTTACAGCAGTTTCTCAAGGAGAGCAAGCAGTTTGGTGCACAGCGACGTGCAAGTGAAGCAGCGGCAGTGAATATAGCGTTGTCAAATCTCGCTTCAAATGCAGGCTATGCGGATGTAACCCGTCTGACAATGAAGATGGAATCAAAAATAGTACAAAACAGGGCTCAGCAGTTCGAGCCTGTTGAGATCGATGATGTAAGTGTAAGAATAAATATTGACATGAGCGGCAAGCCGGAAATAGAATGTATCAAAAACAACAGAAAGCTCAGGTCAGTTCCCGCAAAACTTAAAAAGAATGAATATATTCTTACTCTCAAAGAAACACAGGGTATCCTCAAAAATCAGTATTCAAGAACAAAACTTATGCTTGAACAGTCAATGGAGGATGCAATAGCATTTACGTGCGGTGAAATAACCGAGCTTAGTGTAAACCCTGTGATCAGGCCGCTTACAGAAAATCTTGTCTATAAGCATAATGATGTTATCGGATTTCTTAAAGATAAATGTCTTGTTAGCTTTGACGGCAGAAAAACTGTGCTTGCTGACAGCGATGAAATAGTAATTGCTCATCCGCTTGATCTTTACAGAGACGGTCACTGGCACGAGTATCAGGAATATGTTTTCATCAACAGGTTAAGTCAGCCGTTCAAGCAGATCTTCCGTGAACTGTATGTAAAAACGCAGGAAGAACTGCACCTTAACAAATCACTCAGGTATGCAGGCAATCAGATCCAGCCAAAGAAAACGGTCGCATGTCTTAAATCCCGACGCTGGATAGCAGATTACGAAAATGGTCTGCAGAAGATATACTACAAGGAAAATATCATTGCATGCATTTATGCAATGGCAGACTGGTTCTCACCAAGTGAAATTGAAGCACCGACTCTGGAATATGTTCAGTTCTTTGACAGAAAGACATTCATGCCTGTAGAAATTGATAAGGTCCCTGATATAATATTCAGTGAGGTCATGCGTGATGTGGATCTTGCAGTAAGCGTGGCACATGCCGGAACTGTTGATCCTGAGACCAGCCATTCAACAGTTGAAATGAGAATCGCAATAGCACAGTTTACACTTGAAATGTTCAGGCTTACAAATGTAACATTTGAAAAGAACCATGCAGTAATAGAAGGTAAAAAAGGCAGATACAGCATTCATATGGGAAGCGGTATAATCCATCAGTTCGGCGGTACACAGATAAATGTGCTCCCTGTACATTCACAGCACAGAGGAAAGCTGTTCCTGCCGTTTATTGATGAGGATCCTAAAACAGCAGAGATCATGTCAAAAATCATCTTGTTTGCTGAGGATACAAAGATCAAGGATCCGTTTATACTGTCACAGATCAGTTAGTATATAATATTTTTGCATACTTCAGAGTTTAATGCTTTACAAAAATAACTCTGTGTGTTATAATTTACTTAATTTATCGGATATGAGGTGGAAGAATGCGCAGAATTTCTTGCTAATGATTAAACTGATAACAAAATATTTTTTCAGGTACTAACAATACCTTTATTTTGTTATGTCATTTCATTGCAGGAAAGCTGTGCATTTACCTTACGAGCCACGGGTATGCTGTATCCTTTTGTAGATATCAGTATTAATCAGTGAGCCGCAGGATGATGCTTTCCTGCGGCTCACTTTTTATTTTTGGAGGAATGCATATGTCACTGATAAATATTTCAAATCTCACTTTCGGATATGACGGAAGTTATGATAATATATTTGAAAATGTCAGCTTTCAGATAGATACTGACTGGAAGCTTGGATTTACAGGAAGAAACGGACGAGGAAAAACCACTTTTCTGAAACTGCTTCAGGGTAAGCTTGAGTATACCGGTACTATAACATCAGGTGTGGATTTTGAATATTTTCCATTTGATATACCGGATAAAACGCTGATGACTCAGGAAATTGCAGATGGTATATGCGATGATATTCAGAGATGGCAGCTGATTCGTGAGCTTAATCTGCTGAGTGTAAATGAAGATGTACTATACAGACCATTTTACACACTGTCAAACGGTGAGCAGACTAAAGTCATGCTGGCAGCATTGTTTTTAAGAGAAAATAACTTTCTGCTTATCGATGAACCTACAAATCATCTTGATACTCAGGCAAGGCAGATCGTCGGAAGATATCTTGATTCCAAAAAGGGATTTATTCTTGTATCACATGACAGAAACTTTCTTGACAGCTGTGTGGATCATATTTTATCCATTAACATTACTGATATTGAGATTCAGAAAGGCAATTTTTCTTCATGGTTTGTAAACAAACAGGCTAAGGACAGCTATGAGCAAAGTGAAAATGATAAACTGAAAAAGGATATAAGACGACTAAGTGAGGCAGCAAAAAGGACTTCTCAGTGGTCGGATAAAGCTGAGAGCAGAAAAATAGGTTTTGATCCTGTAAAAGTAGAAAAGAGTCTGACAAGACGTCCGATGGAAGGCAGAAAAGCAAAGAAAATGATGTCACGTTCCAAACAGATCGAGGCACGACAGCAAAAAGCTCTCGATGAAAAATCCGGACTTCTTAAAAATACTGAAAGGATCAGTGATCTGAAGATCCATCCTCTGAAATTTCACAGCAGGGAGCTTGTGAGCATCAGGGATCTGTGTGTCAGTTATGGAGTGAAAAATGTATGCACTGATGTTAGCTTTCAGATAAATCAGGGTGACCGTTTAGCTTTATGCGGAAAAAACGGATGCGGAAAATCAAGCATACTCAAGCTTTTGTGCGGTCAGGATATCCCGCACAGCGGAGAGATCATAATGAATAACCAGCTCATTATTTCTTATGTTGCACAGGACACATCCTTCCTCCATGGAGATCTGAAGGAATTTGCTGAAAATCAGCAGATCGATGAGAGCCTTTTTAAAGCAATTCTCAGAAAGCTTGATTTTTCAAGAGAACAGTTTGAAAAGGATATCGATGATTTCAGTGCAGGACAGAGAAAAAAAGTGCTTATAGCATCAAGCTTGTGTCAGCAGGCTCATTTATATATCTGGGATGAGCCGCTTAACTTTATTGATGTATTTTCACGTATGCAGATAGAGCAGCTTCTGACAACTTTCAGTCCCTCTATGATATTTGTAGAGCATGATGAGGCTTTTCAGGATAATATAGCGTCACAGAGGATCTATATCGGTTAGATAAAAGTTGATGATGATCGCTCGAAACAGTATATTGCATTCTTAATATGTTTATTTATTCGTTGACTTGAAATTTTTCCTGAGATATAATTATTATACAGGATTACCAAAATATTTAAGGAGAAATTAAAATGAAACTTAATCTCAGAAAACTAACAGGTGTTATAGTTTTGTCTGCAGCAATGACAGGAACATTTTGTCTGCAGACACTTCTGCCGTCTCAATGCAGCCTTATGTCCCCCGAAATCGTTTCGGCTGATGAATATCCCTCTGATAATGGACTTGAATATATTATCCAGGATAACAGCATTGTTATAACTCACTGTAACTGTACAGAAAATCAGACAAGCATCGAAATTCCGGAACAGGTAAACGGTCTGAAAGTTACAGCTATTGCTGAGCGCGCATTTGAAAACTGCGGCAGTCTGGTGTCCGTATCAATTCCTTCGTCGGTTACATCTATCGGTGAATATGCCTTTTGCGGCTGTACCGGAATTACAGGCATTACTGTTCCTGAAGGAGTGCGTGTCCTCAGCAGAAGCGTTTTTTCCGGGTGCACAGGACTGACGGAGGTTTCAATTGGGTCAGGTGTTTATGATATAGAATCCTCTGCTTTCAGAAACTGCATTAATCTCAGATCTGTCAGTTTGCCAGAAGGACTTAAATATATAAGTTCGTATGCTTTTTCCTGCTGCAGTGAACTTACAGATTTGAGGATCCCTGACAGCGTGACAAGCATGGATAACACCTCATTTGCCGGATGTGATAAACTTATCAGAGTCGCTGATGGTGTTTCATATGTTGACAACTGGGCTGTAGGTTCATCAGGAGATATCTTTGAAGCTGAAATTGCTGATGGTACTAAAGCTATTGCAGATGAGGCATTCAAATTCTGTTCTTCACTGACTTCTGTGAAGCTTCCTGACACACTTGAAATAATCGGCTGTATGGCTTTTGAAGGCTGTTCTTCTCTTAGGGACATATCCGTACCTGACAGTGTGACAGATATATACCATTCAGCATTCAGAGCCTGCTGCAGTCTTGCTTCGGTTAAGCTGTCAGAAAATATTAAATCACTTAGCTGGCGAATGTTTGAAGAATGCTCTGCCCTTACCTCTGTAATCATTCCTGAAGGCGTTTGTGAAATTTCAGAGCGGTCATTTAATCGCTGCTCTGCACTTACAAGCGTTGATATTCCTGACAGCGTACGCTGTGTCGGAGCCGAAGCGTTTGGAGGATGCAGTTTAGTACAGACAGAAAATAAAATCAGTTATGCCGGTACATGGGCAATAAGCGCTGACGATGATATTGAATCAGCCGTATTAAGGGATGATACCACTGGATTAGCTGATTATTTATTTGATGACAAGACCGGTCTTAAGGAGGCAATTGTTCCAAAGACGCTTAAGTACATCGGTAACAGTGTTTTTTATGAGTGCAGCGGACTTGCTCAGTTTTCCTTGCCTGAGAGACTTGAGTATGTTGGAGAATTTGCTTTCTGTGAATGCAGCAGATTTACTGAAATTGAGCTGCCTGAAAGTTTATCTTATATTGGTCAGGGTGCTTTTGAGTTTACTATGATCACTTCCCTGACCATACCTGATTCGCTCACCACAATTGATGATATTACTTTCAGAGGATGCAGCAATCTTGCCAGTCTTGATATTCCTGACACATTAACATTTATCGGCAACGGTGCATTTGCGGACTGTACTTCACTTACGGGTGTAACTATACCGGGCAGTGTTACGTATATTGATACAGGTGCATTTGATCAATGCACCGCTATGACTTCCCTGACTATTTCTGACGGAGTGAGATATATCGGTGACAGTGCATTTTCCGGCTGCAGCTCACTTACATCTGTTATTATTCCTGACAGCGTAACTGAGATCGGAGAATCTGCATTTTTCTTCTGTGATTCTCTTAAAGAATTCCGACTTCCCAGCGGTATTACACGACTTGAATCGCATATTGTGTCAGCAGATTCTGATCTTACAAGTTTAACCATTCCTGCCAGTGTAAGCTATATTGCATCTGATGCCATATCTGAGTGTATGGGTCTTACTCAGGTAACAGTTTCAGCAGATAATAATTACTACAGAGATATAGACGGAGTTTTGTTCAGTAAAGACTCAAGAATACTGATTTACTACCCGAAAGGCAGATGTCTTACAACTGATACATACACGGTTCCTGACGGAGTATTTGTGATCGGTGATATGGCTTTTTACTTCTGCAGAGAGCTTACATCAATAACTCTTCCGGATTCACTAATGAGTATTGAAAATTCTGCATTTTCACAGTGTACAGGACTTAAGAGCATTACTGTTCCGCAGAATGTTCAGTATATCGGTACCGGTGCTTTTTTCAGATGTTTTGATCTGAGCAGTGTTTCTCTGCCTGAAGGTCTCAAAAGTATTGATAATATTGCTTTTAAGGGCAGCTATAGTTTAACAGCTCTTAATATTCCTGAGAGTGTAACCTCAATAGGACATCGTGTATTTGATGAATGTGACAGCCTGACAAGAACTACCGATAATATAACCTACTGCGGAAACTGGGCAGTAAGTGCAGATAAAAGCATTACCTCTGCAGTTATTGCAGATGGTACAAAAGGAATCTCCAGAGACTTGTTTGCAGACTGCAGTTCGCTGTCGTCAGTCAGTATTCCTGACACAACAAGCATAATCGGTCAGGCTGCTTTTAAAAACTGTACTTCCCTGACCTCAGTGAACTGGCCGGAAAGTGCGCCTGAAATAGAACCTGAAGTATTCTCCGGCTGCAGCAGTCTTGGAAGCATTGAATTGCCTGATGGGCTTGCTTCAATCGGCACCGGTGCTTTTGAAGACTGTATAAGCCTTAATAATCTTGTTCTTCCTGACGGTGTTGCCACGATCGGACATGAAGCCTTTGCACACTGTTCAGCTCTTGTGTCTGTCAGCATTCCGAAAGGTATGTCTGTCATAAGCACAGGACTGTTCAGGGACTGCACTTCACTTACTGATGTAAATATTCCGGAAGGCGTGACCTATATTTCTAACAGTGCATTTTTAAACTGTACTACTCTTAAAACTGTTACAATTCCTTTAAGTGTAACAGGTATTGATAAGCTGGCTTTTGCGTATTACTATGTCAAAGAGGCTGACGGATACGGCAGAGACAATAATTTTACTATATACGGTTACGGTCATACGTCAGCCCAGACATATGCAGATGATAACAACCTTATATTCAGGAGATTGTTTGTAAAAGGAGATGTCGACGGGGATAATGCAGCAGGCGCTGTTGATGTAGTAAAACTCAAGCAGTATCTGCTCTTGTCCATAACTGATCCTGAAGAAGTTCCCGGTGCTGATATTGACGAAAACGGAATAACAGATATATTTGATCTTATGAGTCTTCGTGAAATATTTTTATATAATCAGAAATAATTTCAATTATATCAGATTAAACAGATAGAGCCTGCTTATAACGCAGGCTCTATCTGTTTATTAAGAAGTAATTATATTAAATATTGTTTACACATAAGACTTGTATCTGTTAATTGTTCTTTTTTCTATTCCTGCATTCTCAGACTCAGCTTATCAGTTATCTCATCAACTGCTTCGTCTGAAGTCATGACTCCGTCAAGACATTTCGTACATGTATTGGTTATTATGTTTCTTGTCATTGTATCTATATATACCGGAGTGTCGAGTTCCTGTATCTTGCTGCTGAACTCACTTATTTCAGATTCGTCCATCCATTTTGCCATAAGCATTGATGGTTTCTCGTCAAAATCATTTGATGCTGCAAACCCGTAACCATTTTCGGTTTTGCCCTTGTTGTAAAAATAGTTGAGAGAAACAGTGCTTACAGGGAACCCGTCATTAAGTTCAATATTCTGGACCTGGCTTGAGAATGCAGTTTTCAGAAATCCGACAGCATTATCATTGTTTTTTCCTGTGCTGCATATTCCAAGGCTGCATTTTGGAATATATAGTGTGCTGTCTTCCGTAAGGCCGTATCTATAGCCGATTTTCTTATTCTGATCGTTCAGCGATGTTATGATATTGAGACTGTTGCGAAATCCATCAGTGGTTCCGCTTGCCAGTCTTTCATCATTATATAGAATATCCATGCTTTTTCCGGACAAATTAAATATCCACCTGTCAGCAGAAGATGTGCTGGTGATCTTATATGAATTATGTGCAGTCAGGAAGTCTTCCGGAATAACGGATTTTTCAGATCTGTAGATCCTGCAGCAGTCTTCGATCATGGTTTTGAGAGCTTTTTTATCTACAGTGCTGCCTGTTATAATATCATTTGAAGTAAAATCAAGTGCCGCATCAATAACCTCCTGCTGCGTAAAAAAGTTTGCTGCCGGAGAATTTTTGATTATTTTATGCTGATTTTCTATCATATCTGCAAATGCTGTGAAGCTGTTTATTTTTCCAAGATTATCCTTTTTGCCTGCAATTGCAGGTATTTCAAATTTGCATGGCATAGTATAAAGTCCGCCGTCCTGATAATGCTTTGCTATATTGTCAAGAAGCGAATCATCAGGATCTATTTTATCTGCATAATCCTTCAGATCAGTAAGCATATTTTTCTGAATAAAATTTTCTATGTTCAGTCCGTCAAGCATCAGAATATCAGGCGTTTCATCAGAGCATATCTCAGTATTCAGGTTTTTTACTGCATCCTCATATGTTACGCCGCTGTTCTTACCCATTCCCGTTTTGTACTCTACACTGACATTCGGGTTGTTTATTTTATATTCACTTATTATCTGTGAAAGGGTGTCATTTTCGGTAAGACTGTAGATCTTTAGTGATGAAGACATTTTGTTTGAGGCTGTCAAATCAAATCTGTATCTCATTACGGTTCCTTCCTTATATGTTACAAGAAAAGAATTATCGGATTCTGAGATAACCGACCTTACATGGTATGAAGGACTGCCAAGATGGTAAGCTGTTGCGTCAAGCAGCTGTTCAACCTGATTTCCATCTATAATATATCTGTAAAGTCCGTTGGGGGTTATTATATAAACTGAATTATCGGATCCTGCACAAAAATCACATACCGGATCCTTTGCCTCAGCACCCTGTGTTGTAAGTTTCTGTTCTTTCCAGAAATCTCTGAGTACATCAGATGTATCTAAAAGCTTATGTTCCTTCAGGTCATATATCTCAATATTTTTAGAATCAGCACCGATTATATAATCTGATACAACATCAAATGCTGCCGCCTGTCTGTCAAGACTGAAAAGCTGGACTGCAGACTGCCTGGCTGCATCTATCTCATAAATGTTCCCGTCATAGGCCGAAGCGAATATTCTGCCGTCATCAGAACTGTCAAATGCATCTATCATTAAATTCGGCACATCAAAATCCAGCTTCTGAAGTTTGCCGTCTGCTGAAAGATATGCACATAATGGTGTGTAGTCTTTTTCCTCTTCCCCGTCATCTTCATCATTAAATATATAATATGTAAATATGTACGAACCATCAGGGAGCCCTGCAACGGAAACCGGAACAGCATCACCTCCGAGTTCTCTGGTCAGAGGAATATCTGTCTGTTCAAATTTATCAGTGTCTTTATCATGAGTATACAGCTTCATATCTTCATTGTCTATAAATACAGTTTTATCTGACTGATGAAAGAGTTCACCGGCTATCCAGGGCTGTGCATCTGATGATATTTCCTCTTCTATGTAGCGGCCGCTGTCGATGTCGCCTGCCTCAGTGCCGTTATTTTTATCTTTGCATGCTGAAATACTAAGAATAAGTGAAAAAGACAGCACAAGAGCTAATACTTTTTTTATCATATTCTTTACCTCCATCTGTATTATTCCTGAAGCTTCAGACTGATCTTTTCATCTATTTCTTCTGCAGCCTGTTCAACTGTTATAATTGAATCAAGGCATTTTGAACCTGTTTGAATGATAACATCCCTTGTCATTGTATCAAGGTATACTGGTGTATCAAGCATCTGAAGTTTACTGCTGAATCTGTTCACCTCAGCATTGTCCATCCAGTTTGCCCATAAACATACTGACCTGTCACTGAAAGGGTCGCCAAGAGAAAAACCTTTCCCTTTGTCTGTTTTGCCCTTACTATAGAAATATTCAAGAGATTTCTTATTTACAGGCAAGCCGTCGCCCAGCTCTATATCCTGGACTGACTGTGAAAAGGCTGTCTTAATAAATTCTGCAGCATTATCGGAATTTTTACCTGCACAGCATATTCCAAGACTGCACTTCGGAATATATAAAGTACTGTTGTCCGTAAGTCCATATCGGTACTCAATATCAGGGTTATCCGTATCTAGTGATGTTATAATATTAAGGCTGTTTAAAAATCCGTCAGCTGTTCCGCATGCAAGTTTTTCTTCATTATTTTTGATAAGCATGCTGTAACCGGCTGCTTCATAGCCCCATCTGCAGATCGGTGATTGTGAGCATGTTTTGTTATAGGTATGGTTTTCAACCTGATTATCTGTCAGAACCGATCTTTCACTTTTATAAATTCTAAGGCAGTCATCAAGCATTCCGGCAAGTGCTTTTGTATTCACTCCGTCATCAGTCATAATTTCATCTGCTGTAAACTCAAATGCTGTTTCAAGGACTTCCTGCGGCGTATAGAATTCTGCGACTGTTCTGTCAGTAACAATACTATGCTGACTTTCTATCATATCAGCAAGTGTCGAAAAGCTGTCTATTTTTGCAAGGTTTTCTTTTTTTCCTGCTAATACAGGAATTTCAAACCTGCATGACATTGTATACAGACCGTCATTTTTATAATGCTTTGCTATATTGTCAAGAAGCGAATCATCCGGATCAATTTTATCCTCATAGTCTTTCAGGTCAAGCAGAATATTCTTGTCAATATAGTTGTCTGTATCCATTGCGTCAAGCATAATGATATCAGGTGCACCATCCGAACAGATCTCAGTGTTCAGATTTTTTATTGCATCTTCGTATGTTATCCCACTGTCTTTTTCTATTCCGGTTTCGTATTCCACTGCTATATCCGGATTTTGTATTTTATATTCGCTGATAATCTGATCAAGGGTATCATTCTGAGTAAGACTGTAGATCTTAAGTGATGAAGAGACAGCATTCGAAGCTGACGGATCATATCTGTAACGCATCACACGTCCTTCTTTGTAGATCACAAGAAATGACTGCTCAGATTCGGCAACAACAGATCTTACACTGCATGAGGGACTTCCCAGATGATATGACATTGCGTCAAGAAGCTGTTCAATCTGATTTCCGTCTATTATATAGCGGTAAAGTCCGTTTGCGGTTATTATATAAACTGAGTTATCGGTTCCCTCACAGAAATCACAGACAGGATCAAATGCGGACATGCCTTCAGTTGAAAATTTCTGTTGTTTCCAGAAGTCTTTCAGTATCTGCGGAGTTTCCATGAGACTATTGTCTGTGAGGCTGTAAAAACTTATATTTCTTGAATCAGCACATATGATATAGTCTGATACTACGTCAAAACATACCGGCTGACTGTTTACATTGAAAATGAGCTTTGCTGATGAATCCTCTATGCTGATCTCATAAACATTGCCTTCAAAAGAGGATGCAAATATTCTTCCGTCATCAGAACATTCAAATGCATCGATCGAAGAATATTTCAGACCCAGATCAAGTTTTCTGATTTTTCCGTCCGCAGACATATATGCATAGTATTCAGAGTATGTCATTTCCTCAATAGGCTTGCTGCTGTCATCCGGGAGATAATATGTAAATATATATGATCCGTCAGGCAGGAATGCGACCGAATCAGGAGACACATCGTCACCCAGTTCATCAAGTGACGGAAAATCCGCCGCGGTAAAGGTATTTGCCTGATCATCCTGTGTATACAGTTTTGAATTATAATAGTCATAGAACAATGTTTTGTTGTTTTGTCTGTATAATTCTCCGCCGACACTGGGTCTGTCCTGTATTGATATTTCCTCTTCTATATATCTGCCTTTACATGGATCATCTGTCTGACTGCCGGATCCGGTTTCTGTGCATCCGCCTGCAGCAAATGCAAATGAGACAGCAAGGATAAAAGCTAGTTTTCTTCTGACCACATTTATACCTCCATCTGAATTATTCCTGCATTTTAAGACTCAGTTTTTCATTGATTTCCTTAACGGCATCATCAGTTGAAATGCTTCCGTCCAGACATTTTGTACCTGTGCTGATAATGACGTCTCTTGTCATCGTATCGATATATACAGGTGTATCAAGCTTCGCAACGGCGTTTTTGAATAAATCTATTTCTGTGTCATTCATATATTTTGCTTTTACATAGGCCCCGTCATCACCTGATGGGTCTCCTACGCCGAAGTTTACGCCGGCATCATTTTTATTTCTGGAGTAAAAATAATCAAGTGACTCACGGTTTACAGGCAGTCCGTCATAGAGCTCTATATTCTGAACTGAGCTGGAAAAAGCAGTTTTAAGAAAATCTACGGCCTGGTCAGTATTATTTCCTGCTGAACATATTCCAAAGCTGCATACAGGAATAAACTCACTGCTGCTGTCTGTCAGACCGTATCTGTACTCTATATCCGGATCTGTGTCGCTGAGTGATGTTATAATATTCAGACTGCTCCTGAATCCGTCTGCAGTTCCGCATGCCAGTTTTTCGTTATTGGTAAGAAGCTTTATGCTTATTCCTGAAGCCTCATATCCCCAGCTGTCAACAGCTGATGAGTTATATTCTTTGCTTGCCTTATAATCAGCCACATATCCTTCACTGTATGCTGCATGTTCACTTTTATATATCCTGCAGCAGTCGTCGAGCATACAGTGTAAAGCATCAGCATCTATTCCCTTGTCATTAAGTATCTTGTCTGCATTCATATCAAGTCCGGTGTCAAGAACCTCTTCTTCGGTAACAAAACCTGCAACAGCAGAATCCTTTATTATTTTGTGCTTATCTTCAATCATCTGAGCAAAGTCAGAAAAACTGTTTATCTTTTCGATATTTTCTTTCCTGGCAACAATTACAGGAAGTTTGAATTTACATGGCATTGTGTATAATCCGTCATTCTGGGAATGCTCTGCAATATTTTCAAGAAGTGAACCATCTGGATCGATCCTGTCTTTATACTTATTAAGATCAATCAGCATATTTTTATCAATATAATTATCTATATCCATTCCGTCAAGCATAATTATATCAGGTGCCTCATCTGAACATATCTGCGTATTCAGATTTTTTACTGCATCTTCATATGTAACACCGCTGTCCTTTTCCATACCTGTTTCATATTTTATATCAACATCAGGATGGTATATTATATATTCGCTGATAGTCTGGTCAAGAGTATCATTTTGTATCAGACTATATATTTTCAGTGATGAAGAGATCTTGTTTGAAGCGTCCGGATCATATCTGTAGCGCATAATACTTCCTTCGCTGTAGCTTACAAGAAATGAGTTTTCAGACTCTGCAATAACTGATCTTATAGTGTATGCCGGACTTCCGATATGATACGACATACCATCAAGCAGCTGTTCTACCTGATTTCCGTCAATCACGTATCTGTACAGTCCGTTCTTTGTAATGATAAAAATAGAGTTGTCCGGTCCTTTACAGAAATCACATGCAGGTTCACTGGCCATAAATCCATTACTGTCAAGTTTCTGCTCCTTATAGAAGTTTTTGAGAACCTCAGGTGTTTCCATAAGCTGGTTATCTGCAATGTTATAAAAAAATATATTGTTGCTGTCTGATGCTATTATATAACCTGAAACTACATCAAAACCAGTCGGCTCCTTATTAGTACTGAACAACTGCTTTGCAGTCTGATCATCTGTATTTATTTCATATATTTTTCCTTCATATGAACATGCATAAATTTTCCCGTCATCAGAAAAATCAAATGTATCGATCATCGTCCACTGAAGATCAAATGAAAGCTTTTTAATTTTGCCGTCAGGTGAAATATATGCATAATATATATTGTCATCATTCTCATCAGTGCTGAAATCCATATATGATAACATATATGCACCGTCTGGTGAACCTGCAACAGAACATACTGCAACTTTGCTTCCGAGTTCACTGGTCTGCGGCATTTCTGAAGCATTAAAGGTCTCCGCGCTGTCATCCGCTGTATAAAGTTTCATTGACTGCTGGTCGATAAATGCTGTTTTATTGTTAAGGGTAAAAAGCTCTCCGGCAACAGACGGCTTTTCATTTATGGATATATTTTCTTCAGTATAACGGCCGCTCACCGGATCGTCTGCAGCTGTACTGCTGTCACTTGTGCCGCAGCCGGCGCATGTGAATATAAGTGAAAATGCAAAAATAAATGCTAAAATTTTTTTAAACATAATATCTGCCTCCTGTACTTTGATACCGTCATTATATCACAGCTTTCTCTAACAAACCTCTAAAAATATCTCTAATTTATCTCTAATGCGGTACCTGTCCTGTTTTTGCTTCAACAAACCACTTTCCGTTCTCCTCATCAAATAAAAAGGTTTCTTTGCCGCATATCCGTACTGTATAGCGGATGCCGGTTCCTCCGACTTTTGTAGAAGCAGCACGGCATCTGCTGATTACACGGTCTATATTATAGGTCATTGCGTTTTCAAACTTTATAGCATTAGGATGTGCAGAGCCGTCAGTCATATGAGTGACATTGACCTCTACGTAAACTTTTCTTCTGCTTTCCATACTGTATCCCCCCTTATCCTATCATACCTGTCGGCATTGTTATCTGTGCTCGCTTCGGCGGCATTCCTATATCCGGGCAGAGAATACCGTTTTTAATGCTGTCATTTCCGAACCGCGTGCGGATATTTTCAATACACATGTCAAGTCTCTCAGTTCTTTCAAGTTTTTCGTAGTCCATAAACATATTTATCTGACGCGGTGTGTCCTGATTTATAAGATTTATAGCCTGAACAGTAACGCTGCGGACAGAATTTTCCCATTTATACCGCTGTCTGAATAATCTGAAAGCAGACTCTGCAATAACCATCGGAGACTGAGTAGGAATATCGAGCCCGGTCTGCCACTGTCTTGAGAAAAGTGTGCTGTCACGTACGTGTATTGCAACTGACTGAGCACACATCTGATGAACTCTGAGTCTGTGTCCTATATCCTGTGTCAGCTCAAGAAATACAGGCCATGCCTGATCATTATTCTGCATATCAGTAACAGTTGTTATTCCATGACCTATACTTTTGACAGGTGAAGCAAACCCTGACGGTATTACAGGTGAGATATCTCTTCCGTTTGCAAAGTTCCACAGAGCAGTTCCGTTTTTTCCGAGGCGGTCTCTGAGAAGATCAGGATCTGTGCGTGCAAGATCGCCTATTGTTCTTATACAGTACCGGCTGAGCTTTCTGTATGTTGATCTGCCTACTCCGAGCATATCAGACGCAGGAAGATCCCATATTATATCCCTGAATGAGTCTTTTGGAATAACTGTAACTGCATCAGGCTTTTTCATATCCGAACCGAGCTTTGCAAAGATCTTGCAGAATGAAACCCCGACTGAAACAGTGAGTCCGAGTTCTTTTTTTATAGTTTTTCTTATTATGTCAGCGACGGCATCAGGAGAACCGTGTATTTTCTCTGTACCTGTAATATCAAGCCAGCATTCATCCATTCCGTATGGTTCAACTCTGTCTGTAAAACGTTCGTATATACTTCTTGCAAGCTTTGAATATTTTATATATTCTTCATAGTGCGGCGCAACAACGATCAGATCCGGGCATTTCTGTTTTGCCTGCCAGACCGCATCACCCGTTTTTACATCAAATGCTTTCGCTTTATAGTTTTTTGCAAGAACGATCCCGTGTCTTTCCTCCACATTTCCGCATACGGCAACCGGATGCTCTCTCAGTGACGGTGTGAGCATGCATTCAACGCTTGCATAAAAGTTGTTCATATCGCAATGCAGAATATTTCTTGACATTTTTCGCAGCCCCCTTGACATTATACGCAACTTGTTGTATCATAAATACGCAAGTAAATTTCGTATATTCAGTATACGCAATTAACTTGCGTTTGTCAAGTGTGAAAACACAATTTATTTTCTTGTTATATATAAACAGTAAAAGGAGGCTGCATATATGAAGTTCGGGGAGAAGATCAAAAAGGCACGCACTGCTCTTGGAATCAGTCAGGAAGAATTCGCCAGGGCGATCGGTGTATCTCTGAGAACCGTTACAAACTATGAAACGGGAGACAGACATCCTAAAAAACGCGGGCTTTATTTCAAAATGGCAGAAGTACTGAATGTTGATGTTAATTATCTTCTGACAGACGATGAGGCCTTTTTGCTTGATGCATCAGGCAGATACGGTTCATCCGGAAGCAGACAGGCTCAGGAACTTATCGCAGAAGTAAGCGGATTGTTTGCAGGCGGCGAAATGGCACAGGAAGATATGGATATTATGATGCATGCCATTCAGGAAGCCTACTGGCAGGCAAAAGAAAACAATAAAAAGTTCAGGCCGAAAAAATACCGCTCTGAATAAGCGGATAATTTTTAAACTATTACCTGGTCACTGCAACACGATATCCATGGAGGTGAAAACTCATGCCGTCAGATACATATCTGATCGTAAAAAAAGCTGATTCGCTTGTAAAAAAATTTGCAACAAGAGATCCGGCGCGTATAGCCGATGAGCTTGGGATAATTGTAAAGCCATGCCCGTTTCGTCAGCAGCGCGGTGCTTATAATGTAATACTGCGCAACAGGTTTATCTTTATCAAGGATGACCTTCCTGCTGTAATGAACCGTATTGTTATGGCACATGAAATAGGACATGATGTATTCCACAGAGACGAGGCCCTGATGAAGGGCGGTTTCAGGGAATTCAATATTTTTGACATGAGAGACAACCGAATGGAATTTGAAGCAAACTTATTTGCAGCACAGATGACTCTAGATGATGATGAGTTTCTTGAGTACTGTGAACGTGGATATGACATACAGCAGATAGCAATAGCGATGAAATCTGATATCAATCTGGTAGCGTTAAAGTCAGATACACTTATTTCTCAGGGATACAGACTTCGTCCGCAGGAGCACCGGAATGATTTTCTTAAGTTCAGCAGATAGAAAAAACAAACAGCCGTACCATGATAATTATGAAGCTCCCGCTTAGGTTCTGTCACTTGATTTTTACAGGCAGCATTACTTAAGCGGGTTATTTCATTATCCGGTACGGCTGATAATATATTTTGTTTCTTATCCGCAGATTACGCAGTTGCGTCCGTTTGATTTTGCAGTATACAATGCTTTGTCAACACGTTCAAATGCATCATGCATTTTTTCCATATGATTTATTTCTATAATCCCCATACTGCATGTTACATGGCCTACACAGTCAAATTCAGTTTTAGATATGGCTATTCTCAGTTTTTCAGCTATTTCATAAAGCTGTGTTTTGTTAAGACCATAGCATATTCCGATAAATTCCTCGCCGCCCCATCTGCCTAATGTAATGTCATATTTTTTAAAGTTATTTATTATAACTGATACAAGCTTTTTGAGAACCGCATCGCCTGCAGAGTGACCATATTTGTCATTGACATTTTTAAAGTAGTCGATATCAAGCATAAGCAGCGAAAGCGGAATGTTCTCATCCTGCCTCAGTTCAATATACTTGTACAGTTCGTTTTCAATCTTTCCGTGATTAAAAACACCGGTAAGAGAATCAAGGTTTGACAGCTCTTCATATCTTTTGAGGTCTTCTATAAGACGCATAGAGCTTTCATGAATATCCTGGACTATGTAAACAAATCTGAAATCATCATTATGAAGTGTTTCAATCTTATTGAAAATAATTTTTACCCAGATAAATTCACCCTTAAGATTCTGCATCTGACAATCAAATGATGTTGAGCGTCTTGATACAAGGTGTTCTTTTATATATTCAGGATCAGTGTAGCTCAGGAACATCGGCTGATCATCAGGAAATATCATATTTACGATCATCATACGCCACTGCGTATATCTGAGTTCCTGATAATTCATCGGGCTGTCCGACATCTCTGTAACACTGACACTGCTGCACATATCAGTTGTAAGGTCCACATACATTGTGAACAGATAAGTGCTGTTGATATTCTGTTCCTTTTCAGTAGTAAAAAAGTCCTGAAGATAGTCACATGTATCCATTTCGGTAAGCAGGAGAACATGTTTTCCGGTGTCCTCGAGAGGATAAATAGTCATCTGGATTATATAGGGTTTTTCTTTGTAAAATATTTTGATGCGTTTGCTGTATTTACCGTTGAATTTGTTCAGCTTCGGCAGGAATACATGATAGTTGGCAATAATTTTTTCAGAACTGTCGCTGAAGTGAAACATAAGAATTCGTGAAAGTTCAAGATAACTGCCGGTGCTGCCGAACATGTCACAAAACATATCATTGCTTTTTACAGCAATGTACTCATCATTTATGGCATCAATTATGAATACCCCATCAATCTCATTTGAAATAAAATTAAAAATTTCTTCAAGATCATATTCTTTTTTATCCGTATCAGACATTCCGCATCCCCTTTTCAATATATTATTTTACAATATTAATATCGTTTTCATTGTACCGCTGTTTCCATTGTACCACTTTTTTCTTATTGATTCAATGCTGTTCTGAATAATTAGTCAAATAAGTACACTTATTAGTTGTATTTTTTCTATATAAGATATTAAAATGCAACTATACTCTTAATCTGAAAGAAATATTTTCTGTATAACAGCCATATAGCATGACAAATGTCACCGTATTTAAATAAATCAGTTGACAATTTACACGGTATGGTGATATAATATTAGTCGGATTAAAATCTCGGAGGTTCCTTATGGAAAGCGTTAAAAAAAATAAAAATACAAAAACAACAGAAATAGTACTGTGCGGGTTATTTGCAGCATTATCAGCCGCAGGAGCATTTATAAAGATTCCGGTCCCGTACATACCGATAACAATGCAGGTATTCTTTACTACCCTTGCAGGACTGCTCCTTGGCAAAAAGCTCGGATCTACAAGTGTTCTTGTTTATGTAATTCTGGGACTGGCAGGACTGCCTGTATTTACAAAAGGCGGAGGTATAGGATATATCTTTGAGCCGACATTCGGATATATAATAGGTTTTGTACTCGGTGCATTCGTTACAGGACTCATAGCAGGCAAACAGGGCTCACCTTCACTGAAAAGGCTGCTTGCAGCAAGTTACTGCGGACTCGCTGTTATTTATGCATGCGGCATAGTATATTTCTACATGATATCAAACCTTTATCTTGGCAGCAATGTAAGTGTAAAACAGACACTTATGTATTGTTTTGTTCTGGTCGTTCCAGGCGATATTATTATGAACTTCTTTGCAGCGGTTTTAGCAAAGAGACTTATTCCTGCGCTTAATTTTTCCAGAAGATAGAAATGCAAATCATATACTGTTCTGACCGGCCATAAAAACAGGAAAAGCATAGCTCTCAGTGAAATATTTCTGAGCTATGCTTTTTTTGTTTTTATTTTTTTCTTTCATTCATAGCCTGCATGAGCTTATCAGGGTCAGCTTTCCTTTCACCGCAGTCTGCGATCTCTCCTGCTCCGGGAACCAGAAGATCAGCTGCAGCAGCTGTTTTTCCGTCAGGATTAAACATTCCGGAAAATGTGCAGTTTCCTCATAAGATCAGATCATAGTTTATTTGTTTAACAGTTCAGTAATTTTTGTATTTTTATCTACAAGCAAAAAAAATGGATATTTTTCGGACAAGGTCTTACATATCTTGTCTGTTTCATCAGAACCTGTCTCATTTATCAGATATATTTTTTGAAAACATTTGATGTTGCTTTTACGTATATATGAAGCACAGGTCCGTATGATTATCTCAGCATTATTTTCATTGACACAGCAGATTCCGGTTATCAGTGAACTTAAAGCCTTATAATCTGAATAATCATCACTGAAAACATCATAGAGTGCAATAAAAATTACAATTAAAACGGATATAATAACAAAGATATGCATACAAATCACCCCTTAAAGCATTCTATGTCAGATATTATTTTTTGTTAATAAATAATTGATTATTGTTATAAAGTGCGAGTTGTGATATAATAAATTCTGAGTTACAGAATAGGGAGTGCCGTAGGATGAGTTATTCAGAAGAAGAATTGGCAGCATACGTAAACAGCAACGAATGTTTAGAAGGGGGTTATTCCCTGTATAATGACGGCAGGGTCACAATAACCGATGACAGCATGACTGAAAGCGGAAATCATAATGTCCTCGGTCTGATCAGCTCAGATAAAAAATATTTTACTAAAATTACTCTTAAAAATCATGACTGCGAAATTGCATTTTCATGCTGTACATGCCCTGAATACAATTGCTGGGGTATGTGTTCCCACATTGCTGCACTTCTATATAAAAATATGTCCGAACACTCCAGAAAGCTTAAGATGGTTACAGATTCAGCTGCTGCAAGACTGATGAACAGCTGTGCAGACCGTTTCATTATAAGTGAAGAAGGAAATACGCAGCCTGCTCATATTGAAGTAAATGCTGAAATGAACTGCAGCACTCTTTCACTTGAGTTTAAGATCGGCACTGACAATATGTATGTAATAAAAAATCTTGATGCTTTTACGATGATGATGATGCGCTGTGAAACATACCGTTACGGAAGCAAATTTACTTTTACTCACAGGTTAGATAATTTTGATGAAAGATCACAGCCGCTTGTAAACTTTATAATGATGTATAACGGACGAACACAAACTAACATGTATTATGCATCATCAAGAAGAAGTATAGATCTGACCAGGACAAATCTCAGTATATTTTTTGATAATTACAGATATGATACTATAAATATAAATAAGCAGAGCTATAAAGTAGCAGCATATAATCCGGTTTTTTCAGTAGAGATCTCGATGACTGAAAACGGTTCGTACTGTGTTTCGCTTGATGAATGGTACAGAGACTATGCCGTATATAATTCATTAAAGGGAAGTTATTATATAGGTGAGCAGACTGTATACTGCGCAGACAGGGATTTTTGTGAAAAGGCAGCACAGTTTATAAATGCACTCTTCGAATCACAGACTTATTCAATGAACATAGCTGCGCAGGAGATGCAGACTTTTTATCTTTCTGTTATATCCCCTGCTGCCCCGTTTATAAATCTAATAAAAAAGACGCCGATGGATCAGTTCGAAAATCTTAAACTGTCAGCGCAGCTTATGCTTGATTCTCCTAAAAGGAATATAATTTCAGCAGAGCTTATATTTAAATACGGAGAAATGTCTCACAGCGGATTTACTGAAAAGATATCTTCTGAGGCATTTGATATTTATAATGAGATCAGAATAGAAAACATGGTCAGAAAATATTTCAGCAAAGTTTCTTCTGGAGATACAAAGGCATATATATCGGATAATGATGATGCGGTATATGAACTTCTGACCAATGGACTGCAGGCACTGTCAGAGGAATGTGAGATTTTTGCATCTGACAGCTTCAATGCGCTAAAGCTCCGGAATAATATAAGTCTGAGTATCGGTGTCAGAATGGAATCAGACCTTCTGAAGCTTGACATCGATGCAGGTGATGAAACTCTTGATGAACTTGCTGCGATTCTGCGGTCCTACAAAAAAGGAAAAAAGTATCACAGACTGAAGGATGGTTCATTTGCTGCCCTGAGACAGTCTGTGCTTGAAGATTTTTCTGAACTGACCGATAAACTTGAAATAAGTGATGAGCAGTTAAAGAGCGGAAATATTTCAATACCAAGGTACAGGATGCTCTATCTTGACAAGCTGATAGATACAAATACAGATATATTTTTTAACAGAAACAGTGTTTTTAAAAAGGCTGTTTCTGATTTCAGCAGGTTTTCATCTGCTGATTATGAAATACCTGATGTTCTTAAGGGTATAATGAGGCCATACCAGTGCCAGGGCTACAGGTGGCTGAAAATGATATCAGGTTATGGATTTGGCGGAATACTTGCTGATGATATGGGGCTTGGCAAAACACTTCAGACTATTGCGCTTATGCTTTCATTAAAATCAGAAAGCGGTGAACACGGAAAATCTCTTGTTGTCTGTCCTTCCACACTGGCATATAACTGGGAAAGTGAAATAAAAAAGTTTGCCCCGTCTCTGCGGGTCGGAGTAATAAGCGGCACACCGGTCAGCAGACATTCTATGATAGAAAATATCAGCGAAATCGATGTTGTGATAACCTCATATGCATCCCTTGCAAGGGATATCCATAAGTATCAGGATATTGAATTTTATTATGAATTTGCTGATGAGGCACAGTATATAAAAAACCATAACACTCTGAATGCAAAAGCTGTCAAGGCGGTAAAGAGCAGAGTCAGATTTGCACTTACAGGCACACCGGTTGAGAACACGATTGCAGAGTTATGGTCAATATTCGATTTTATTATGCCTGGCTACTTTCACAGCTACGGATACTTTAAAAAAACGTATGAGATACCGGTAGTTAAAGATAAAAATGAAAAGGTTTCTGAAGATCTCAAAAAACTTGCCTCCCCTTTTATACTCAGAAGAATAAAAAAAGATGTGTTAGTTGAACTCCCTGAAAAAACAGAGACCATTATGTATTCGGTAATGGAGGGCAAACAGAAAAAGCTTTACAATGCAAATATAGCAGCTGCGAGAAAAGAAATTGCACAGTCGTACAAAATGCAGGAAAATGATAAGAACAAATTCAGGATCCTCGCAATTCTTACAAGACTCAGACAGATATGCTGTGACCCTTCTCTTGTATATGAGAACTATGACGGTGAAAGTGTCAAGCTTCAGCAGTGTATGCAGCTTGTTGAGGGCTGTACGGAATCAGGACATAAGATACTTCTTTTTTCACAGTTTACATCAATGCTCTCACGTATAGAAGAGCAGTTTATTCAGTCAGGGATAACGTATAAAAAACTGACAGGAAGTCTTAAATCAGAAGAAAGAATAAGACTTGTAAATGAATTCAACAATGATGATACGCAGGTATTTCTCATTTCGCTGAAGGCCGGCGGCACAGGAATTAACCTGACAAGTGCGGATATAGTTATTCATTTTGATCCGTGGTGGAACCTCTCAGCTCAGAATCAGGCAACTGACCGTGCGTACCGTATAGGACAGACTAATAATGTCCAGGTATACAAACTGCTTGTCAGGGATACTATCGAAGAAAAAATTCTGAATCTGCAGAATGCAAAAGCAGAGCTTGCATCACAGATCGTAAGGGACGGTGAGACAGGCATACTGAATATGAGCAGTGAGGATATGAAGGCATTGCTCAGCTGATGTTTAAATTGTCATATTTCTATTGACTTTTAAGCTATAATCATGTATACTAAACAATATATTAGTGAATTATGTAATAAACATAAACCTGATATATACATTTTAAAAAATCAGAACAAAAAACAGGAGGAAAATTAATATGGCAATCAGTCTTCAGAAAGGTCAGAAAATAGACCTTACAAAAACAAATCCTGGTCTTACAAAGGTAATAGTAGGACTTGGATGGGATACAAATAAATATGACGGTGGAAACGATTTTGATCTTGACGCATCAGCATTTATGCTTGGTGACGGAGACAAGGCAACAAGCGACAAGGATTTTATTTTCTACGGCAACCTTACATCTGCCTGCGGATCTGTTACACATATGGGTGATAATCTTACAGGTGAAGGCGACGGTGATGATGAGCAGATCGTTATTGATCTTTCAAAGGTACCTGCAAACATTCAGAAGATCGCTTTTACAGTTACTATATATGATTATGAAGCAAGACAGCAGAATTTCGGACAGGTTTCCAACGCTTTTATCAGAATCATGGATGATGCAACACATCAGGAACTTATCCGTTATGACCTGTGTGAAGACTTCTCTATCGAAACAGCTCTTGTAGTTGCTGAACTCTACAGAAATAACGGTGAATGGAAGTTCTGTGCAGTCGGCAGCGGTTTCGGCGGCGGTCTTGGTGCTCTGTGCGCTAACTTCGGACTTAATGCAGGTTAATAACACTGTATAAAAAAAAATAAAAAAGAGGAAGCTCACATCTTTGATTGATATGTACCCAGAATTCTGGACACATTGATTTATGAATTAGACACAACACATG
>JAUNSK010000024.1 GCA_030539275.1 Oscillospiraceae bacterium | reverse complement strand
GAACCAGTTACTCAGCCAACAACAACAACTACTACAGAACCAGTTACAGATCCTACTACAACAACAAGTATAGCTATACAGGATCGTTTATATGGTGACATTGATGGAAATGGCGTTGTTGAAATGACTGATCTGACAACTCTGTCACAGTACCTTATCCATGATATTAAGCTTACTGATGAACAGATGATACTTGCTGATGTTACAGGTGACAATGAAGTCGGACTGGCTGACCTCTCACATCTTAAACAGTATATAATGCACGAGGATAATATAGTACTCGGACCACAGAAATAATATAAGACGAAAGCTGTAGTCATTACTGCTGTTACAGCCAAAACCTTATGATATTTTACAGTCTGCTGAATGTGATTACACGTTCGGCAGGCTGTTTTTATATTAATAAAAGAGCACAGCCGGCTGCTGTGCTCTTTTTTGCATATACAAAATAGTAATTACTGATCAGAATAATTATTTTTCAGTGCAGAATTCAACTTTCTTTCCGTCAAGAATCATATTGGTTGTTCTTACCGCACACATTTTTCCGCACATTGAACATGAATGCCTGTCAGCCGGCGGAGTCTGCTCAAAGAATCTTCTCGCTTTTGAAGGATCTGCAGCAATGCTGAACATTTCATCCCAGTCCAGGCGATGTCTTGCATCAGCCATCTTATTATCGAGATCACGGGCATGGGGAAGGCCTTTTGCAATATCTGCTGCATGGGCAGCAATTTTGCTTGCCATTATTCCTTCCTTTACATCATCGGCATCAGGCAGTCTGAGATGTTCAGCAGGAGTGACATAGCACAGAAAATCCGCACCGTTAGCTGCAGCAATCGCACCGCCTATTGCCGATGTGATATGATCATATCCCGGAAAGATATCTGTTACAAGAGGACCGAGGACATAAAAAGGTGCATTATGACAAATGCGTTTCTGTATCTGCATGTTTGCAGCGATTTCATTCATTGCCATATGACCAGGCCCTTCGATCATTACCTGTACATCCTTATCCCACGCTCTCTGTGTCAGTGCACCGAGTTCGATAAGTTCTGAGATCTGTCCTGCATCTGTACTGTCATCTATACATCCCGGACGAAGAGCATCACCGAGACTTATTGTTACGTCATATTCGCGCAGTATATCCAGTACTTCATCGTAATATTCATAAAATGGATTTTCATTGCCTGTCATCTCCATCCATGCAAAGAGAAGTGATCCGCCTCTGGATACTATATTCATTTTTCTTTTATCACGCTTGAAAGCCTCGATGCATCTTTTATTTATGCCGGCGTGTATAGTCATAAAGTCAACGCCCTCTTTTGCATGAGCTTCTACAACCTTCAGAAAATCTTTTGCAGTTATTTCAAGCAGATCTTTTTCAAGATATCCTATTGCATCATACATCGGAACAGTTCCTATCATGGCAGGGGACATTTCTATAAGCTTCGTTCTGAAAGTATTTGTTTTTCCGTAGTTGCTCAGATCCATAATCGCTTCAGCGCCAAACTCCAGACTAAGTCTGACTTTTTCAAACTCAACGTCATAGTTCTTTGCATCACCTGAAATACCGAGATTAACATTTATTTTTGTGCGCAGACCTGAGCCTATTCCTTCCGGTGAAAGTGAGGTGTGATTAATATTTGCTGGAATGGCAACCCTGCCTTCGGCTATAAGCTTACGAAGTTTATCCTCATCCATATATTCTTTTTTTGCTACAACTTTCATCTGTTCGGTTACTATGCCTTTTTTTGCAGCTTCCATCTGAGTTTTATAATTCATCTAAAACATCCTTTCAAAAAAATAACGGAACAAACCCGCAGTGGATTTGTTCCGTATTATTACATAAGCAATTATACATCAAACTCCCTACGTCGGTATTATCCGAATCAGGTTCTAGGGTCGAAGCTTAAGCTTCCTCTCAGTCATTACGACTCCCCTGTCTATGTATGAATATTATAATATATACAGAGTAATTTGTCAAGAAAAAAAGTAAAATATGAATATTTGTAGTTTTGTATCCAGATCTGACGTTATAAGGAATATAACATTTATCAGGCTCAAATGAAATAATTTATCAATTTAAATATATTTTTATTGTGCTTTATATATAAACTGATATAGGTTTTTATATGAGAAATAATAAAAATAAAATATCACATAATTTTCATGTAAATATTATTGCATTTATTCTGCCATTGTGATAAAATGTAATTAAAGAAATGATACGATTTATGTAAAATGTATAAAATCAACAAGATGGTGATTTCTATATAGTATTGATGGGGGAATGATTATGAAAAAAGCATTATTAGTAATAGACATGCAGAATATCTGCGTGGGACAAAAACATGATAAGCACTTCACTTATAATAATAAGGAACTGATTGAAAAGGTCAATAAGAGGATAAGTGAATATGAGCCGGAGTATGTTTACTACATAAAAAACGTTATGAAACATAATTTATTAAATATGTTTGCACCTGTAAAAGCATATGACGGATCAAAGGCTGCACAGCTGGTCAGTGAGATGAATCTAGTATCAAAAAATGTTTATAAAAAATATAAACCTGATGCATTTTCAAATTCTAATCTGGTACAGGTACTTCATGACCAGAAGATCACAAATATTGAGCTTGTTGGTGTTGACGGCAGCGGATGTGTAGCACAGACAGCTTTCGGAGGTCTCAAACAGGGGTTCAAGATCTGCGTAAATACAAATGCCGTTGCAACAATGTACGAAGAAAAGGTATTTAAGATCAATAAAAAACTTACTAATGTAGGCGCAATATTTATTTGATTTGATATTAATCAAAAAGCTCCAGACTGAAGAAGTATAATTCTATGCTGTTTCAAAATTAATTTCATACATGTAGTTATATACTGCAAACGATGTAATCCCCTTAACATGTCAATTTCTGAAGTTGGCATATTAAGGGGATTAGTCTGTTTTAGTGCAGTCCGTTGAACTTTATTTTAAGCTTGTTGTTGCCGTCTGGCATAAATGACAGTGAACCTTCATCGGCAACAGATGTGATGCTGCCGAAAAACATATATGGTGAAGTATTGTTTAAATTGGTTTCCCATTCAGGAAAAGCATAATACAGTTCAATATCCCTGTTCTTGATCCTTGATGCTGTCATGTAGCTGAAAAGCGCATGTTCAAAGCTGTGAAGAGATGTTTTCCAGTTATGTATTTTCGGATATTGTATATATGGTTTGTTGTCTTTTGAACTTACCATATGCCATATTTCACCGTAATCGTGATCAACCATAACATCAAGCCAGTATCTCTGTGTTTTATTGAGGAAAGAATAGTAATATGGATCATGGATAGATAATATTTCACAGGCCTGATCAAGTTCTGCAAGGATCCACCATTCCTTATCAGTATCAAGTGTGTCGTCAGCATTATAACGCCTTGCCCATGAGCCGGTTGAGGGGATATAAGCTTCATGAATTATTTTGTCTATTTTAGGACGGGCAAAATCTATGTAGAACGGATCTCCGAGAAGTTCACCGATCTTCAGTATGACCCAGAAAGTTTTAACAGAATGTCCGAAGTCAGTATGATCTGTACCAAGACTCATTTTATCAGAGGTGTCTTCTGTTCCCCAGAAAAACTGGTAGTGTTCGCTGTAAAACTGCGTTATGAGGATATCAGCGATTTTTTTCATATCCTTTTTCCAGATGCTTTGGTACGGTTCGGGAAGGGAAGGCGTCAGCATCAGCATATATGCATACAGCTGGTCAAGCTGGGCGACGATCTGTATCTGAGGATCATTTACATATTTCGGATACCATGTAAGATAGCCCTTGGGATCATCCATATAGTTATTGAAGATATAGTCTTTTATCTGAATTATACGATGTAAAACTGAAGTATCATGGGTAAGAAAGTAATACATACCGAGACCTGTAAGTCCGTAAGCAAGATCCTGACTAGTACGCAGCTGACGGTCTGCATCCCATTCTTTCTCAGCTTTTTTATAAGTTACATGCATTCCATAATTTCCGTCAATAGCTTCTTCAAGAGCAAGTGCACCATCACGGCACAGTTTCAGATATTTCTGGTTCCCTGTCATGTGAAAAGCAATTCCATATGCATATGTCTGACGGGAGTGGGCACGCACAAAGTTATAATCTGTTTCAATAAGTCCGCTGGTGTCCATATCTGCTGCAGCTGCAAGAAATTCTTCCGGCCATTTTTCTTTATCGTCTGACAGTTTTTCTCCTTTGTTTGTACGATATGTAGGGAACAGCTTATCCTCAAGTGTATAAGCACATGGCTTGTCCCAGAATTTCATAAGATCATTTGTAAGATGATCCTTCCATACCTGTGGTTCAAGAGCGTCGTTAATAAGCTCGTTTACTTTTTCCGGCTTAAGTATTGAATTACTCATTTCATATCTCCTTAAAGTTTTATTTCAGTTTTAACTGACATTAATTAATATGCAAAGGATCAAATGGAATAGCACAGTTAAAATTCAATATTTTCAGGATATTTTTTCAGTGATGTGATGAAGACTGTCAAATCATACAATAGTATGAAATAAGTATATGAGGATATAAAAAAGCTGCACAGAAAAGAGTCTGTGCAGCTTCAGGTTACTGTTGTAAATATATTTAATTATTTCTGTGGTCCAAGAATTATTTTTTCAAGCATAATATACTGTTTCAGATGAGACATATCAGATATATCAACATCTGAGTCACCAGTTACATCAGCATAAAGCAGCTGATCTTCTGTAAGGGTTATGTCATGGATCAGGTACTGTGACAGAAGAGTAAGATCCGTCATTTCAACAACTCCGTTTCCATCAAGATCTCCGTATAATTTAGCAGGAGAGATAACAGTTGCAGAAGTTGTCTGAGAAACCGGTGCAGTTGTAGTTACTTTGGCAGTTGTGGTTGTAACTGGTGCAGGAGTTGTAGTTACCGGGGTAGTAGTAGTTGTTGTTACAGGGGTTGTAGTCGTTGTTGCTGGAGTGGTTGTCGCACCAGAGGAGCCGATCAGGTTATTTCCGTCTGCGTAATACTTAGAAACAGAGATACCGTTTTCTCCGAGCCCTTTCTGATGATCAAGACTTACGAAAACTCCGTCATCAGTCTGCCATAAGGATGGTTTTACAAGAGCATATTTGTCAAGATCCCATTTACCGAAGTTATCATAAACCAGTCCGCCTGTATCACCTGAATTTTCATTATAGCACCAGAATGTATGATTCAGATGATTTTGTTTTATAAGGTCACGTATACATTCCATCCAGTGCTGGTTCGGGCCGTCATCCATAAATCCGCCCCATTCACCGATAAGCAGCGGTGCCATATTATTTTCGTAAATAAAGAACCAGTTATCACGCCAGCATTCGTCCATAAGAGAATCAAAGGTAAATTCACCATCATGGAACCATGTCTGATCATAAACGAGTGGACCGTAATCATGAGGTGAATATACAAGCTGACTCTGATATTTTCCAAGATCTATAGGATAATCCTTTGCACCTCTGAAATTTCCGCCCCACCATGTACCGTAGTAATAGTAGTACATAGTTGTATAATCAACATGCAGTGATTCCCACGTGCTGTCTTCCTTAGGATAAACCTCAATTCCTTCTATCATGATAAGAAGATTAGGGTTCTTTGCAAGAATACGTGAAGCAGCTGTTTCGGCAACTGCCTTCCAGTTTCTCGGATCAGAATAGTCATCGTTCCATATAGCCATGTCATTCGGTGTATTTGCCGTTCCGTGAGGTTCATTTTTAACGTCGATAGCAAGAACAGTGTCGTCATCCTTGTAATAATCAGCGAACCATTCGAGAGCAGTATAAAGATCTTCTGTAGAATACTTGTCATTGTACCAGAGTGCAAAGTTATGACCGGCAGCATGTGTTTCGGCACTGTGAATATCGATCATGATCTTTATGCCTGATTCCTTGCACCATTCAACAGCCTGATTGAACAGCTGCTTGCTGTTGAAGCCGGTGAGTTCAGGATTTGAGTAGATATTTACTTTCGGCTCTGCCGGATCGGGTTCATCGTTCATCCACTGAAGAAGTATCTGCGTAGATACAGGAACACGAAGAAAATTAAAACCGTGATCTGCTATGCCTTTGATTGCATCATGCATATTGATCGACCACACACCGTCAAAGACCTGACTTCCTACATTGAAACCAAACCAATTGCATCCGGTAAGCCAGACTGCGTTTCCGTCCATATCATACAGCTGGTTGCCCTCTGCGTGCAGCCAGTCGTCATGACAGTCATCTGCAGCTGCAACAGACTGTACATCCCCGACGCCAAAGTCACAAGAGGTACCTGCACATACTGCAGACAGCATTGCAACTGAAGCTGCCATAGCAATAATACGTTTTGTAGATTTCATTACTAAACCTCCATATTATGTATAAATAACTTGAATTAAAAGGTATATACTATTAATATAATAGTACAATATTCTGTGATAAAAGTCAATATGTACGAGATATAACCAGTATAAAATGAGCAGCGCAAAGGGCGGCCAGTAATATAAAAATATCAGTCCGGTAAGGATCTTATATATTTATTAATGAGTTTATTTTCAATATTCGCAGCTTGAATGAATGTGCATAAAGAACTGTTAATCTGAAATGTGCTTCATGTGAAAATGTATTGATCTGCAAAAGCCTTTATTTACTGTTATTTCATGCAATTTAAAACATATAATAACAATATTCATGAAAATGAATAGCAGATATATCATTCCCAAATGCATTGCTAGTTACTGTAAAGTGTTGTAAAATAAATCACAGATAGATTGAATAAATGAATCCGGAAATATTTATAAGAAAGAGAAGGATCAATATGAATCAGAGTTCATCAAATGATGAAATATGTGCGGAGATAACACGTAAGGAATTTCTATCACGAATGAGTCATGAAATGCGTACTCCTATAAATGCAATACTTGGATTAACAGCTATTGCACAACAGAATATAAATGATGCCCAGGCAGTTTCAGCGAGTCTTTCCAAGATTGATTCATCTGCAAAATTTCTGCTTGCACTTATAAATGATGTTCTTGATATGTCAAATATCCAGAGCGGTAAGATGATTCTCAGAAATGATGATATTTATTTCAGGGAGTTCATTGAAGAAATAAATGTGATCATGCGTTCGCAGGCTATGGATGCAGACGTGGATTATAATTCTGTTATTAACGGACCGATCGATGATGTATATGTAGGAGATGCAAAAAAACTCAAACAGGTACTGGTTAATATAATATCAAATGCAGTCAAGTTTACATCAGCCGGCGGACGTGTCAGGTTTGTTATCCAGATGGAAAGCAAAAACACCGAATATGCGGTGATAAGATTCAAGATAAGTGATACTGGTATTGGTATTGACAAAAATTATATGCAGTACTTATTTGATGCTTTTTCCCAGGAAAACGGGGGACTTACTGCCCAGTACGGAGGTACAGGACTCGGACTTGCCATATGTAAGAGTTTAGTTGAACTTATGGACGGAAAAATTGATGTAGTGAGCCGCAAGGGCGTTGGTTCTGTTTTTATTGTTGAAGTAAAGCTCGGTGTCAGTACTAAAGCTGATAAGCGCTCACGTGTACGTGCAGGACAGATAAAACAGAATTATGATTTCAGCGGAAGAAGAGTCCTGATCGCAGATGATCATAAGATAAACATAGATATTGCAAAAAATCTTCTTTCAAGTACAGGCGCTATAGTTGACTGCGCTTTTAATGGTGAAGAAGCTGTAGGGCAGTATCTGGTCTCAGAAGAATTTTATTATGACGCTGTACTTATGGACATACGCATGCCTGTTATGGATGGTCTGTGTGCTGCTAAAAAAATAAGAGAATCAGGAAGAGCCGACAGCAAATCAGTTCCTGTAATTGCAATGACTGCAAATGCTTTTGAAGAAGACATAGAAAAATCAAAAGAATCGGGAATGAATGCGCATCTTGCAAAACCAATTGATCCTATAGTACTTTTCACATCTCTTCAGAGACATATGGATAATCGTGACAAGCTGATCTCAAAGATGATACTTTCTGCTGATATAAAGACTTCACAGCTATGACAAAATCTTGAGGTCTATTTAGTTAATACATGTTTCATACACCATTTCAGTTTTTTTCTGTCAAGGTATTCAAATCTTCATTTTTTTAAAAAAAGAGTTGAAAAAAAAAAATAAATACTGTATAATATTATAAGATAATGTTGAAATGGGAATGAGGTGTAGGTATGAGATACAATCACGCGTGTTCAGACAATAAAAATACATATTGTTATTTCAGCGGGGACACTGCAATCTCATGTGCCTCTCATCACTCAGAAATGTTAAAATATAGAAATATTATATTAATACAACTGTGACTATGTCGCAGTTTTTTATTTTTCTAAAAAAAATCTGGAGGTTCACATTACAATGTCTAAAAAAGTAGCGATTATTATGGGCAGCGACAGTGATCTGCCTGTAGTCATTGACGCAGCAAAAGAACTCAAGAAATTCGGAGTTGAGTATGAAATACACGTAATGTCTGCTCACCGTACTCCTGATCAGGCTGCTGAATTTTCAAAAAATGCAGTTAAAAATGGTTTCAGTGTTATTATAGCAGCAGCAGGAATGGCAGCTCATCTTGCAGGTGTTCTTGCAGCACATACAATTATTCCTGTAATAGGTATTCCTATGGAATCATCAAGACTTGACGGCATGGATGCTCTTCTTGCAACAGTCCAGATGCCGAAGGGAATTCCGGTTGCGACAGTAGCTATAAACGGTGCTGCCAATGCAGCTCTTCTTGCATTGCAGATGCTGGCTCTTTCCGACGAAAAAATCGCAGCTCAGCTTACAGAAATGAAAGCACAGATGTGTAAAAAAGTCCTTGATAAGGACGCGAAACTTCAGAAATCAATAGATGAGCTTATTGTCTGATCATTAATCTGTTTTTTAACAGGATGATAAAAATATTTTAGTTTATTCCGCAAAAAGCGGGGAATGGGAGTATTATCATGGAAAATTTGCAGAAAACAGAGCAGTTATATGAAGGTAAAGCTAAGAAAGTATACGCTACAAATAACAGCGAATACGTAATAGTTGATTATAAAGATGATGCTACAGCTTTTAACGGCGAGAAAAAGGGTACTATCCACAACAAGGGAATCATCAACAACAGAGTAACTAATCATCTCATGAAGATGCTTGAAAGCAAGGGCATTCCTACACATCTCGTTGAAGAAATCTCAGACAGAGAAACAATTGTAAAGAGAGTAAAGATCGTTCCTCTTGAAGTAATCGTACGTAATATTGCAGCAGGTTCACTTGCAAAGAGACTCGGCCTTGAAGAAGGAACAAAGCTTTCAAAGACTGTTCTTGAATACTGCTATAAGGACGACGCACTCGGCGATCCTATGGTAAATGAATATCATATCATGGCTATGCAGTGGTGCACAAAGGAAGAACTTGATCTCATCGCTGAGTATTCACTCAAGATCAATACCATCCTTTCTGAATACCTTATAGACCTCAACATTGAACTTATTGACTTCAAGCTTGAATTCGGAAGAACAACTGACGGCAAGATCGTTCTCGCTGACGAGATCTCACCTGATACATGCAGATTCTGGGACAGCGTAACAAAAGAGAAACTGGACAAGGATCGTTTCAGAAGAAATCTTGGCGGAGAAGAAGACGCATATAAAGAAATCATGAAGAGACTTCTCGGCGAGTAATCAACTTGTTAATATGCTTTCCGGAAAATCCGGAAAGCTGTAAAATGCAAACTTACTTTGATGAGAATTGAGGTTGTAAAATGTTCAATACTATAAATGAAGAATGCGGAGTTTTCGGCATTTACAGCAATAAGACCACAAATGTCGCAGCTGATGCATATGTTGCACTTTATGCACTGCAGCACAGAGGACAGGAAAGCTGCGGGATAGTTGTCAATGACAAAGGTGTGTTTTCATATTATAAAGATCTTGGACTTGTTCATGAGGTTTTTGACAAAGAAAGGCTTGCAAAGCTTGGCAATGGTAATATTGCTATCGGACATGTCAGATACTCGACAACAGGTAATTCCAACAGATCAAATGCACAGCCGCTGGTCGTAAGACATGTAAAGGGACCTTTATCAATAGCACATAACGGAAATCTGGTCAATACACGTGAACTCAGAGAAGAATATGAATTAAAAGGTGCTATTTTTCACAGCACTAATGATACAGAAGTAATTTCTTATGCGATAACAGAACAGAGACTTATTCAGCCTTCCATAGAGGATGCAGTTGAAAAGGCAGTCGAAAAGCTTAAGGGTGCATATTCACTTGTAATAATGTCTCCTAAAAAACTGATCGCATTAAGAGACCCTAACGGTTTCAGGCCTCTGTGTATGGGAAGGACAAAGGAAGGCGCTGTAGTAGTAGCTTCTGAATCCTGTGCACTGGACAGTATCGGGGCTGTATTCGAAAGAGACATTCTTCCGGGTGAAATGGTTGTAGTTGATGAAAACGGCGTTCGCTCCATTCAGACTCACTGCGGCGGTCCAAGTACATTCTGTGTGTTTGAATACGTATATTTTGCCCGTCCTGACTCAGTAATTGAGGGGGCAGGAGTTCATAACGCAAGAATGCGTGCCGGAGAACTTTTGTGGAAAGAACATCCTGTTGATGCTGATGTTGTTATCGGCGTACCGGACAGTGGTCTTGACGCTGCACTCGGACTTGCAAATGCATCGGGAATTCCTTATGGAGTAGGCTTTATCAAAAACAGATATGTAGGCAGAACGTTCATACAGCCGTCACAGTCACAGAGAACAAACTCTGTTCGTATAAAACTTAATGTTGTAAAAGAAGTTGTCAGAGGAAAAAGAGTAATTCTTATAGATGACAGTATCGTAAGAGGAACAACGTGCAGGCATATAGTTGATCTTATCCGCGAAGCAGGTGCAAAAGAAGTGCACATGCGTATATCCAGCCCGCCTTTTACTAATCCATGTTACTTTGGTACAGATATAGACAGCAGGGAAAATCTTATAGCCTGCAATATGTCAGTACCTGAAATAGCAAAGCATATCGGTGCAGACAGTCTTGGATATCTGAGTGTAGAAAACGTAAAGAAGATTGCTCAGAACCCGTCATGTGGTTTCTGTACAGCATGCTTCGACGGTAAATATCCTATACCGGTACCGTCTGAAATGCCAAAGGATAAATTTGAATTTAAAATCGGCGAAGAAAGCTGAGAGGCTTTAAATAAACAACGGAGGATTTAATTAATGAAGAGTTTTTCAGAGAGCTATAAAGAGGCAGGCGTTGACGTAACAGCTGGTTACAAGGCAGTTGAACTTATGAAATCGCATGTTGCAAGAACTATGACAAGCAGTGTTATTTCCGGTTTAGGCGGATTCGGCGGTTTGTATGAACTTGATATGACAGGTATAAACAAGCCTGTACTTGTATCAGGAACAGACGGTGTCGGAACAAAGCTTAAGATCGCTTTTTTAATGGACAAGCATGATACTGTTGGTATAGACTGTGTTGCAATGTGTGTAAATGACATCATTTGCTGCGGTGCAAAGCCTCAGTTTTTCCTTGACTATATAGCAGTGGGAAAGAACTATCCGGAAAAAGTTGCACAGATCGTTTCAGGTGTTGCAGAGGGATGTGTACAGTCAGGATGCGCACTTGTCGGCGGTGAAACAGCTGAAATGCCTGGATTTTATCCTGTTGATGAATACGATCTTGCAGGTTTTTCAGTTGGTGTTGTTGACAAGGACAAGATCATTAAAACTGAAGAACAGAAGCCTGGCGATGTAATGATAGCACTTAAGTCAAGTGGTGTGCATTCAAACGGCTTTTCACTTATACGAAAAGTATTTACAGTCAATAATGAAAATCTTTCACGTCATTTTGATGATCTTGGAGCAACTCTCGGAGAAACTCTTCTTACTCCGACAAAAATATATGTTAAATCAATTCTCAGTCTTCTTGACAGCGTAAAGGTCAAGTCTATTTCTCATATTACCGGAGGCGGTTTCTATGAAAACATTCCTCGTTCACTTCCGGCCGGTATATCTGCAAGTATAGAAAGAGCAAGTGTTCAGGTTCTACCTATTTTTGACCTTGTTGCAAGAACAGGAAAAATTCCTGAGAGAGACATGTTCAACACATTCAATATGGGTGTTGGTATGGCAGTTGTAGTTGATAAAAACGATGCTGACAAGGCTGTATCAGTTCTTAATGCAGCAGGCGAGACTGCATATATTCTCGGTGAACTGGTATCAGGTGATGAAGGCGTTATCATCAAGTAGTTTTCGGAGGATATAATGAAAAATATAGTTGTACTTGTTTCCGGAGGCGGTACTAATCTTCAGGCACTTATTGATTCACAGAAAAACGGTGAAATAACCGGTGGAAAGATAACATGCGTTATTTCTTCAAAGCCTGATGCATATGCACTTGAGAGAGCTAGAAAAAACGATATTAAAACTCTTGTTCTTGAAAGAAAGCTTTACAAAAGTGTTGCAGATTACAGCAGGGCCGTTCTTGATGCACTGAATGAAGAAAAAGCTGATATAGTTGTTTATGCAGGATTTATGACTATACTTGATGACAGTGTCTGCAGTGCATATGAAAATAAAATGGTGAACGTTCATCCTGCGCTTATTCCTTCGTTCTGCGGAAAAGGATATTATGGTCTTCATGTTCATGAAGAAGTTCTCAGACGCGGTGTAAAGGTCACAGGTGCTACTGTTCATTTTGTAACGTCAGAATGTGACGGAGGTCCGATCATCCTGCAGAAGGCAGTTGAGGTCAGAAATGATGATACACCTGAAATCCTTCAGAAAAGAGTAATGGAACAGGCAGAGTGGAAGATACTCCCCATGGCTGTATCTCTGCTTTGTGAGGACAGGATCCAGGTTACAGATAATGTTGCACATATAATAGATTAAGGTGGTTTGAACATATGAAAATGCTTTCAATTGAAAAAGAATTAAAAGAAAATTCATACCCTGGAAGAGGTATTATTATAGGCAGATCTGCTGACGGTAAAAATGCTGTTACTGCATACTTTATCATGGGCAGAAGTGAAAACAGCCGCAACAGAGTATTTGTTACTGACGGCGATGGAATAAGAACTGAGGCTTTTGATCCGTCAAAGCTTACTGATCCAAGTCTTATCATCTATGCTCCGGTACGTGTTCTCGGAAATAAAACTATAGTTACAAACGGTGACCAGACAGACACAATATATGAGCAGATGAATAATCAGCAGACCTTTGAACAGGCACTCAGACTCAGGGAATTTGAGCCTGATGCACCTAACTACACACCAAGAATCAGCGGAATTATTAAAGTAGAAGAGGACAAAACTTTTAATTATGCGCTTAGTATACTTAAAAGTGCCAACGGCAATGCTGATTCATGCCAGAGATATACTTTCTCATATAAGAACCCTGTCAAGGGCGAAGGTCATTTTATTCATACCTATATGGGAGACGGCAATCCGCTTCCCAGCTTTGAGGGAGAACCAAAGCTCATCTCAATTCCTGATGATATAAACGAATTTAAAAATACATTATGGAACAGTCTTAACCAGGATAATAAAGTTTCACTGTTCGTAAGATATATAAACACTGAAACCGGAAAAGCAGAAACTCTTATTGAAAACAAAAACAAATAACCGGAAAGGACGAATTTTATGTCAAATGAACTGGCGCTAAAGTATGGATGCAATCCTAATCAGAAGCCTTCAAGAATTTTTACTGAAGATGGTTCCGAACTGCCGATAGATATTCTTAACGGCAAGCCGGGATATATAAATCTTCTTGATGCATTTAACGGATGGCAGCTTGTAAAGGAACTTAAAGCTTCAACAGGTATGTGTGCTGCAACTTCATTCAAGCATGTTTCACCGGCTGGTGCTGCCGTGGGCGAGCCGCTTTCAGATACTCTGAAAAAAATATATTTTGTTGATGATCTTGGTGAACTGTCACCTATGGCATGTGCATATGCAAGAGCAAGAGGTGCTGACAGAATGTCATCATACGGTGATTTTATAGCACTTTCCGATACTTGTGATGAAGTAACTGCAAAGATGATACAGCGTGAAGTATCAGACGGTATTATAGCTCCTGACTATACTCCTGAAGCTCTTGAAATACTCAAGTCAAAGAGAAAGGGAACTTATAATATCATTAAGATCGATCCTTCATACGTTCCTGCAGAAATCGAACGCAAACAGGTATTCGGCATTGTATTTGAACAGGGCAGAAACAATCTTAAGATCGACAATGATATGCTTGCAAAAGTCGTCACAAACAATACAGTTATTCCTGAGGATAAGAAGAGAGATCTTGTTATTTCACTCATAACACTAAAATACACTCAGTCAAACTCTGTATGTTACGTCAAGAACGGTCAGGCAATCGGTATAGGTGCCGGACAGCAGTCACGTATCCACTGCACAAGACTAGCCGGAAACAAAGCAGATATCTGGTGGCTCAGACAGGCACCCCAGGTACTTTCACTTCAGTTTGTTGACGGAATCAGACGTGCTGACAGAGACAATGCCATAGATGTGTACATTTCGGATGAGTATATGGATGTACTTGCAGAAGGTACGTGGCAGAATATTTTCAAGGTTAAGCCAGAGGTATTTACTAAGCAGCAGCAAAAAGATTGGCTTGCACAGAATAAGGACGTATGTCTTGGTTCAGATGCATTTTTCCCGTTCGGTGATAATATCGAAAGAGCAAAGAAGAGCGGTGTTGCATATATTGCACAGCCAGGCGGATCAATCAGAGATGACAATGTTATTGAAACATGCAACAAATACAACATTGCAATGGCATTTACGGGCATCAGACTTTTCCACCATTAATATAATAAATTAATATTTGTTTTTGTTGTATCGCAAATGTAGTAGTAAGATAATGATCTTTAAGTACATTTGCGATATTAGCATATTTACACTTTTTTTTCGGAGGGTATCAAAATGAATGTTCTGGTAATTGGCGGCGGCGGCCGTGAACACGCTCTTGTAATGAAAATTTCACAGAGCAAAAAGGTTGACAAGATATTCTGTACACCCGGAAACGGGGGAATATCACAGTATGCGCAAACAGGTTTTGGCGTAAAAGCTACTGATATTGATGGAGTCGTTTCACTAGCAAAAAAGCTCAGACCGGATCTTGTCGTCGTGGCACCTGATGATCCCCTCGTTCTCGGAATGGTTGATGCCTTGAACGAAGCTGGTTTTGTTACATTTGGTCCTGACAAGGCTGCAGCTATAATTGAGGGAAGCAAAGTGTTTTCCAAGGATCTTATGAAAAAATACAATATCCCGACTGCCGGATATGAAGTTTTCAATGATCCTGCAGATGTTCTGAAGTATATTACAGATACAGATAAATATCCTGTTGTAATCAAAGCTGACGGTCTGGCTCTGGGCAAAGGTGTAGTTATAGCTCAGAATCTTGAAGAAGCACAGGATGCTGTCAAGTCAATCATGGAAGATAAAGTATTCGGTGAAAGCGGTTCTCAGGTCGTTGTTGAAGAATTTCTTACAGGTCCTGAAGTATCGGTACTCTGCTTTACAGACGGTATAGCTGTCAAACCGATGGTCTCATCTATGGATCACAAGAGAGCTCTCGACGGAGATCTCGGTCTCAACACAGGCGGAATGGGTACAATAGCACCGAATCCTTATTATACAGACAAGATAGCAGATGAATGCATGGAAAAAATATTCCTTCCGACTATCAACGCTATGAACTCTGAAAACAGAAGGTTTAAGGGATGTCTCTATTTCGGACTTATGCTTACATCTGACGGACCAAAGGTCATTGAGTACAACTGCAGATTCGGTGATCCTGAAACGCAGGTAGTACTTCCTCTGCTTGAGACAGATATTATCGATATAATGATGGCTATATATAATGAAAACTTAAGTGATATAGATATCAGGTGGAAAAACGAAGCTGCTGCATGTGTTGTTATAGCAAGCGGAGGATATCCTAAAAAATATGAAACAGGTCTTAAGATAGACGGACTTGATGCCATGGGACAGGCAGAAAATGTGTTTGTATATCATGCCGGTACCAGGTATGATGATGGCTGCTTCTATACTGCAGGCGGCAGAGTTCTTAATGTGACAGCAACAGGCGAAAATCTTAAAGCTGCTCTTGACACAGCTTACAGTGCAGTAGAAAAGATCAGCTTTGACAAGTGTCATTACCGCAGGGATATCGGAAAACGCGCCCTAATGGCTGACAATTCATAATGCTGCATTTGTCATTGGTGGTGCTGCATGAACAAGATTAATACATTTAAGGGATACACAATTTTAGGACTACTGGCAAATATCTCATTTGTGTTGTTTATCATAATAACAATGATCTACTACTCGTACTATGTAAAATCCAACAACATAATAAAGCCGGTTGAAACTGCAGCATACACAATAGAGGTAAGCGGATTTATCCTGATGCTTGCCTCTGTTATGGGGTACATAGCCAGACTTCGTGACAGGTTGCTTTTAAAGATCGGAATTTGCATTTATTTTGTCATGGAATTTGCAATTATGATATGTGACTTTAATATTATTGATGCTGAGGATTTTTATAAACCGGCATCAAAGGTATTAATTATTGGTCATTGCATCGTATCAGCAGTAATAGTAATGCTGTATATGGAACTTGAAACAAAAAAAACATGTCTGCAGGTCTGTTGTGCAGTATCTGCGGTAATTATGCTTTTGGGAAGCTTTTCAATTGTTTACAAAGTCAGGGTATATGCCAGTGTTCTGGTGAATGCATTTTCGTATATTCTGTTTTATCTGCTGATACTTATGCTGTATAACCGTCAGAAGATTGAAGTTGATTGTCATGGAGATGTTGCAAGGGTTTATGAAGACAGCAGTATCTTTGATGATTCAAATAAATAAAATTTTATAACTGGAGGGTAAGCTTATGAAAAATGAAATTAATGAAATTGCAGACAGAATAAGAGAACTAAGAGAGTCATGTGATTATTCAGTCGATCAGATGGCTGAGGCACTAAACGTCGATCCCGTCAAATACAGGGCGTATGAGGAGACTGGCGAGGATATTCCGATTAGTGTTATTTATGATATTTCAAAGAAATTTAAAGTTGATTTCAATGAGATTATTACGGGCACTCCTTCCAGACTTGACACCTATCATATTGTCAGAAGAGGTCAGGGTAAGGAAATTGACAGATACCCGGGTTACAGATTTGAAGACCTTGCATATAAGTATTCAAACAAGATCATGCAGCCTCTGCTGATCACTCTGGATCCTCATGACGAGTCAGCAAAGCCTGTTTCACATCCCGGACAGGAGTTCAACCTTGTACTTGAAGGCGAAATTGTATTTGAAATTGAAGGAAAGGTGTATATTCTAAAACCTGGTGATTCAGTCTACTTCAATGCAAGACTCAATCATAAGCAGGCATGTTCAGGCGATGAAAAAGCAAGATTTTTAACTGTAATCAGTGAATAATAAAAGAGAAGGTTGTGTAAAGCGATGTTACTGGATAAATATTTACCAAGAATAGAATTTGAAAGTTATGAAGACTTTAAAGAGAATTATAAAGTTAATGTACCTGAATACTTTAATTTTGGTTTTGATATAGTGGATGAATGGGCTAAACAGGATAAGAATAAAAAGGCTCTTGTATGGTGTGATGATTTCGGACATGAAAAAACTTTTACATTTGATGAGATATCACGTCTTTCAAATAAGGCTGCCAATTATTTCAAATCACTCGGACTGAAAAAGGGCGATGTTGTTATGCTTATTCTGCGCAGACGCTGGGAATACTGGATATGTGCAGTGGCTCTTCAGAAGCTTGGTGTAATATTTATTCCGGGCACTCTTCTTCTTACAAAGAAGGATATAGTTTACAGAGCAGATGCTGCAAATGTATCAACTATAGTATGTGTTGATGACAAATTTGTTATCAGTCAGGTTGAGGCTGCAGTTGAGGAAACAAAAACACTTAAAACAAAGCTCATTGTTGACAATCTGGATAAAGATGGCTGGATCAACTTCAATAAAGCTATTGAAGATTTCCCTGATACACTTGAAAGACCTACAGGCGAAGATGCTACAAAAAGCACTGATATCATGCAGGTTTATTTTACATCAGGAACTACAGGCATGCCTAAAATGGTTTGTCATAATTATGCACATCCGCTTGGTCATATAGTAACTGCAAAGTACTGGCAGCAGGTTCAGGAAAACAAACTGCATATGAGCGTTTCCGATTCAGGCTGGGCAAAGTTCGGCTGGGGAAAGATCTATGGTCAGTGGATCTGCGGTGCAGTTATATTTGCATATGATATGGAGAAGTTTGTACCAGCGCATCTGCTCGAAAAGATGTCACAGTACAAGCTCACAACATTCTGTGCACCTCCAACAATGTACAGATTTATGCTTCAGGAAGATGTATCTAAATATGATCTGAGCAGTATCGAGCATTACTGCATAGCTGGTGAACCGCTTAACCCTGAGGTATTCAACAAGTGGTATCAGCTTACCGGCAAGAAGATGTATGAGGGATTTGGTCAGACAGAGAGTACTGTACTTATTGCAAACTTCCAGTGGTTTGAACCAAAACCGGGTTCAACCGGCAAGCCGTCTCCTCTTTATAACATACAGCTCATCAATAATGAAGGCAAACTCTGTGAAGACGGTGAAGAAGGAACAATAGTTGTATCAGGAATCGATAAGGGACTTCCTACCGGATTATTTGTAGGATATTATCAGAATGAAGAAATGACTAAAAACGTTCTTGGCGGCGAAAACTATGATACAGGTGATGTTGCATGGCGAGACAGCAACGGACACTTCTGGTTTGTAGGAAGAAATGATGACGTTATCAAGTGTTCCGGTTACAGAATCGGACCTTTTGAAGTTGAAAGTGCGCTTCTTGAGCATCCATCTGTAGTTGAATGTGCTATTACTGCTGTTCCTGATCCGATCAGAGGACAGATAGTTAAGGCAACAGTAGTTCTTGCAAAGGGTTTTGAGGGAACTCCTGAACTCACAAAGGAACTTCAGAATTACGTTAAGAAGGTTACAGCACCTTATAAATATCCGCGTGTAATTGAATATGTTGATGAACTCCCGAAGACAGTAGGCGGTAAGATCAAGAGAGCGCAGATAAGAAAAGCTGACGAAAAGGCTCAGTAAAAAATTCCAGCAGTTGTCGCCGCCGGCGATAGCTGCTGCATTTGTTTATGAAAGGGTATGTTGATGAACAACGAAGAGAAAATAACCAATGTAATACTTGCAGCAGCGGATACAGGCGAATATGATATGGATAGTTCATTAAGGGAACTTGAGGAACTGACTCAGACTGCAGGCGGATGCGTGGTAGGAACTATCGTTCAGAAAAGACCGGCATTTGATGCGGGAACGTGCATAGGCACAGGACGTCTTGAGGAACTTGCAGAAGCCTGCGTAAATCTGGATGCACAGCTTATCGTGTTTGATCATGAGCTTTCAGCAACACAGATAAGAAATATCGAAGAGATAACTAATATCAGAACTATAGACAGAACAATGCTTATTCTTGATATATTTGCCGGCAGGGCAAGAAGCAGCGAGGGTAAGCTTCAGGTAGAACTAGCACTGCAGAAGTACAGACTCCCGAGACTTACAGGTATGGGCATAGAGATGTCCCGTATGGGAGGCGGAATCGGTGCCAAGGGTCCTGGTGAAACAAAGCTTGAAACAGATAAAAGACATATCAGACGCAGGATAGCAGTGCTCGAAGAGGAGCTTTCAGAGCTTAAGGAAAGACGTGAAAGACAAAGGGCAAGAAGAAAAAAGGACAATATCCTGACAGCAGCAATAGTAGGCTATACAAATGTCGGAAAGTCAACGCTCCTTAATGCTCTGACACAGGCGGGCGTACTTGCTGAAAACAAGCTTTTCGCAACTCTTGATACCACATCACGTTCAATAGAACTTCCGGACGGACGTTCAGTTATGCTCATAGATACTGTTGGGCTGATAAGACGTCTTCCGCATAATCTTGTTGAGGCATTTAAGTCAACTCTTGAGGAAGCAGCTGATGCTGATATTATTATTGAAGTCATTGATTCATCCAGTGATGAAGCAAATGAACAGATAATGGTCACACAGGATCTTCTTGAAGAGCTTAAATGCAGTGATACACCACATATATATGTTTTTAACAAATGTGACAAGCAGTGTAATGCAATATCACTTCCAAAGGATCTGCCATGCGTCAGAATTTCGGCTCTTAATAAAACAGGTTTCGATGAGCTTATCAGATGTATAACAGAAAACCTGCCTCAGACATCAAAAAATATGAATCTCTGTATTCCATATTCGGATGCAAATATAATAAACAAAATAAGAGAAAACGGAAAGATACTCAGTGAGGAATATACGCTGGAGGGAATTAAAACTCAGGCACTTGTAGACATAAAGCTTCAGAAACTGTGCAGTCAGTATATCATTAATGATTAGTTAGGGAGATGTGACAGATGGACGAGAACAAAAATAAAGAACTGGTAAAGGGCCTCCTGGAAAACTGTGAGGCTCAGGAAAAAGGTTTTGAAGGAATGAATGTACAGGAGACAATATATATTTATTATCTCCTGGGTGATGAAATAAAGGGTAAGCCTGACAAGCCGGAGTACAAAAAAGCACAGACATTTGTATTCAGAATGATAATTTCAAAGCTGTATTCATGCGAAAAGATTTATGTTGCTTACAATAAGGCAACGAAATATCCTCATGTTGATGACAGAGGATGCGCATGGCTGTTTTCTCAGAAAGAACTCGCTGACAAGGCAGCAGAGTACTATATGAATATGCTGATTGCAGTATACCCGGTAGAAGTTGAACAAAACAGGATCGGACAGACTATAGGTCTGATGCGTAATATTTACGGAATAGATAAGCTTCTTATAGATAACGGTGTTTTCAATGTAACTGTAAATACAAAAGCTCTGTCATCGTCAGCTGCTGAAAAAGAAAAAAGCAGCACAGAAATCAGATCTGATCTTACAAACCCGGAACTTTTCTGCAGTATTCTTCAGTATTTTGAAAACGGATACAGAGCAGGAATTATGAAAAAAGATGACAAGCTTATGCCGATGCTTGAAAATAATATGATGGGGTGTATTACAAAAGCAAATTTCCTTATCCCATATAAAAATAACGATAAGTCAGCTGCCATGCCGGCGCCGGGTGAAGTACGGGAGGTGACGGATCCGACAAATATCGCAATTGCAAATATAGTAAATCAGGAGGATAATACAAGCTGGATCCCTGTATTTACTGACTGGAACGAGTTTCGAAAAATGTACAATACTGACGAATGGGGCGGTCTGGTCACAGGTTATAAAAGACTTGAGATAATGTGTGATCACTGCACCGGTGGTGCCGTAATTAATCCAAACGGCGTTCCTGTCAGACTTGATAAGCTTACAAGGAGCAGAATCAGTTCATATCTGGAGGATATAGTCGGCGAAACAGATTTCAGTCATATACCGGATAGTTTTGAAAACTGAAAAATATCAGAGCGTACAAAATAAAAAATTCTCCTGATTTCAGGGAGAATTTTTTTTGCAGTGAGACATTCGGCGTTAAGACGCCGCTTAATACAGAAGGCTGGCAAAACAGTGATTATTATTCATCTGAGCACAATGACATGACTGTGTAATACCGGATTGTGCATTGACTGAAATTGCAGTAAATGTTATACTTAATGTAAATAAAACTGAAACCGGAGGAATTACATAGTTATGACACAATGGTTGACCGAAAACTGGTGCCTGATTTTTATTTATTTAATAATCAATATTATTTCTTTTTCAATGTATGGAATAGATAAGTACAAAGCTGTGCACAAAAAATGGAGAATTTCTGAGGCTGCGCTGATTATATCAGCTGCGTTTGGAATAATTGGAGCATTTTGCGGAATGTTTTGTTTTCATCATAAAACAAGAAAGATGAAGTTTCGGATTTCTCTGCCTTTGATATTTGTTATTGAGGCAGTTACAGTATATCTATTATTTATAAGATAAAATTAAATGACTTGTAATGCATTTAGCTTACGGGTCATTTATTTTGCACATTATTACTATGGTTTTGTCGTATATTTCCTGACAGATGCTCTGAAGCAGTATTTGATCAGCTTTTAAACTATTGTTATAAAAACACGTACTATAATTATATAAAAGACTAATAATTCATATTATAATGATAATACAATAAAAGCTGATGCTTTAATTATTTCTGGAGCAAAGAGGTATCAATCAAAAATGAAAAAGAAAATGAAGACACAAAATGAATTCAGAAGCCAGCTGCTCAAGCTGGTTATTCCGATATCGCTGCAGCAGATGATGATGGCACTTGTCAGTGTTACCGATGCCGTTATGCTCGGATTTCTAAATCAGGATGCACTGTCAGCAGTATCACTTGCCGGACAGGTCCAGTTCGTATTTTCACTGTTTGTATTCGCAATATCCAGTGGCATGTCAATTCTTGCGGCACAATACTGGGGGATAAAGGACAAAAAATCTGTTGAGAAAATACTTGGTATAGGGCTCAGGGCAATGGTGCTTGTCTCTCTGGTATTTTCTATAGCTGCATTTGCATGTCCGCAGCTGATCATGAAATCTTTTGCATCTGATGAGATCCTTATCTCAAACGGTGCTCAGTATCTGCGTGCTGTTGCAGTATCGTACTTTTTCCTGGCGTTGTCACAGAGCTATCTGTGCATTATGAAAAACTGTTCTATGGCTGCAAAAAGCTCTGTTATAAGTTCAGTTTCAGTCATTCTTAACATAATACTCAACGCACTGCTGATCTTCGGATTTGCAGGATTTCCTAAGATGGGCATTGCAGGTGCGGGTGTTGCAACAAGCGTATCCAAAGCAGTTGAACTCATCTGGGTAGCAATAGTAATGTTCAAAAAAGATCATATAAAGGTAAGACTTAAGTATGTTCTTCACGCAGACAAGCTGCTCAGAAAAGATTACTGGAAGTATGCATGGCCTGTACTCGGAAACAATCTTGTCTGGGGTATCGGATTTACAATGTACTCAGTAATTCTGGGACATCTGGGAAGTGACGCAACTGCAGCAAATTCTATTGCAAATATTATAAAGAACCTTGCTATATGTGTATGTCAGGGAATTGCAACTGCAAGCAGCGTTATGGTAGGTGCAGAGCTTGGAAGGGGAGCACTCGAAAAAGCAAAGGAATACGGTTCCAGACTCTGCAGGATCTCTCTTATTGGAGGATTTATTTCAGGCGGTCTGATTTTATGCATTATTCCTTTTGTTCCGCTTTTCGGCAGTATTTCCGAAACAGCACAGAGTTATCTTAAAGTAATGCTTGTAGTAAGTTCATATTATGTAGTAGGAAAAGCAATGAATATGACAGTTATTTCAGGAATTTTCCCTTCAGGCGGTGACTCAAAATTCGGCCTTAAATGTGACAGCATAACCATGTGGTGTGTGACAGTGCCTATAGGCCTTCTGGCAGCATTTGTATTCAGGCTTTCTCCTGTTATTGTATATGTTATGATAAATATAGACGAGATCGTAAAGCTTCCTGCTGTTTATATTCATTATCAGAAACATCTCTGGCTTAAAAATCTGACAAATTCGGACGTGATCGAAAAGAAAAGTGCAGCTTCGGTTTAGCTGCACATGTATTTATCAAGTATTTCATAAAGGGTGTCAGGTTCAATAGGTTTTGCAATGTGGTCATCCATACCCGCAAGCTTTGATTTTTCATAATCTTCTTCAAACGCATTTGCACTCATTGCAATGATGGGAACAGTTGAGGAATACTTTTTTTCGGAAATTCGTATTCGCCTTGCGGCTTCAAGTCCGTCTATGACAGGCATACATATATCCATCAGAATTGCATCGAAAAATCTGTCAGGATAATTATTGAAGAGTGATTCGGCCTCCAGTCCGTTATGTGCTACGAATACCTTTGCATTTTTTGATTCTATAAGATGTTTTGCTATTTCGATATTTATCATATGATCTTCTGCAAGCAGAATATTTCTGCCGGAAAAATCATAATTATGTTTTTTGATTTTTCTTGGAGCGAGTATACAGGATGGTTCTGAATCTGTGCTGTTGAAGATTTCAAGTGAAACACTGAATACAAATTCTGAACCGATACCCTCAATGCTGTTTACAGTTATATCTCCGCCCATCAGTACTGCGAGATTTTTGCAGATCGATAAGCCCAGACCTGTTCCAGTGGTTGTATTGAACGGGAAGTTATTAGCCTGCTCAAAAGGTTCAAATATTCGGCTGAGAAATTCCTCAGGGATGCCGATTCCTGTATCAGTTACAGTAAACCGCATGTATGCAGTATTATTTTCACATTTCTCCTCGCATATAAGCAGCTGCACCTTTCCGTTGGCAGGTGTAAACTTTATTGCGTTTGAGATAAGATTTATAAGTATCTGCTGCATTCTCATCACGTCACCGATATAATTCGGATGAGTGCTGCTGACTGTCAGACATTCAAATGCAACATTTTTCTGATCGGCCTGTTCAAGGCAGATAGTGATTATTGAGCTTATAAAATCATTGAAATTGATTCTGGAATTCTTTATTACTATTTTGCCGCTCTCAATTCTGCTCATGTCCAGAATATCATTGATAAGAGAAAGCAGAAAATGAGCAGAAATGTTGAGTTTTGAAATATACTCATTGACCAGTTCAGGGTTTTCGCAGTGCTCGGAAACAAGCGTAGACATTCCGATAATAACGTTCATCGGTGTCCTTATCTCATGACTTATATGAGACAAAAATCCCGTTTTTGCTTTATTGGCCTGTTTTGCAGCGTTGAGCGCCTCAAGAAGCATTCTTTTCTGCTTCTGTTCTTCCATAAAACTTGCAGTTACATCAGAGCTTGCCATGATAAGTTCTGATGTATTTTTGTTTATGTAAGCAAATCTCATCATCTTGATCCTGACTGAAGGAAAACCTTCATGTACAGAAAATATAAAACTGTAATCACTTGTTTTATTAAGGTGTGCTATTACATTTTCAATTTTCATATCAGTGAAAAACTGCTCTTTTTCAGAGTCGATTACAAACTTTTCACAGTATCTTGCATGTTCGGTATTGTAATCACCGAAAGGTTTAGGTGACATATCAGGATTAATATTCTTGCTGGTTATGTAGGTCCTGTAAGTTTTTGCGTTTGCATCTATAAGCTCAACAAAGTCATAATCCTTGCCGACAAGGTGTTCTATGATCATCTGTGTTGTCTTTTCCTTATCGATATCATACATATAGATCATTGCTTCTATATCATGCGTTACAGGGTTCTCCATAAGATCAGCCTTTGAGCATATCCACAGGGAGCTTTTATTAATAAGACAGCGGTGTTCAAAGTTTACAGATGATTTACCGTTGTTATATGATGAAAGAAGCTCAGTACGTGAAAAGATATTCTTGTACTGTGCAAGCTCAAGCTGACTTGACAGTATTTTGTAGAGCCTTTCAAAGAATTCATCGGCAGTAACAGATGTTATCAGATCAAGAAAATCGTGATTTTTTGACTGTGCATCTGTACAGCGGTTCGCTGTCAGATTTATCATAAAGGAAGCTATAGTTTTGTCGTTTGCATATTCCTGAGATTTTTTGAATGCTTTATATTTGTTTTCAGCCTCAACCTGTGCATTGACATTAAGTGCACTGACTATAGTACGCATTGGATGACCGAATATATCATAGATTGTCGTGTATGTCATATGGAACCAGTCCCAGGCACCGGTTATAAGATTTTTGCGCCTTTTTCTGATCGAAACCTTTACGTCGCCGTCTCTGATACGTTTGTATGCTTCTTTAATTACTTCAACATCGTCCGGATGAACGTCAGACTGATTTACAAGGAGCGTATAAAACTTTGATACGTTGTCAGTTCTCGGCATGTCTCCATAAATACGTGCCGTGCTCTCTGACTGTATGATCTTATTTTTCTCAAAATCAACTACCCAGCTGTACAGACCTTCCTGTTCAGCAGATATGGCAAGACGTTCCTCCATTCCCTTGAAGTCATCAACGCTCTGTGCTGTGGCAAATGCTGAAACAGGATTGCCCTTCGAGTCGTAAAAGTTTGTGTACTTTACTAAGTACCATGTATCTCCGAAAGCACTGGAGTATTTTATCTGACGTTCAGCATTTGCAGCACCGTTGCGGATCTCTTCATGCAGCTGCAGATAGTCATTTATGCTGCAGTGATTGACATATCCGGCGTCAATGAAAGACTGGGGGAAACCGTGCATTGTATCCGGCAGACCAAAGTCTGAAACTGATTTGCTGCCATTGCAGATCGTATTGTTTTTTATGTCATATTCCCAGAAATACATATTTGCATGTTCCATTGCAGCAGTAAGCTTGTTTCTTGTTATTTTAAGCGCATTTTCTTTGTTCTTGAGCTCAGTGACATCAGTGTATACGCTGGCTATCAGTTCGTCAGAAAGCTTATATGTCTGGATATAGATATATTTATGATTATAAATGTTGTACTCAGTAAACGCTTCCGGTGATTCAGTCGAATATATTGTACAGAAGTATTCAAATATCTTATCGCTGTATTTGCCGAAGACATTAATAATACTCCGGTTCAATACACTTTCTCTTCCGGTTACGCACAGATCTTCTGCAGAGCGGTTCAGATATATTATTTTAAAATCCGTAATAGTGTTATCTTTATCTTTTGCAGCTTCAAACACACAGAAACCGACGGGACTGTTATCAAAGCACATCTTTAAATCAGGCATCATATTTTTCATATTCTTTATGTCTCCAGGAAATTATGTCTTTATGTATTTGTTAATTTTACAAAACCTATATTGTTTAATAAAAATAGATATTCACTTTATAATATAGCACTTTTATTTATTTATTGCAATATTTTTCTGGAATAAAAAAGAACACACCAAACTGATGTGTTCTATATAAATTTATTCTGTTTTGAGTTTCTGACTTATGCTGTGAACTGCCGGAAATACTGACAAAACTGATACCAGTATATTGAAAACTATGGATATTATTATAAATACAACCGCAGAAGTAATAAAAACTGATTTGATCTGAGTATTGTAACATTTGATTTCAAGCAATAAAACAGCTATGCCTGCGGCAGTGCCGATGACAGTAGAAAGAGACGAGTACAGTATGCTTTCAAAAATGACAGTTGAGTACAGCTGACGTTTGCTCATGCCGATACTTCGCATCATAATCAGTTCTTTTTGTCGGTTAAGTACACTTGTATTTATAGAATTTGCCATGGATATAATACCTGTCAGCCAGAGAGACAATATAAACACAAGAGCAATTTTTACTACTGCTCTGATAAAATATTCAAGGCCTGTATGCAGGTAAAATGTATCTGTATAATAATAATAGATTTCTTTTTTCAGAAACTGATTCAGGTAGTCCGAAGCTTTATCATAGTTTACAAAGGAACTTGCATTTACTGTGATACTGATATCTGAAATACTCTGAGCATTCGTAACCATTTGCGGATCAAAGTTATCTCTTGAAATCAACAGGTATTCTATGCACAAATTCTGATTGTTATCGTTCGTAACCAATCCTGAAACTGACACAGAATTATTTTCGCCAATATAAATTGAAGGATCAGTATTATACCCGAAATCCGCTGAAGGTTTTAAGATACATTTTTTATAATCCTGGCTTACGCTGTGTCCGCTGTAAAACAACGCACTTTTTGTATCAGTAAATTCTTTATAAGTTACTGATGTAAGAGGAAGTATATATTTATCATAATTTCTTTTGTCTATTGTCCTTATATATATATTATGTCCATTGCTTATGTCGTTTGGAAAAAAACTCTTTACTACTTGAGAATCATTATCTGAGATTGATGTGCAATAACTTATAACTGATGAAAAATCAGAAAATAATTCATTATTCTCAAATTGCTCTTCGGCATCATCTGCAAGTGATAAACTATTTGAATATATCTGAAAATCGCCGGTAAGAGACAGTTCAGATATTAAATTATCAGAAAGGTATAAATTCAATCCAGTGAGAGCAAGTGAAGTAAACAGAAGCACAGATGAAGCAAGTGCAATAAATGAGATAAGAAATCTTCTTTTTGTCCTCAAAATATTTTTCAGGGTGTATGAAAAAATAAAAACTCCTGATTTTTTGTTGATACGTGATTTGCCTTTGTTTTCTTTAATTTTACGTTTACCGGTTTTTCTATCCGGTTTTCCAAAACTAAGAGCTTCAGACGGTGAAAGCTTTCGTGATGCCCATATTGCAGATGAGTATGCGGAAAAGAAAATAGCTGTCACTGACAGTAATATTCCGATCAGAGTAAAAACAGGGTTTATGTTAAATTCACATGTTGTGATTCCTGATTTTCTCAGCGAACTGAATACAGATCTGCATGACAATACAGCACAGGCGACTCCCAGAGGAACAGCTGTCAGACAGTATACAATGGCTTCTGTAAATACAAGAGCTTTTATCTGACTTTTCGAAGCACCGAGTGTTCTGAGAAGCCCGAACTGGGCACTTCTTTCACATACAGATATTTCGAAAGCATTATCAATCACAAATCTTGATATGACCCAGGCAATTGCAAGAAAGAAAAGAAAGAAAACTATATCTATAGCATATTGAGCAAGGGCATACGCAGGCTTCAGTTCTGCAGCAAGAAGATCTGAATGAACACATTCATCAGGAAACAGCTCAAAAATGGAGTTTTCCGGGTATCCAAGGTCTGAGATCAGCTTTTCTGCGCCTGTGTTGAAGTTTATGCTGTCCTTGATTCTTGCATATGACATAGAATAAGGAACATATTTATCAGAAATATCAGGATTTAAACGGGCTATCCCGGAGACGATATTATCAGAGCCGACAGTTGTCTGAAAGCAGAAAGACGTATTTAAATATGCTGTATCAGATTTAATAAATCCTGCAATATGATATGCACAGCTGAAGGGAATACCCTCACTTTTTTCAGTTAGCTGTATATCATTTATATCATGTTTTCTGAGAAGACTCAGCCATAGACTCTGATTAGTTAAAGGCTTGCCGGAGGTATTATCTTTACGATAATCTGAGATGATCTGACCGGCAACATCAGAATTTTTGTCTATATCTGCTTTTACCGGAGTAAAGGTGATCGAGATATTATCACCGGCCTTATATCCGTATTTTTTAAGAAACTCAGGCATGTATGCACTGCCGGGTTCAGGTTCGTTTTCCGAAAGCTGGATGTCTGATATATTTTCGTGATTAATGAGCTGAGGATCTCCTGTCTGACTGTACTGATAGAGATTCTGACATCTGACGCTTGTTTTATCATCAAAAGAAATATTAAAGTACTCAATAGGGTCATCAGGAACAGGGTTAGATGTAATAGTAAACATCTGAAGAGATTCCTGAGATCTGTAGAAAAAATTGCTTACTGATGTGTGATACTGAATTTTTTTTATGTCTTTACTCTGCTCAATAATATTGCTGCATTCGAGCTCCCATGATCCTTCCGTCTGTATTATAGTGTTTCTTGAAGATGTGATAATACTTGAGAAATAGACGCTGCATGTATTAAGAATGAAAACTGAAAGGACGATACTAAAAAAAGTAAGTGTACTTCTGAGTTTCTGACGTCTTAAATATTTAAGCGAAAGTGAAATAAGGTATTTCATCAGTTCATCACCTGCCTTCCGTCATGCAGCCGTCTTTCATAATAAATATTTTGTCCGACTGTGCTGCTATAGCAGGATCATGTGAAATCAGTACAAGCGCCTGATTATACTTTGCAACAGAAGTTTTAAGTATTGCTATGATCTCACGGCTGTTTTTTGAATCAAGATTTCCTGTCGGCTCATCGGCAAGTATTAATTTGGGCTTGTGAATAAGTGCTCTGATAAATGCCGTTCGCTGCTGCTGGCCGCCTGACAGCTGATGAGGAAAACAGTTTCGCTTTTGCGTAAGACCAGTAAGATTAAGTAATTCGTCCAGATAAGCTGTATCCGGGGGAGTATTGTCCAGATTGAGCGGCAGAACAATGTTTTCTGCAACCGTAAGTACAGGTATCAGATTATAGTTCTGAAAAATGAAGCCTATGCTTTTACGTCTGTATGATGCAAGCTCATTGTCCTTTTTTTTTGTAATATCCTGATTGTCGAAAAATATCTCACCTGAGTCCGGAGTATCAAGTGAGCCAAGAGAATTAAGCAGAGTAGTTTTTCCACTTCCGCTTTCACCTGTTACGCAGACAAATTCTCCGGTATGAATATCAAGACTTACATCATTAAGAGCGGAAACAGCAGTTACGCCTTTTCCGTATTGCTTATAAAGATGCCTGGCGCTTAAAATGATTTTTTCGTTCATTTCTATCCCTCCTGTCTGTTTATGATCTGATTATAACTTAACAACATTACGCTAAAGTTACAATATTACAGTTTCAGAAGGACTATCTCAAATTTTGTGCCGTCTGACTCTGAGGAGTACACAAGTATCTGGCCATTGTGTGCACGTACTATTTTATCAGCAATTGACATTCCTATTCCGATGCTCGTCATTCCTGATTTTTTGCTCATTTTTCCGAACCGCTCAAAGAGTCCTGATATCTGATCCTGAGGTATGCCGCTGCCATTGTCGCAGATGATTATTGTTACAGCAGTTGCTGAGTCTTTAATATCAAGTTTTATTTGTGAACATCCAGAGTGATCTATAGAATTCTTAATAATATTTTCTATAGCTTCACGAAGCCACAGCTTATCAAAAACTGCATAAACAGGATGAGTCTGAATTATTTCGATATCAACATGTGCATTTCGTGCGGCAGGTGAGATCTTTTTTACAGCTTCTTTGCACATAGGAGTCAGATCATTTTTCTTTTTATTGTATACTACCGAATCAGCATTAAGCTTTGAAAGTTTAAGAGATGACATTACCATTTCTTCCATATCATCGAGATTCTGCTGGATCTCGTCTGACAGCTGTGTTTTCTTTTCAGTGTCCAGATCATCAATGCAGTTGCAAATGTCTGTGTTAAGTCTGACTACAGCAATAGATGTGCGAAGCTGATGTGAAAAATCCGACAGAAACTCCTTAAGAAAGTTTTTTTCCTTTGTCAGTCTCCCTGTCAGATAATCCATCTGCTCTCCCATACGTGTTACACTGTCTGACAGCCGTCTTATACAGCTGAAATCTTCACCATGAACCGTCGGTCTGAATGAGGTATCTTCTGTTAATCTGATACAATCAAGTCTTACTGATTCAATCTGGTTATAGCTTCTGAAGATTGTGACAAGTGAGATGATAAGTCCTGCTGTGCAAAGGACAAAACAGCTGACCGATGACACAGAAAATAAAATCAGGCGTGTTTGTGAGAAGCTTTCCATAAGCTCAGGATCCATGTCTGCAGTGAAACCTGACTGAGAACACAGAAGTTCTCCTGCCTGTATGTTTTCATTTGACGGCAGTCCGGTCAGGTCAGTGCTGCCTGATAAAGCGGATAAAACAGATCTTATCTGCATTGATGTTATCATCCCGGCACATTCTGAGCAGACAAGCCAGCATGTGATTATGCTGAAAACGAATATAGCTGAAAACAGGATTATCAGCCTTTTGGGTGCCAGATTGTTGATCAGTTTGTCTGCTGTGTCCATTTGTATCCCAGTCCTCTCTTTGTTACTATTTTTCCGCTGCTGCTGTCCTGAAGCTTGTCTCTGAGTCTGCTGATATTTACTGAAAGAGTATTGTCGTTTACAAACAATCCTTTGGAATCCCAGAGATATGCGAGTATCTGTTCCCGTGTAACGTAGTTTTCTTTGTTTAAGTAAAGATATTCAAAAAGCTTCTGTTCAAGTGCTGTCAGATCAGGGACAGGCATATCGGTGCAGCATCTTCTTATGACGGCATTGATCCGAGACAAGAGTTCCCTGAGCCTGAACGGCTTTGTTATGTAGTCGTCGCCTCCGCTGTCAAGGCCTTTTATTATCTCATTTTCATCATCACATGAAGTCAGAAAAATCACAGGCTGTCTGGAATTTTTTCTTATCTGTCTGCAGAAATCTAATCCGCTTCCGTCAGGCAGCATTATATCAAGCAGCAGAATATCAGCACCTGTGTACATATCCTGAGCCTGCTCGACCGTATAGGCACAAATAACATTATAGCCCTCAGCTCTCAGTGCAAATGCTGTATTTTTATTCAGTGTCTCATCGTCTTCGATAATAAGTATTGTTTTCAAGACAAGTCTCCTTTATTTTCAAAAATATATAAATATTATACGATATGAGATTTTTTGTGTCAAATGTTATAATAAAAGAATGGTTCAACATTAACTGGTGAAGCAGAAAACATGACGTATTTTAAGAACAGATGAATTACGTCCGGCAATACGGAAACAATAAATTCAGCTGTATCTGTAATATACAGAATTTATGAGGTGTAAAAATGAAAATCAGCCATCATTCTCAGTTGACATTGCAAAGGCATTGTGATATTATTAAATTGCTGATGTATTGTATCTTCTTTTGAAGAATAATAACAGGAGGAAGCAATTTGAATAATTCATATTTACGTACAAGAAAAACAGTGTTGCTTGCATTGTTTGTTGCGCTTATCATTGTTATGTCGGTAGTTCCGTTTATCGGCTACATACCGCTCGGATTTATGAACGCAACTATCATCCACGTTCCGGTAATTCTTGGGGCACTTTTATTAGGTCCGAAAGAAGGAGCTTTGCTGGGATTTATGTTTGGCCTTACAAGTATGATTAACAATTCATTCAGACCAAACATTACTTCATTTGTCTTTTCACCGTTTTATGGCAATGAGTTCGGCAACGGTGGAATAAAAAGTATTATTATCTGTTTTGTTCCGCGTATCCTCATAGGTCTTGCCGCTTATCTGGTATACAGGCTTGTGAACAGACTGGTAAACAGAATATCAAAGAAAGAAGATTCAAGAAGTCCGGTAGCACTTGCTGCTGCAGGTATTGCAGGTTCACTTACAAATACCCTTCTTGTAATGAACGGGATCTATTTCCTGTTTGGTTCATCATATTCTGATGCCAAGGGCGTTGCAGCCGATGCGCTTTATAAAGTAATACTTTCAGTTATATTAATAAACGGTATTCCAGAGGCAATAGTAGCCGCTCTGCTGGTTTCAGTAATAGGCACTGTACTGCTTAAGTTATATCCGGTAAACAAAAAATAAAATAAACAAATTGCAAACATCAGTAATCACAGTCTGAATAAATTTATTCAGACTGTTACTTTTAGGAGGACTTAAAATGGTTTTAGCTGTAGATATCGGAAATTCAGTTATTACTGTGGGATGTCTTGACAGCGAGAAAATTTTTTTTAAAGAAAGAATTTCTACGGATCTGTCAAAGACATCTTTTGAATATGCCGTTAAGATAAAAATGATATTTGAACTGCACAGATATAACAGTGAAAAGCTTGAGGGTTCAATTATTTCGTCAGTTGTTCCGCCGATGACTTCAGTTATATCACAGGCAGTTGAAAAGCTGCTCGGAGTACGCCCGGCTGTTGTCGGACCGGGAGTAAAAACAGGACTGAATATTATGACTGACAATCCGAGTCAGGTAGGCTCAGATCTTGTAGTAAGTGCAGTTGCTGCCATTAATCTGTACGGTGCGCCGGCTATAGTTATAAACATGGGAACAGCAACAACCTTTTCTGTTATAGATACAAAACGCACCTATATAGGCGGAATAATTATCCCGGGAATAAATGTCTCTCTCAATGCACTTGTGGACTCAACTTCACAGCTTCCGCGAATTCCGGTAGAAAAACCGGTCAGGACGATAGGTAAAAATACAATAGAATGTATGAAGAGCGGAATAGTTTACGGGTCAGCTGCCTGCATAGACGGGATGATCGACAGGATTGAGGAGGAGACAGGTACAGCCTGTACTTCCGTTATTACGGGAGATGCGGCTTGCGGTGTGGTTGAACAGTGCAGACATAAAATGGTGTATGATAAAGATCTTATTCTGAAGGGCCTGATGATAATATATATGAAGAACAGGGAAACGAGGTTATAGGATGAAAATGATCCATATGTCTGATCTTCATATAGGAAAGCGTGTAAACGAGTTTTCTATGATCGAGGATCAGAAATATATTTTTTTACAGATAACCGCACTGATAAAGGAGATCAAACCGGATGCAGTTATTATAGCAGGTGATGTATATGACAAGCCGATGCCTTCAGCAGAAGCTGTCAGTTTATTTGATGACTTTTTATCAGAACTTGCTCTGCTGCGCCTGCCGGTTTTTATTATCAGCGGAAATCATGACAGTGCAGAGCGTATTGCTTTTGCTTCAAAGATCATGAGAAATGAAAATATTTATCTGTCACCTGTTTTTGACGGTACGATGAGCTGTGTGACTCTGACGGACAAATACGGGCCGGTTAATTTCTATATGCTCGGATTTATCAAGCCGCCTGCTGTAAGACAGCTGTTTCCTGATGCTCAGATAAATACATATGATGATGCGGTGAGGACTGTTATTAACTCAGCCAGTATTGACACCTCAGTCAGAAATGTACTTATCGCGCATCAGTTTGTAACAGGTGCAAAGACTTGTGATTCTGAAGAGATAAGTGTCGGAGGACTTGACAATGTAGATGTACAGGCTTTTGAAAAATTTGACTATACAGCTCTGGGGCATATACATGGATCACAGAATATCGGAGAAAAGGCACGATACTGTGGTACACCCCTCAAGTACTCATTCTCCGAAGCAAATCATCAGAAAACACTTACAGTTGCTCAGCTTAATGAAAAAGGTTCACTTAAAATTTCAGAGCTGCCTCTCAAGCCGCTTCACGAAATGCGTGAGATACGCGGATCATACAGTGAAATAACAAAAAGAAGCAGCTATGCCGGAAGTGATCAGGAAGACTACATGCACATTACACTTACAGATGAGACTGATATAATAGATGCAGCCGGCAGGCTCAGAAGCATTTATCCCAATATAATGAAGCTTGATTATGACAATGCAAGAACCAGAGAAAACAGGGTAATTTCAGGTCAGGCAGAGTGTGAGAGACGCTCTCCTTTGTCACTGTTTGAGGAATTTTATGAACTTCAGAATAATCAGGGTATGACAGAAAGCCAGAGAGAATTCTGTACAGGACTTATGAGTGAGATATGGGAGGAGAATGTATGAAGCCGGTCAAGCTTACAATTTCAGCATTCGGACCATATGCCGGAGAGATAAGCATTGATTTTTCAGTATTTCAGGGCGGTGGTCTTTTCCTGATAACAGGTGATACGGGAGCCGGAAAAACTACTGTATTTGACGCAATTACATTTGCGCTGTACGGAGAGGCGAGCGGCAGCAGCAGGGAAACCGATATGTTCAGAAGCAAGTATGCGCAGGATGATACTCCGACATTTGTAAAACTGGATTTTCTCTACAGGGGAAAATCATACAGGGTCGAGCGCAATCCGAGATATATGAGAAAGTCAAAAAGAGGAGACAAGCTTTGTGAACAGAAGGAAGACGCAGTACTTTATCTGCCTGACGGCAGCACGGTAAGCGGAGTCAGGGCCGTAACAGTAAAAACAGAAGAAATACTTCATATTAACTGCAGTCAGTTCAGACAGGTGGCAATGATAGCACAGGGAGATTTTATGAAGCTGCTGCTTGCAAAAACAGAGGAGCGAAGCAAGATCTTCCGTGATATTTTCAATACAAGGCCATACCAGATCTTTCAGGACAGGCTGAAAGAACAGGCATCCGAGCTGAGGAAAAGTTACGACGAGATCGGCAGAAGCACTTTTCAGTATATAAGTCAGACTGTATACCGCAGTGATGACCCGGATGCACAGCTGCTTGAAGATATCAAGGCAAGGCAGAGTACTGCTGTACCGGATGAGATAATTGACGTCATAAACGCTGTTATATGCCGGGATGAGGAGTCTCTGCTGCCTCTGCGGAAGGCACTTTCCCAGACACAGCAGCTGCTGGAAAAAACTGATAAAGCCATAGGGAAGGCAGAATCAGAGATAAAGGTTTTCAATGAGCTTGAGAGTGTTACAAAAGTTCTTGATTTAAGACAGCCTGAGCTTGAAATACTAAAGGACAGACTTGAAAAATGCAATTCACGATCAAAGCACAGAGAGGAACTGATAGAAAATATAAAAGCCCTGACAGACAGACTTCCTGACTATGATGAATTGTTAAAACTTCTTGAAAATATCTGTAAGTCGAAACAATCAATCATCAGGCTTTCTTCTGAGAAAAAACAGCTTGAGAAGGAACTTGAATCAAATAAGCAGGAAACAAGGAAATGTCAGGATAAAACAGAATCTCTTAAAAATTCTGATGCACAGCTTGAGAAACTAAACAACAGCATGACGGAGATAAAAAGAGAGCTTGATGAACTTAGAAGCTTTCATTCTCAGGTGCACAAATATGCACAGACTGCAGCAGCCTATAAATCGGCGGCATGTGAGTACAAGCTGTCTTATGAAAAAGCAGAAAAACTATCAGCAGCGTATATGCAGCTCGAAAAAGCATTTTATGATGAACAGGCCGGTATCCTGGCTCTTTCACTCAGAGAAAATGAGCCATGTCCTGTATGCGGTTCAACTCATCATCCGTCACCGAAGAAATGTACACAGCATGCGCCCGGTGAAGAAGAGCTGAAAAGAGCAAAAGCCAGGCTCGAAGCAGCAAGGCAGGAGGCTTCTGATAAAAGTGCGGCAGCAGGAAAACTTGACGGACAGAGACAGCAGCTTAAGGAGACAGTAGTCCAGCAGACCGAAAAGATATTCGGATCAGCTGATCTGAGCGGACTGACAGACAGAATAGTTGAAGCCGGAAAAGCTAAGAAAAATATTATGACCGAGATTCAGCAGAAAGCAGATAGCCTGACCAGAGAGATCGGACTTAAGCAGGAGGCTGAAAAGAGAATAGTAATTCTTGAAAAGGAGTCTGCCGAAAAATCTGCAAGACTGCTGAGTATCACAGGTGAATTTGCTGCAGCCTGTGCTCAGCTAGAATCAGATGAAAAGAACAGATCAAAACTTGCCTCATCTCTTAAATATGCTGATAAGAGGGAAGCGCAGAAAAGTATTCTTGACATGCAGAGAGATAAAAAAGAAATAGAAACAGATATTGAAAAAGCGTCTCAGGCATATGAAAACTGTCTTAAGCTCGTAAATGACAGTAAGGCCCGGACAGATGTACTGAAAAAACAGATAAGCGGTTGCGAAAAACCGGAGCTTGAAGGGCTGACAGCACAGAGAAAATCAACTGTTGAAAAACTTGACGATCAGACACATGAGATAACACGTATCAGAATGCGTATCGATACAGACAAAAAACTTGTAGTACAGATAAAAGACTGCTTGCGAAAAATGGAGCCGGCTCAGAGTAAATGGCAGTCAGTAAGCCTGCTTTCAGATACAGCAAATGCATCACTTTCCTCAAAGGAAAGGATTAAGCTTGAAACTTTTATTCAGATGAATTATTTTGATAAGATAATTGCACGTGCAAATACAAGGCTTATGATGATGACCTCAGGTCAGTATGAGCTTGAACGAAGCACACAGGCTGACAATAAAAAGGCTCAGAGCGGTCTTGAACTTATGGTAGTTGATCATTATAACGGGTCACATAGAAAAGCAGCTTCACTCTCAGGCGGAGAATCCTTCAAGGCATCTCTGTCACTGGCACTCGGCCTTTCAGATGAGATACAGTCATCTGCAGGGGGTGTGAGCCTGGATACGCTGTTTATCGATGAAGGATTCGGCTCACTCGACGAGGAGTCTCTGAGCCAGGCAATAACAACACTTGCATCTCTTTCAGATTCAGACAGGCTTGTCGGTATAATTTCACATGTGGCAGAACTCAAGCAGAGGATAGACAGACAGCTTGTAATAACAAAGAACAGATCAAACGGCAGTAAAGTGACTGTTAAATATTAATAATGTATTAAATAATTACCATACCAAGTTTTATTGTCTGAAAATTTGTTTTTTTCTCTTTACAACTTGAGAGATATAGTGTAAAATATTATAAGTATGAAATTTTTTGTGAGGTGCAGTATGGACAGAAAGTATAATCGTATACTAATAAAATTAAGCGGTGAGGCACTTGCCGGCGGTAAATCCACCGGTCTTGATTTTGATGTTATCGGCAACATCTGCAAAAGCATTAAGAAGGCCGTAGATCTCGGAGTACAGGTTGCTATAGTAGTTGGCGGAGGAAACTTCTGGAGAGGCCGTTCAAGCGGAAATATGGACAGAACAACAGCTGATCATATAGGCATGCTTGCTACAGCAATGAATGCACTTGCAGTAAGCGACACATTGAAGTCACTTGGTGTTGATGTAAGAGTTCAGACTGCAATTTCCATGATTGAGGTCGCAGAACCATTTATCAGAAATAAGGCAGTAAGACATATGGAGAAGGGCAGAGTCGTAATATTCGGCTGCGGCACAGGAAGTCCGTTTTTCTCAACAGATACTGCTGCAGCACTCAGAGCTGCAGAAATAGATGCAGACGTACTGTTCAAGGCAACAATGGTAGACGGAGTATATAATAAGGATCCTCATAAGTTTGACGATGCAGTCAAGTATGACACACTTACATTTGATGAAGTTCTTGCAAAGCAGCTCGGTGTTATGGATGCTTCTGCTGCTTCTATGTGCAGAGAAAACGGTATATCTGTTCTTGTATTTGACCTGAACAGCCCTGACAACATTGTAGATGCAGTACTCGGCAAAAACGTTGGAACAGTTGTAAACGCATAATAAAAAAATAATATAAGAAAAGAGGAATTAAGTATGAAACAGCAATTAAACCAGGCAAAAGAAAAAATGCAGAAAACTCTCGACAGTCTCTCAAGGGAATTTGCTGCCGTACGTGCAGGACGTGCAAACCCTGACATTCTCAATAAGGTACAGGCTGAATACTGGGGTGCTATGACTCCTGTTACCCAGATGGCTTCTGTTTCAGTTCCTGATGCAAGAACTCTTCTTGTACAGCCTTATGATGCTACTGCATTAAAAGCAATTGAAAAGGCTATTATGAACTCTGATATCGGCATCAATCCGAATAACGACGGAAAGGCTATCAGACTCACATTCCCTCAGCTGACTGAGGAACGCAGAAAAGAACTCTGCAAGTCATGTAAGAAATACGGAGAAGAAGCTAAGGTTGCTATCCGTTCGATCAGACGTGACGTTATGGACAAATTTAAAACTATGAAGAAAAACTCTGAACTGACTGAAGACGAAATGAAGCAGGGCGAAAAGGATCTTCAGAAAATAGTTGACAAGTTCTGTGAAGATACAGACAAAATGGTAGCAGCAAAAGAAAAAGAAATATTATCAATCTGATATAACATTTTATATTATTCATTAGGAGAATTATGGGAAAAAATACAACAATAACGGATCTGCCGGAAAATCTTCCTGAACATATCGGATTTATTATGGACGGAAACGGAAGATGGGCAAAAAAACGCATGATGCCTAGAAAATTCGGACACGTAGAGGGTGCTAAGACATTTAAGAAGATCGTAAGATACTGCAGGGATATCGGTATCAGATGTATTTCTTTTTATGCATTTTCTACGGAGAACTGGAAAAGGCCTGATGATGAGGTCCATGCGATTATGAACCTTTTCAGACAATATATTGATGAGTGCAGACAGTATTTTCTTGAAGAGACCAGAATCGTTTTTCTGGGAGACAAATCTGTTCTTGCCGATGATCTTCGTCAGAAAATGATTGATATTGAAAATGATACAAAGGATTATCATGAGATGACGCTTCTGCTTGCAATTAACTACGGCGGACGCGATGAGATCGTTCATGCTGCTAAAACTGCCGCTCTGAAGGTAAAAAGCGGTGAGATAAGTGCTGACGATATTACAGAGGATCTCTTTTCCAGGTACCTTTATACAGCTGATTATCCTGATGTTGATCTTCTTATCAGGCCAAGCGGTGAAATGCGTCTGTCCAACTATCTGATATGGCAGTGTGCATATTCGGAATTTTATTTCTCAGATGTTCTCTGGCCGGACTTTACACCTGATGAGCTGAAAAAAGCGCTGGTTGAATATGCCGGCCGCTCCAGACGCTTCGGAGGTGTTTAAGACTTGGCTACACGAGTTATTTCTGCACTGGTAGCAATGGTTTTTGGTGCCGGCGTTTTATATTTTTCTGATTCAATAGTTCTCAACATTGTACTGAGTGCGCTTTCGGCATTGGGTTTGTTCGAGCTGCTTCGTGCAAACAAGTGTCTTCAGTACAGATTTATAACAGTCATATCATTTATTTACAGCATAGCGATGCCGTTTGTTCACATGTGCAAAGATCCGCTTATCATTCAGACCGTTACAGTTGCATTTGTTATTATAATGTTTGCAGGATATTTCTTTGTTCATAAAAAAATGAACGTTGAAAAGCTGTTCTATACAATACTTATACCTGTATTTCTGAGTTATTCTCTTAATTCTTTATATGAGATGCATGAAATGTCAGATGCAGGTCACGGCGTGGTATTTATACTGCTTGCGCTGTGCGGAGCATGGATTGCTGATACATCTGCATATTTCACAGGTACTTTTTTCGGAAAACATAAGCTTTGTCCTGATATAAGTCCTAAGAAAACAATAGAAGGATTTGCAGGCGGACTGATTTTCACAGGTTTGTTCTTTATAGCTTTCAATGTGGTATATGTAAAAATATTTGCAAAGACTGCTTCTGTAAACTTTATCCCATCATTTTTCCTCGGCATGATCTGTGCTGCTATCGGAACAATAGGTGATCTTTCTGCATCACTTATCAAAAGACAGTGCAATATCAAGGATTTCGGAAAAATAATGCCCGGACACGGAGGATTTATGGACCGCTTCGACAGTGTATTGTTTGTAGCTCCGTTTATGAAAATGTACTTATCATTTTTTGATATATTTGCGTAAATATATGGCTAACAGATATAATTATTTGTTAGCCTTAATGTTTTGGAGGATCAAATGAAGAAAATTTCTATTCTTGGTTCCACCGGTTCTATAGGTGTTCAGTCATTAGATGTTGCAAGAATGCATAAGTTTGATATCAGGGCACTTGCTGCAAACAGCAGTACCGCAGTTCTTGAAAAACAGGCAAGAGAATTCAACCCGGCAAAGGTTTGTATTTTTAATAAGGAATACTATAATGATCTCAGGCTCAGACTTGCTGATACTGATATTACAATTCTTACCGGTATGGACGGACTTTGTGAGATAGCTGCAGACAGTGATACTGACATTGTACTTAATTCTGTTGTTGGAATGGTAGGACTTCTGCCTACACTTACTGCAATAAATGCCGGAAACGATGTTGCACTTGCAAATAAAGAAACCCTTGTAGCGGGCGGAAATCTTGTTATGAATGCAGCGAAAACAAAAAATGTCAATATTTATCCTGTAGACAGTGAGCATTCAGCAATTTTCCAGTGCCTTCAGGGAAACAGCATGAACCGTATAAATAAAATTATTCTCACAGCGTCAGGCGGTCCTTTCTTCTCTAAGAAAAAAGAAGAACTCAGTGATGTAACAGTAGAACAGGCACTTAATCATCCGAACTGGAGCATGGGAAACAAAATTACAATAGACAGTGCAACTCTTATGAACAAGGGTCTGGAATTTATCGAAGCAAAATGGCTGTTTGATCTTGAGCCGGACCAGATAGAAATAATTGTTCACAGACAGAGTGTTCTGCATTCTGCGGTTGAGTTTGAGGACTTTTCAGTAATCGGGCAGATGGGATTTCCCGATATGAGAATACCTATACAGTATGCTCTGATGTATCCTGAGCGCACGGCATGTCCGACAAAGAGACTTTCACTTACGGATTTTGCAAAGCTTACATTTGAAAAACCGGACTATGAAACGTTTGATTGTCTGAGTGCATGTATAGGTGCGGTAAAAGCAGGCGGAGCATATCCGTGCATAGCAAATGCTGCAAATGAAGAAGCAGTCAGAATGTTCCTTGACAGGAAGATAAGTTTCCTCCGCATCGGTGAGCTTGTAACCCAGGCAGTAAGCCACTTTGATTACACAGAGCTTACATGCTATGAAGATGTTATTGACATTGATAAAAAGGCAAGAGAATACGTAATTTCGAACGTAACAAAAGGAGATGAGGCAGCTGTATGCAAATAAACAGTCTGATCAATATTTTAATCGCACTTGTTGTTTTTGGCCTGCTTGTGGCGATCCATGAATTAGGTCACTTTACTGTTGCAAAACTCAGCGGAATCAGAGTAAACAAGTTTGCTATCGGTATGGGACCTAGGATAATCAAGTTTACAAAGGGTGAAACGGAGTATTCACTCAGACTTCTTCCGATAGGCGGTTTCTGCTCAATGGAAGGTGAGGATTCTGAAAGTGATGATGAGAGAGCTTTCCTTAAAAAGCCTGTAGGAAGCCGGATAGCGGTAGTTGCAGCCGGAGCTATTATGAATATTATTCTTGGATTCATTATAGCTGTCATTATCACCTGTATGATGGAAAAGATCCCGACTACAACTGTTGCAAAGTTTGATGAAGGTGCGATGAGTGAACAGTGCGGTCTTCAGGCAGGGGATGAGATCCTTAAAATGAACGGCACAACGATCTTTACAAGCCAGGATATTATGTATGAGCTCAACCAGACAAAGGATGGTATTTTTGATGTTGTTGTCAGGAGAGACGGCAAGAAGACTGACCTCGGACAAATAACATTCTATGATCAGTATTACTATTATGTTGATAAGGAAAACAACAAATATGTAACATTTGAAACTCCTGAGGAATATACCGGTGATGAAGAGCTGCAGGTAGCAGAGGACAGATTTGATTTTTATGTAACATCGATAAAATCAAAAAATGCTGCAAATGTTCTTAGCTACTCTGCTAAATATACTGTTACCCTTGCAAGACTGATATGGAAATCTCTTATTGACCTTGTAACTGGTCAGTATGGTCTCAATGACCTCTCGGGTCCTGTAGGAATTGTATCTGCAATAGGAGAGGTAAGATCATACGGACTCGAAAGCCTGCTTCAGCTTGTAGCACTCATTTCAATAAACCTTGGTATTTTCAATCTTCTGCCGCTCCCGGCACTTGACGGCGGAAGACTTGTGTTTTTAATCATAGAAGCAATAAGAAGAAAACCTGTTCCTCCGGATAAAGAAGGAATGGTTCACTTTGTTGGAATGGCACTCCTTATGCTGCTCATGGTTGTCATAACGATCAGCGATATAAAGAAACTGATATAACAAATAATAAAGGCGGACCATGTTCGCCTTTTATAATGAGGTGTTAAATATTGAGAAACGTAAAACCTGTTAAGATCAAAGATCTCACACTTGACGGCAGACATATATATATTCAGTCAATGCTCAATACCAGAAGTGATGATATAGAAGGCAGTGTCAGACAGGCTGTTGAACTTGAAAAGGCAGGCTGCGAAATAATTCGTGCAGCTATTCCTGATAAGGAAGCGATCGCACTGATTCCTGCAATAAAGGAAAAGGTCAGTGTTCCGCTTGTTGCCGATATTCATTTTGATTATAAGCTTGCGTTGATGGCATGTGATGCGGGAATAGACAAGATACGCATAAACCCGGGAAATATAGGTGACATGGACAGGGTAAAGGCGGTTGCACAGGCATGCAGTGCAAAAAATATCCCTATTCGTATCGGAGTTAATTCAGGAAGTGTTGAAAAGGATCTGCTTGCCAAGTACGGCGGTCCGACCCCGCTGGCAATGGTAGAGAGTGCGCTCAACCATGTAGGGATGCTCAACAGATTTGATTTCGATGACATAGTTATTTCTATAAAATCATCAAATGTTCCTGCCATGATAGAGTCATACAGGGAAATGGCATCAGAGTGTGAATATCCTCTTCATCTTGGCGTAACTGAAGCCGGAACAGAGAGAATGGGAATCATCAAGTCTGCCATTGGAATAGGATCTCTTCTTTGTGACGGGATCGGCGAAACAATAAGAGTTTCACTCACAGGTGATCCTGTGCGTGAGGTATACGCTGCAAAGGATATACTTAAAAGTCTCGGACTCAGGGGCGGCGTTTCACTGGTTTCATGTCCAACATGCGGAAGAACGAGAATAGATCTTATCGGACTTGCACAAAAGGTTGAAAAAGCACTTGAGAATGTTGACAAGGATATTAAAGTGGCCGTTATGGGCTGTGTGGTAAACGGACCAGGAGAGGCAAAAGAAGCTGATATCGGTATTGCAGGCGGTGACGGATGTGCAGTTCTCTTTAAAAAGGGAGAAATAATCCGAAAGATTGCCGAAGAGGATATACTCGATGAGCTTCTCAGGGAGATAGATAATTTATAATGAACGGGGAAAAAAGCTTACATGAATGAGATAAATGTTCTTGATTTTCTGAAAGAATTTAATCTTGATATTCCGCCGGTAATAACAAAGGGCCATGTTTTTAAAATTACTTATACAGTAAATCTGACTTCTATGTCGTTCTATATTCATTTTACACAGCTGGTTGATTATGAGAGCCTTCTTTCGTTCGAGAAAAATCTGATGGCAGGGCTCAAAATGGAAAAGATCAATATTTTATGCTTTTATCCTTCTGAGTTGTTCTCTCTTGATTATTTTCCCGTACTCAGATCAAAGCTTAAAAGAAAACTCAGTGTTGTCAACGGATTTCTTGATGAATGTGATGTTTCCATGGAAGGGGACACAATTATCATTGATCTGAAAACAGGTGGTTATGAACTGCTCATGAAGGCAAACTTCTGCAGGGAGTTGTCAGATCTTATCAAGAGTGAGTTTTCTATAGATGTCAGAGTTGAGCTGCGCGGTGAACTGACTGTTGCCGCTGAGGATCATGAAAAAATGATAGAGGAGACTCTGTCACAGCTTCCGAAACACACAGAGCAGTTTTCAGCGTCACCTGCTTCATCAGGTTCATCAGCTGGTGCGCCCGCAAAGCAGGCATCTTTCCGTGAGGTCACTGTCAGTGCACTTAATCTTAAAGGTGTACAGTTTGCTGACGGTCTTGTTACACTTCTCAGGGGTAAGGAAATACGACAGGAAGCTATGCCTATAGGTGAAGCTGTGAATCATCCGGGTACTAAGGTCACTGTATGGGGTGATGTCTTTGAGATGGAAAGCAAGGAAATCAAAAATGACAGAACCGTATTTACTTTTACTATAACTGATTATACCGGTTCTCTGCTTATTAAAGTATTTGAAAAGAACGATAAAATAAAAGAAGGCGGTCTCGGACTTATTAAAAAAGGTTCGACGCTGATAATAAACGGCCGTGTTGACTATGATAACTTTGCAAAGGATATCTCAATTATGGCTGATTCAATTGAGATGGGAAAAACTCTGAAGAAGACTGATGATGCACCTGTAAAGCGTGTAGAGCTTCATATGCATACTGCTATGTCAGCAATGGATGCGGTTACTCCTGCTGCAAAACTCATAGAACGTGCTCATGCGTGGGGACATCCGGCTGTTGCTGTTACTGATCATGGAAATGTTCAGGCATTCCCTGAGGCTATGAATACACTTGATGCGCTGAAGGACCCGGATTTCAAGGTACTGTATGGCTGTGAGGCTTATGTTGTTAATGATATAAACACACTAAAAGTAATAAATGAACCTGATGACAGGGATATCAATGAAGAACTGATAGTGTTTGATGTAGAAACAACAGGGCTTAGCAGCAAAAATGACCGCCTGACAGAGATCGGTGCCGTCAAGATACGCAATATGCAGATAATTGACGAGTTCAAGACATACGTAAATCCTGGTATGCCTATACCTCCAAAGATAACTGAGCTAACAGGCATAACAAACGGTATGGTTGAAAATGCTCCGGATGAGGCAGAGGCAGTCCGTATGTTTATGGATTACTGCGGTGAAAACAGTATTCTTGCGGCGCATAACGCAAGATTTGATGTCTCATTCATTAATGCTGTCTGTTCAAGACATGATATAGATTTCAGATACAGGTACATAGATACACTCGTAATGTGTCAGGCTATGCTGCCTGAACTTGCAAAGCACAAGCTCAATATAGTAGCCAAGCATCTGAAGCTTGGAAAATTTGATCACCACCGTGCGTCTGATGATGCAAGAATGCTTGCAAAGATCTATCTTGAACTTGTTAAGAGACTGGTTCAGAACAACGATGTATCAACATACGCACATCTTAATACTAAAATCAGCAAAATAGACGTTAAAAAACTAAAGTCTTTCCATCAGATCATTCTTGTAAGAAATCAGCTCGGACTCAAAAATCTTTACAAGCTCGTATCTTACAGCCATCTTAAGTACTTCTACAAAAAGCCGCTTATGCCAAAGAGTGTTCTTGAAGAACACAGGGAAGGACTGATTTTCGGAAGTGCCTGTGAGGCAGGAGAGCTGTTTACAGCTATAATTGAAAACAAGCCTCATGATGAGATAGTATCACTGGCAAAGTTTTATGATTACCTTGAGATCCAGCCTCATATGAATAATGAGTTTATGATCAGAAACGGAATGGTCAGAAATGAGGATGAACTGAAGGAGCTCAATAAAAAAGTTGTAGCCCTTGGAGAAGAACTTTCAATTCCTGTTGTTGCGACTTGTGATGTTCACTTCATGGATAAAAAGGACAGCATATTCAGAGAAATTCTTCAGGCAGGAAACGGCTTTAAGGATGCAGGAAGCCAGCCGCCTTTGTATCTGCGAACTACAGACGAAATGCTTCGTGAATTTGACTATCTCGGAGAAGAAAAGGCTTATGAGGTAGTTATTAAAAATCCTAATATGTTTGCAGATATGGTTGAGCCTGTAAGACCGATACCAAGAGGAACATATACGCCTACAATTGACGGTGCTGAGGAAGACCTTGTAAGGATCACGCATGATAAGGCACACGAGATATACGGTGAGCCGCTGCCTGAGATAGTTGAAAAGAGACTTAAGAGAGAGCTTGACTCTATTATCAAACACGGCTTTGCCGTTCTCTATATCATAGCACAGAAGCTTGTATGGAACAGCGTTGACCACGGTTATCAGGTCGGTTCAAGAGGATCAGTAGGATCATCCTTCGTAGCTTCCATGGCGGGAATTTCAGAGGTTAATCCGCTTTGTCCGCATTATATATGTCCGCAGTGCAAGTACAGTGAGTTTGATACCAGCGGTACCTACGGATCTGGTTTTGACCTTCCGCAGAAGAACTGTCCTCACTGTGGTACGGACATGCTTCGTGAAGGACATGACATACCATTTGAAACATTCCTTGGCTTTGACGGAGATAAAGCTCCTGATATAGATCTTAACTTTTCAGGTGAATATCAGTCATCAGCGCACCGTTATACAGAACAGCTTTTCGGACGCTCGAACGTCTTCAAAGCCGGAACTATCAGTACGGTTGCTGAAAAGACGGCATTCGGCTATGCCAAGGGTTACTGTACTGACAAGGGGATAGACTGCAACAATGCAGAGATTCTGAGATTGTCTATCGGATGTACCGGTGTAAAGAAAACAACAGGTCAGCATCCGGGAGGAATGGTTGTTGTACCTAATGATTACGAAGTTTACGACTTTACTCCTGTTCAGCATCCGGCTGACTGTGCGGATTCTGAGGTTATCACAACTCACTTCGACTTCCATTCACTTCATGATACTATCCTTAAGCTTGATGAACTTGGACATGTCGTTCCTACACTCTATAAACATCTTGAAGACATGACAGGAATACTTATCAAGGATGTCCCGACATCTGATCCTGATGTAATAAGGATGATAACAGATGCAGAGGTTCTTGGAGTAACAAAAGACGATATATTCTGTCCGACAGGAAGTCTTGGCATCCCTGAGATGGGTACAGGATTTACTATAGGAATGCTTATGGATTCCAAGCCTACCAAGTTCAGTGACTTCCTTCAGATATCCGGACTCTCACACGGTACGGATGTTTGGCTTGGAAATGCAAAAGATCTTATCGAACAGGGTACGTGTACGATTTCTGAGGTTATCGGTACGCGTGACAGTATCATGACTTATCTCCTGTACAAGGGCGTAGAGCCTAAGCAGGCATTTCAGATCATGGAAAATACCCGTAAGGGTAAAGCACCTAAAACATTTACGCCGGAGCTGATCCAGATGCTGCTTGATCATAATGTACCGCAGTGGTATATCGACAGCTGTCTGAAGATCAAGTACATGTTCCCTAAGGCACATGCCGCAGCATATGTTATCGCTGCTATCAAGCTAGGCTGGTTCAAGCTGCATAAACCGCTTGAATTCTATGCGACATACTTTACTGTCAGAGGCAGTGATTTTGATGCTGCTACAGCAATACTCGGAAAAGAAGCAGTACATGAAAAATGTATCGAACTTCGTGATATGGGAAATGAACGTTCTGCAAAGGAAACAGCGACACTTGATATGCTGTATATTACAAATGAGATGCTGTGCCGCGGATATTCTTTTCTTCCTATCGATCTGTATAAATCACACGGAAACAAGTATCTGATAGAGGACGGAAAGATCAGAATTCCGTTCGGTGCTGTACCGGGAATAGGTGAAGCCGCTGCAAACGGCCTTTATGAGGCAGCGCAGGCCGGCAACTTCATTTCTATAGAAGAATTTCAGGCAAACAGCGGTGCATCAAAAACTGTAATTGAGACACTTGAAAAAATGGGCACATTCGGAAGCCTTCCTAAGTCGAGTCAGATGACATTATTCTGATAGGAAATTTCTCATAATATAAATAATAAATGCAGACGTCAAAAATTACTGACGTCTGCATTTTGATTTAAAAATATAAAGATCATGTAAAAGAGTATGACATACCATATAAGGAAATTACACTTGTGGATTATACATATGACTATTTCATGTTAAAACAAAATTCAGTTGTTTGTACTTAAAAAAGTAATTATTGTAATTAAACAATATTCATGATACAATAAATGTAACTGATTATATATGAAAGGTTAGTGGGGGTTATGAATATTAAAGTGGTTACGGCATCAATTATTGCAGGTTGTATATGTCTGTCAGGCAGCTATATAGGGGCGTACATATCAGATACGGCATATGCATATACGCAGTATGCCAGCATAAGAGGTGTATCAGTAAAAAAGGATGCAATAGCTATTGGCGAAAAGGTTCAGCTTGAACTGGAATGGTCAAACGGAGCAAAACAGGAAGTAACTTATACGTCAAGTGATAAAAGGGTTGCAGATGTAGATACGGCGGGAATGGTTACAGGAATAAGTGATGGAACAGCTGTAATTACAGCTGTCATTGCCGGCAGGGAGAATACCGGCATGAATATTGCCATATCAGTTTCTAAGGATATAGAAGAAAGTGTTGTGTATAATACTTCTGAACTTTCTCTCGGAGCAAAGCTTAAGAAATATGACACTGTTCACTATGTCGGAAATGGTGCAGGAAGTTATGCAAATGTAGTTAATACAAAGGGCGGATATGATCTGGTTTTCATTAATGAAAAAGATTACGTTCTGCCTTTTGATGCTGAGCTGGTTGGAATAGACGGACTCGCTTTTTATATCGCTCCGCAGCTTGACGGTATTACGTATGAAGACGCAAGGACGCTGGAGGCCGGAGACCTGGTTGACAGGAATAAACATCTTCTTTGCTATGATTATCACATAAACAATCGTGTACTGCCTGTATTTCTGCCTGAGTACTACGAAAAGTATATTGGTGACGATATAATCAGGGTTAAGGCAATTGATCATGAAAAAAAGACTATTACGCTTGAATCTGTAAGTGCTGAGGAATACATTAAAGCCAAAGTGCCTGATAACAATACACAAAGGATCTGGGTTGTTGATCATGATACAGGAAAGCTTATCCGATCTGATAATACCGGTGAATATCTGATCAGTTTCCATACAGAATATGAAACTGAATATATTATGCAGGATGGTTCATTTGCGTGGGCAACGAATTGGGGACCAGCATCGAAATGGGATTATAGTGTACAGAATCCTTATGTGATCGATACATCAGGTTTTGAAAGTGGATTCGGAGTCCTGGGCTATGAGGTTATCGATATTGATCTGCCCCGTGAATATTATCTTCCTGATGATTATTTTGAAGGAACACATTATAATAACAATTCCAGTGATATAAAAATCAAACTAAGAAAGTCAGTATCCGGAGACGTAAGCGGTGACGGATCATTCAGTATAGCTGATGTTGCGCTGCTCACAAGGTGGCAGCTGAACATGCCTGATAACAGACTTGTGAACTGGAGAGCTGCTGATCTCAACGATGATGGTCAGTTAAATATACTTGATCATTGTCTGATGAAGCATGAGCTGCTGGAGAAAAATAAAGCAGACGTAACAACCTGATCGTGACTTCATAATATAAGTCATAATAGCCGCCAAGCGGTCCTGATATTAATTCCTTCCTGTCGATCTGTTTAAGTCGCACGCAAACAAGTATCTTATAGAGGATGAAAAGATCAGAACCAGTCTTAAAAAAGTGAAAAATGCAGACGTCAAAATATACTGACGTCTGCATTTGTATTTATTATTAATATAACTGTAATCAACATAGTATTATTTATCTGTGCTGTTTGTTAAAATCAGACTCATCAGTCTGTGAAGATCAAATATGTTTATATAATCGTCGTGATTCAGATCAGCGTTATAAAGTGAATATCCGTACTCTGATAGTGTATTGTCACTAATAGAGCATAGTATGATTTTTTTCAGGATAACAAGATCAACAGCATTTACATATGAATCATTATTGATATCTCCGGTCTTACTGCTGTCATCAGGGTCTGATATTTCGGAAAGCTCTGATTTTAACCTTACAGCGAGTTCGTTAATATCATCTGAAACCAGACATGAATGAATACCGGTGCTGTTAATCAGCTGTGTCATTGTATTATCCCTGGTACTGGTTACAAATTCATCAAATATAATGCTGGCTTTATCAGGACCCTCTGTTTCGAGAACATTAAACAATTCCAGTGCATTAAGAGAGGCTGTCATATTGCCTGTCATAAGAAAAGGAGTAGTATACAGGTTTTCGATGTAAACCCAGTCAGAATCAGAATCCTGTTCGTCTCCATAGCTAAAGCCTGCATTTTTTCTTATTTCACAGTATTTGTGACTGAGTTTTTCAGCAGTAAGATCAGGCTCTGAATATGCGTATGTTTCGAACTCATTAATAACATATGAATTAATAAGACTTTCAATTATCTGTGAAATAGTTTTTTTATACTCTGTTTCATTTCTCTGGTCATAAATCAGTCTGAAATAATTGCTGATGGTTTGTTCTATATCGTTATTATCACACTTGTCCGTGTAATATTTACAGTTACAGTCCTTATAGTACTTGCTGAGAAATACTCCAAACTGCCGGGTCAGATCTGAGATATCATTTTTGTTTCCATTATATCCGATTACACAACGAGGTTCATTATATTTATAAAGGTATGCAGTAAATGCTCCATTTGAAATATTTTCACCGCTTACCAGTGAAAAAAGGTTATTCTGCGTGGCATAAGAGTATACCGACTTTATTTCTTCAGAAAAAGGTGATAGTCCGGATTCAAAAAAACTCATTGTTTCATCTGGTGACATTTGCGTATCAATAGAATTGTTATCAGATGTTTTCAGATTAAATGTTTTTAAAACGCTGATAAGTTTTTGTACAGAGTCGTTTATCTGATCTATATTCTGAGGAGAATAATCACGTTGATAAACAGTTGAATAGATCATATCCGGATAAGCTATGTAATTGTTGTCTTTTGCCTCGCTGCATCTGAGACGGGTAAGCCTTAAGTAAATGTCAGACATTTTTTCCGGATCGCTGCAATTATAGTAATCTGAGATCAGCTGAGACTGGTTACGTGCAAAATCAATATTTACATTCTGAGATATTTTATATAAGTCAGTCAGATCTGTAAAACATTCTTTTTCTCCAAGTTCCCTGATAAAGTCAGTAAATGCATTCTGAGCTCCATACAGATCAGATGCGCAGGTCTGCAGAGTATAGAATAAATCCATATCCGAGTTATCACAAAAATATCTGCACTGAAGAATGTTGTAATCTGTAGCGAGCTCATCTAACTTTGTCAGAATATTATTTGAATATGTAAGGGCATTTTCATGATTTCCGGATTCCAGAAGTGCTTCTTCATTATGTTGAAGATCATTTTTAAACTCTGTTAAATCAAAACCGGTATTTATGTCATATCCATCTGTATAAGATGCACATATTTGTGTTTCAAGGTAATTCTCTGTTGGAATAACACAAAAAAAAGACAGGTTAGCGGCTGTTATACACGCCAGACATTTGATAAATCTCTTCATTTTATCTCCTTATATTTCTAGTTATTTTGCTTTATAATTATATATCTATGACTTTCTAAAGTCAAGTTATTATGTAAAAAGATTGAAATATTTATATAATAGTGTTATAATTTAGATAATTTATATACAGATAATGAGAGGAAATAAAAATGAATATCAAGAAGAAAATACAAATGATACTAGCTATGGTTACGGCGATGATTACGACAGTAAGCTTTTTGCCGCCCCAGGCAATGAAACTGATGTGTGTCCAGGTTATTGACACATGCTATGCTCTTACATCCGATGAAGAACTGGGTGAATTCAGAGATTATGTAGATTTAATGGAACAGTTAGGCAGGCAGGGGGATACTGGCCATGATGGCTATGTATGGAGTGCTCAGCACTGGTTTAACTATAAATACTGTATTACCGCTGCTCCTGAGCAGCTTACAGATATTCCGAATCTTATTCATTTTATTAATCTCAGAACTGCTTCCAATCAGTATTACCGCTCCTACGATCTGGGGGCATACAATTTTCCATCTTATGATCTGAGTGTAGTTGACGGACAATCAAGATATGATACTATGTGGTCACTTAGGTGCGCATTACAGGTTGAACTTATAAACTATTCGGATAGTGTAAGTCAGGATGAAAAGAGCAGTGGGGCATATCTGTCACTATATGATATGTTCGATGATGGCAGCAATTATTTTGGTTCTTTTGGTCCTGCAACAAGCAAAGCTCTGGATACAATGATCAGTAACTGCGGCGGTCTGTCAGGACTTGCAAAAAGTCATCCTGATGTTATAAGAATTCTTCAGTACGGACTTGCCTGCAAAGGTTACGATTCACTGGATTATGGCGGAGGTAACCTTTCATATGCAACAGGTGAATTATCAGATAAGGGAGAAGTAAAAGGCTTAGGTGAAATGTTGGATGATGCCGGTATAGGCTCTCGCGTTTCAATAAATTCAGTAATTTTCAAGGCAGCTCTTAATACTGATTCATATTCAGCAAATTACGAAAAATCAGACAAAAAAGTCAGGGAACTTCAGCTCCTGCTCAACAAGGAACTTTTTGATAAGACTTATTCAGGACAAACTATGGGAATAGGTCCTTGTGACGGAATATATGGAAGAGAAACCAGCGATCGTGCATTATATTTTTATCAGTCACTTGTTCTCCCGGATGGAATAGAACCCAACGGAAATTTCGGACCATCGACATACGGATATACTCCTGAAATAAGTATAGGGTACGGATCGCAGGAAACAGAACAGAAATTACTGAAACTTATTGAGTACCAGTTATATGTTTACGGATGCAAAAAAATATCTATTGACCAGTCATACAACAATTTTACTGCTCAGGCTGCAGATTCTTTTAAAAAATTTATGAAGCTGCCCAATGACAGCGATGGAATAATACATAAAGAAACCATAAAATCTTTGTTTATGTCATGTGGTGATACGAACCGAAGTTCTTTTGGATGTGATACAAGCAGACAGTTGTCAAAGTCTGATATTCAGTTTCTTAAGGAAAGTGGTTATCAGTATATAGGCAGGTATGTAGTAGACGAAAGATTTGAAGTTAAGAGACTGTTAGAAACAGAAGCTAAGAATATAATAGATGCCGGAATGAAAATTATCCCCATATATGAGGGGTTTAATTGCATTGATATAGATGGATTTAAAGATGAAAAGTATATTGAAAAAGCCAGAACAGATGCTGTAGATTCAATTAAGGCTGCCATGAATATAGGTATTCCGAAAGGTTCTGTGCTTTATTTTGCAATTGATTTTGATCCGACTGATGATCAGATAAAAGAAAGTATAATTAATTATTTCGGTGAGTTAAAAAAGCAGATGAGTTGTTATGGATTTCTGTATAAAGTCGGTGTATATGGAAGCCGGAATGTCTGCAGCCAGGTTTATGATGCAGGATATGCAGAATCCTGCTATGTAGCGGATGCATCTACCGGATGGAGCGGTAATATGGGGTTTGTAATGCCGACAAAGTGGGCATTTGACCAGTTTTATGTTCCGTCTACAGAAGAAGAAAATGCAGCAAAAGAAAATGGAACATTTCTGGTTGACAAAGTTGCAGTTTCAGGTCTGGACTACGGTGTAAGTTATCTTAACAACAGCGTTAAAACGGAATTTGAAGTTTCAGAGAAACTGGCTCCTATGATGGAACAGTTGGTTTTTGGCAACATTTATGGTGATCCTGTTGATCTGTCATCTGGTTCACATACAATAGATTATACAGCATTGTCTCTCAGCGGTGCTCAGAATATTGACTTTACAGTATCATATTCATCGTCTGATAATTCTGACAGTGAAGTCGGCAGAGGCTGGCATCATAATTATGAAAAGCGTATTGAGAAGAAAGTAATTAAACGCAGCGATATTATTCCGTATGAATTAAATGATGAGAACGTTTCTGATGCAGCGAATGAAATGGCTGATATAAATATAGTAAATCTATATGAAACGCCTTCCTGCTGTATAGAATATATACAACAGGATTCTGACACTTATATTCCAGACAGCAATACATGTCAGGGATACATTCTGAAAGAAAACAAAGACGGAACATGGGAACTTAACTGCAACAATAAAGAATGGTATTATTTTAATAAGAACGGAAAACTGACAGAACATAAAAATAAAGAAGGAATGACAGTCAGTGTTCAGGATTCTGACAGCGAGCTGATAATCACAGAAGATTATTCGGGAAAGCAGATCAAAGCACTTAAGGAAAACGGAAAAATCACAAAAGTATACAGTGATGATAAACAGGGAACTGTAAGTTTTGAATATCACGATAATAACCTGACAAATATAACAGATTTTAACGGATCAAGCGTAACTTATACATATGATTCATCAGGCAGGGTACTGACAGGTACTGACTCAGACGACGTGAGATATTTTACTGATACATATTACGATGATGAATATTTTGCGGGTCTGAGTGATGAATTAGGTCTTAACACAGTGATGAGTGATGAGGACAGGCATAATGCAAATGTTATTTATAACATTGCTGTTAAAACAAAATACGGACGTATAAAATCTCAGACCGATGCACTTGGAAATGTTTCAGAATTTGACTACAAATTTGATTATCCTGAGTCAGATAACGGACAACCTGACAAGTATCAGTTTGTAGTTACTGTTACAGACAGAAATAAAAAAGAAACAACAAGTACATTTGATTATAACAGACAGCTTGTAGTTTACAAGGATCAGAATGGTGATGAAACAAAATACATTTACGATAATGATTCACTTGATCTGATAAAGATTATTGATGCTGCAGGATATACTGAAACGATGACGTATGACAGCCTGCATAATCTTTTATCAAAACAGGATAAAAACAACCTGATTACTGAGTATGCCTATGACAATTCAGGGAATATAACTGATAAAATATTTATAGATAAAAATAATCAGGAATATTCACATGAGAAATATGTGTACAGCAATAACCTTATAACTGAGAAAACTGATGAGAGAGGAAATGTTACAAAGTATATATATACAGATGGACTGCTGACTCAAAAAATTATTATAAGTCCTGATAATGAAGAAAGAAATTATTCATACTCATATAAAAACGGATTACTGACAAAATCATCTGACCCCTATGATAATACCGTGATAACAAAACATAACCAATCAGGATTGGTAGAATCAGTAACCGATTCACTTGATCATATTACGAGAGAGATAACATACGATAATAACGGTAATATTGATTCAGAGGTTATGCATACCAGTGAGGACGAGAGCTATGAGATCTCTCACTCATATAACTGCAGAGGTATGGAATTATCTGAATCTGACAGCAAAGGTACTATTTTTAAAAATACATATAACGGCAATGGAAAGCTTGTTTCATCGACAGACGGAAATAAAAATGAAACAAAGTATGAGTATGATGCTGAGGACAGACTTATCAGTGTAACTGATGCTGAGGGCGGATCAAAGCAGATAGAGTATGATGACGGCGGCAGAGTGATCAGGGAAACTGATGAACTGTCAAATGTTACAGAATATCAGTATGACAGTAAAGAAAACACTAAAGTTACTACTTTTAAGAAAAGAAACGATGACAGCGGTGAATATGAAATCATTCGTCAGACCAAAGCAAAATACGATGGATATGGAAATATCCTGTGGCAGAAAGATTCATATGATACTCTTACGGAATATGAGTATAACGAAAAGAATCAGCTGGTTGAAATAATATATGCAAAGGGTAAAGATGAACAAACTCAGGAAACATACAGTTATAATGATTATGGTGATCTTATTTCAATAACTGACGGGGAGGGTAATACACAAAAGTTTGAATATGACAGTTTCGGCAATAAAACTGCTTATACAGATGCAAATTTAAACAGAACTGAGTATACATATGATAAGTGCTCAAATCTGAAAACACAGGCAAATGCACTTATGCTCAAAGAAAATAAATCAATTGAATATGATTATGATGCAAATGGCAGAATGATTTCACAGACTTCCTGCAATGGAAACACAACAAGATTTAATTACGATTATCAGGGACGTCTGATAAGTGTTACAGATCCTCTTGGAAGAACCAGTACATCAGAATATGATATCAGGAATAATATTCTGTCACTGGTCAATAATGAAAATGTTATAGTTACAGAAAACAAGTACGATAATGCAGATAACCTGATATCAACAACAGATGCGTTAAAATCCAGTACCACATTTAATTATGATAAGTCAGGAAGATTGATCAGTATAACTGATCCTATGGAAAATCAAACTTTATACGATTACGATAAGACAGGCAATCTTGTTAAATCAACAGATGCACTGAATAATAATTCATATGCTTCATATGATGAATCAGGCAGAATTATATCATTGTCTGACAGCAATAGCTCACAGCCACTTTATCAGTATGATAAATCTGGAAATATCATTTATAAACAAACAACAAGCAATAAAAATGTAACTTACGGTTATAATTCATTAAATCTATGTACACAGATGATTAACGCAAGAAATCAGAATACAACTTACACATATGACAAAGCCGGAAGAGTAACAGGATATGTACAATATAATGAGGACTCAACTGAAAAAGACGCAGGCACATATACATATGACAGCTGCGGTAATGTTCTGACAGCTGAGAACAGTACCGGGAAAATAACCAGAACATATGATGAGCTTAACAGAGTGAAGACGTATACTGATACATTTGGAAAAATGATCACATATACATACGATCTTGAAAATAATTTATCAAGAATAGATTATCCGGATGAAGGAGCAGAAAAAATATTTGTTGAATACAAATATAACGAAGCGAATCAGCTTACCGATGTGACAGACTGGAAAGGAAATAACACTGAATATAAGTATAATTCACTCGGTGAACTGAAAAATATCAAACGTCCTGATGGATCAGAGCAGTACAATTTCTACGATAATGCAGGCAACGTACAGCAGATAACTGATCTGAACGCAGACGGAGATCGTCTAAATGCTTATTCATACACATATGATAAAAATTCTGATCTGAAAACAGTAGAATCATTTAATGATAATAAAACATATAACTATAATTACGATAAGCTGGGAAGAATAACTGATCTGACAGAATCCGATTCTCAGTATCTGTTTAATACAAAGCTGAAGTTATTCAGAACAATGACAGAGACCGGATACCTGATGCCAGGAGATATGATAATCCGTCTGTGCAGATATGATCAGGGAACAACCACCAAAGAATACTTCGGATATGATTCAAAAGGAAATATAACAGCAGAAAACAAAGTAATCAATGTGGATGGTCAGACAGCAAGTACTGCTGTATCAAAGACATTCAGATATGGAATAAACAATCAGCTTACAAATTATACAGACAACAATCAGACAGCGGCAAATAACAGCGCATATTCGATGAGTCTCGGAATACTGCCGTTTTATTTTCCAAACTTCATAAAGTACGATGATGACGGCAATATAATCTCCATGCCGTTAAACGGAGAAACAGCTGTACTAGAGTATGATGCATTCAATAATTTGACATCCTGTGCAGATATGAAGTATACTTATGATATAGAATCAAACAGAATAAAAACACAGGATAAGAACAAGACAACAACATATCTGTATGATACAACATCAGCTGTACCGCGAATACTTGAGAGTACAACAGACGGTAAGACAACGATATATGTTTATGGCAGAGAACTGATAAGTGAAGCAACATCAGAAAACAGCAGGTACTATCATTACGACTATCAGGGAAATACAGCATTACTGACAGATGAAACAGGAAAAACAACAGACAGATACAGATATGATGTATATGGAAAAACAGAGCATTACCAGGGAGAAAGTGAAACACCGTTCAAGTACAACGGAAAGTACTCAGTTATTACAGACAGCAATGATCTGATATATATGGGAAGCCGCTATTACAGTACAGACCTGATGAGATTTATCAGTGCAGATGTATTAACCGGTAATGTGAGTGATACACAGTCTCTTAACAGGTATACATACTGTAAAGGAAACCCTGTAAAATATACAGATCCGAGCGGAATGAGTCCAGAGGTCAAAGCCCAGAAACAAGCAGAGCTAGAAAAAGAAAAAAGAGAAAAGGTACATAATGTATTTGACGCAGCAGGAATGCTTCCGTTTATCGGAGGGATCTTTGATGCAACAAACGGACTGATATACTGGGCAGAGGGAGACGGAGAAGGAGTAGGACTGACTGCAATGGCATTTTTGCCTGTAGCAGGAATAATATCAACACCTGCAAAACACGCAGATGACATAGCAGAAGTAAGTGTAAAGTATGGCAGTGAACTGGCAGAGAATGTGCTCAGGGAGTCAGATGAGATTGGCGGGGTTGTTGAGGGGGTAAGTAATCGTAAAGTATTTACATCAAATGATCCATTAGTAGGAGATTTAGCAACTAATATTGAGGCTAATTTATCAGGAAGAGTAGTAGGTGTTAATAAAATTATTATAGGTGATGATGGATTAATTAAAACTGATTTGGATATAGAATTAGATAATGCAGTATTACAAGTTAAAAAAGGAGGTGGAAAGGGTATGGTTTCTCAATTAGAACGTACTGCTAAGATTACAAATAAAACTGTAATAGGATATGGACCAGATATTAAAGGAAGTATTGTAAAAGGAGCAAACGCAAAAGGTTTTAATGTATTTAGATCTGAATCAGAATTAATTGAGTATTTGAAGAATTTAAAATAGAGGTGTTATCAATGAAATCAATAATTCTTATAGGTGATGATTCTTTAGAATTGTGTAAAATTAAACAGTTAGAACTTGATGGTTGTATTAATTGTAGTAAGATATTCGAAAACTCCTTAGGGATCGAGTTAAAAAGTGGTAGATTATATTTAGATTATAGTAATGATATCGCATTAGATTATGAACAAGAAGAATTGAATAATATTAAGATAAAAGAACCAAAATTTATATCTATAGAATATTCAACAATAGATGCATTAAAGATACTTCTAAAAGCGTTAGTAAATTGTACAAACTTATTAGTAGATGATGATAGAGGAAGTATTATAGATATAAGGACATATTTACAGCGTATTTAAATATAAAGGTAGTATACTAAATATTAAATTAATAATATTTAGGGATCTTGTTCAGATAAACTAACTGTGTAATTGATTTTAATTGTTCTGGACAAGGAGTTTTGTAACACCGCTGCCTTATTATTTTTTTCTTATACACTAAACTGTATGATAACTTAAAATCAATAAAAAGCCAGAAATATTATTACGGATCTGGACAACACAGTATTAAGTAGGAACTTATTTCATAATTTTTTTGTATTCAAAAGTGGAACGAAATCTGCTGTTCTTTTTTTATGAAGAGAAATTGTACATGTTTTTTGGCTATATATCTGTTAATTCTTCTTGTAGAACTTTTCCGTACATGATATAATGATAAATATTCCAGAAAATAAATACATGGCAGATGTATTAACCGGTAATGTAAGTGATACACAGTCACTTAACAGATATACTTACTGTAAAGGAAACCCTGTAAAATATACAGATCCGAGCGGAATGAGTCCAGAGGTCAAAGCCCAGAAACAAGCAGAGCTAGAAAAAGAAAAAAGAGAAAAGGTACATAATGTATTTGACGCAGCAGGAATAGTATCTACACCTGCAAAACACGCAGATGACATAGCAGAAGTAAGTGTAAAGTATGGCAGTGAACTGGCGGAGAATGTTCTCAGGGAGTCAGATGAGATTGGCGGGGTTGTTAAGGGGGTAAGTAACCCTAAAGTAGTAAGAGATGGAGCAGCAAGAGCTGCAGAGTATTCAAAAAACTGGAGAAATGCAAGTTTAAATGATGTAATAAAAGAATATGCACCCAATTCAATACCTACAACAACTGCAAGTGGAAAAACAATTTATACAGATTCTAAGACAGGAATTCAAATTGTACATGATACTAAAGGTAATTACTTTAGAATAGAGGATACTAATAAGGTTGGAAAACGAAGGTATCTTGGTTTAGATGGTAAAGATATGAGTAATAAAGTTCAAAATGGTAAACAAATTGGTAGAAGTAAAGCAGAATATGAATGGGTTACACATTTTAATAATATTGATTAAGAGGAGCAATTAAATGGATAGACAAAGATATATTTCAGTTCCCAAAAATAAAAAAGCAATGGAAGCTTATGATTTAGGAGAAGAAAGATCAGAAGAAATGGTTGAGTGGAAATTGAAAGAGAGTGAATTTAATATGCTATATAATAATGGAGTATTCCAGCAATTAAATGAAGCATGTGATGTGATTATTGATGACTTTGAATCTGAAGTAATAGACGTTGATGGGTTAAGTAATGCAGAAGTAGTAATACAAAAATTACAAGAGAGTTTTAATAATAAAGAGATAGAACATCTATATGATTTAATACTAGAGGCTATTAGAAATAAAACTTTAATTGCATTTTCTTTAGTGGAAAGAGCTGCGGGTGAATCTACA
>JAUNSK010000003.1:128262-221081 GCA_030539275.1 Oscillospiraceae bacterium | reverse complement strand
CATGTGTTGTGTCTAATTCATAAATCAATGTGTCCAGAATTCTGGGTACATATCATAGCTGCAAACCTTTTTATTATATCATTATTTTTTTATTTAACCATACTTATATATCTTCATCAACTGCAGCTTTTATCCTTCTCCCGACATGTTTATTAGCTCTTCCTCTGTGATAACAGCAACACCAAGCTCCTGTGCTTTTGTAAGCTTGCTGCCTGCTTCCTCACCGGCTACTACATAATCAGTTTTCTTTGAAACACTTGATGAGACCTTTCCGCCCAGGTCCTCAATTATCTTCTTTGCCTCATCTCTCTTAAGAGTCGGAAGAGTTCCTGTCAGAACGAATATCTTTCCCGTAAATGTGTCACCCTTCTTTTGTGACTCATATTTAAAGTTAAGTCCCTTCTCCCTGAGTTTTTCAATAAGCTCAGTCATATGAGGTTCACGCAGTGCATCATATACGCTCTGCGACATTATATCGCCGAAGCCGTCTATCTCAGAGATCTCCGGTACTGAGGCATTCATCAGTGAATCAATGTCACCGAATTTCTCACACAGCAGTACAGCCGCACGTGAGCCGATATTTCTGATCCCGAGCCCGAAAATGACCCTGTCAAATGTATTTGACCTGGACTTTTCTATCGCTTTTATAAGATTGTCAGCTGATTTTTCTTTAAATCTTTCTATGGTCATGAGCTTTGCTGCTGTTAGATCATACAGATCTGCAACAGATTCTATGAGATCTGAGTCAACAAGTGTCTCAACTATTGCCTCTCCGAGACCGTCTATATTCATAGCACCCTTTGATGCAAAGTGGATGATATTTTTCAGCAGCTGTGCCGGACAGTCAGTATTAGGGCATCTTAGAGCACTTTCATCATCTATATGAACAGCCTTTGTACCGCATACAGGACAGAATTCAGGAAGAGAAAACGCAGCTGAGTCCTCAGCGTGGCTCACAGACCTGAGAACTTCAGGTATTATATCCCCGGCTTTTCTTACTACTATAGTATCACCGATACGTATGTCCTTCTCATCAATAAACTGCTGATTGTGGAGAACAGCTCTTGAAACGCTTGTCCCTGCAAGGAGCACCTGATCAAAGACGGCTACAGGAGTTATCGCACCTGTACGTCCGACATTTACCTCTATTTCCCTCAGTACAGTTTCCTTCTCCTCAGGCGGGAACTTATAAGCTACTGCCCACTTCGGGAACTTGGAAGTTGTTCCGAGTCTCTCACGCTGGGCAAAGCTGTCTACCTTTATAACAACACCGTCAATATCAAAAGGATATGATGCACGGCTATCCCCTATTTTCCTGATCTCTGCTGCTACCTCTCCATATGTTGTACACGGAATATAGCTGTGAATAACCTTGAAGCCTATGCTCTTTAGATAATCAAGTGACTGCTTGTGTGAAGTTATACCTGTATCCCCGCCCTGCTGAACATTGAATACAAATATATCAAGCTTTCTTTTTGCCGTGATCTTTGAATCCTTCTGTCTGAGAGAGCCGGCTGCTGCATTTCTGGGATTTTTAAAAGGCTTTTCATCGTTAAGTTCCTGTGCCTTTATAAGCTCCATAAAGGATTTTCTTGGCATGTATACTTCTCCGCGGACTTCAATAAAATCAACATCCTCATTAAGTTTCAGCGGGATTGATCTTACTGTTTTAAGATTTGCTGTAACATTTTCACCGACAAATCCGTCACCTCTCGTTGAACCTACTGTAAGCTCTCCGTTATGATATTCGAGTGAGACACTCAGACCGTCTATCTTAGGTTCCACTATAAACACCGGTGATTCAACCTCCTGACGGCACTTGTCGATGAACGCACTCACCTGTTCGAATGAAAATACATCCTGAAGACTTGCCATCTGAACTGTATGAGTAACCTTTTCAAATGAACTGAGCGCTTTTCCGCCTACACGTTTTGTCGGTGAATTTTCACTTGCAAGCTCAGGAAAGCTTTGTTCAAGATCTTTGAGCTCATGCATCATCATATCATATTCATAATCATCAATTTCAGGATCATCCTTAACATAATAATTATAATTATGTCTGGTAAGCTCCTTAGTCAGCTCTTCAATTCTTTTTTTTGCAGTTTGAACATCCATATCCATTTTTTTATTCCTCCGCTCTGTTATTATCATAAGGGATTGCTGAATAATTAGGTGTATCGCCAACAACTATTGTCTCTGCCAGAATACATTCTGAGCTTACCTGAGTACTCAGTGTATCAAACGGCGTTATTATAGCTATATCTGATGTAATAACCATCGAGATCCTGTGACAGGTCTGGTTAATGCCTGCACTGTAAAATTCACTTTTAATTTTTGTCCGCACTGAGTTTGACGGCTTAAGTCTGACATTGATCTGCGGTCCTCTTGCAGACATAAAGCTTATCCCTGTAAGAGTTCCGAGTGCTATCTCAGTATTGAGAGTACTTTTTTTCAGTCTCTTTGAAATTATCTTTGCAGACTCTGACTGAAAAAGATTAATGTTTCCTGTATTGGCCTCAATAAGTGCAACACATCCGCCGCTGTCATAGCTTATGCTGCTGAAATATGTATAGCCTATCCCGTTATCGCGAACTATATCAGCCACACATTCATTAATTATGTCTGTAACCTGCATCTGTGCTTCATACTGAGATGCGGTTATCATGACAGGGCGCAGTTTTCTTTCTGTAAATATCACTGTGATCAATACAATGACAAATACAGCCGCACAAAAAAATATTATATTCGTTTTTCGTGAATATATCCGCTGCCTGTAAAATCTCATAAGCCTCACCTGCTATACTAGTCTATTCAGGTGAGGCTTATTTAGTTCCGCATTTAATTACTATATTGTGTCATTAATCAGGTATTCTTGTCTGTTACCTTGAACTGTTTGAGATTTCCGATTTTTTTGCTTCTTTCCTTAAGTACTTCCTCAACTTCTGAGAAAGGAAGGTTCTGCTGAGCACAGAGAACCATGATGTGATACATAAGGTCAGCAATCTCATTTTTGAGTTCGTTATTGTCGTTGTTTTTAGCAGCGATAATAGTCTCTGAACATTCCTCACCGCATTTTTTGAGGATCTTGTCCACACCCTGTGAGAACAGGTAGCATGTATAGGATTTTTTCTTCATTTCGTCTGCAGAAAGATCTGCACAGCTTTCATAGTCTGCCTTACGGCTCATAACAACATTATATAATTCTTCAAGTGTGTTCATAATAACCTATCCTTTTTATAAAATTTATTACAGTATCTGATCAAAGAAACAGCTGTAGTTTCCTGTATGACATGCAGCACCTGTCTGCTCAACATTTACAAGCAGTGTGTCATCATCACAGTCACCATACATGCTGATAACCTTCTGAAGATGTCCTGAAGTTGCACCCTTGTTCCAGAGCTCCTGTCTTGAACGGCTCCAGAACCATGTATAACCTGTTTCAATTGTTTTCTGAAGACTTTCCCTGTTCATATATGCAAGCATCAGAACCTGCTTAGTCTTAACGTCCTGTACAACTGCAGGAATCAGTTCGCCTTTTTTAAAGTATTTGTCAAGATCAAGTTTATCCATTAATGTACTCCTTATCTTCTGACTGAGATCTGCTTATCACGCAGATGATCCTTAACCTGTGAAACAGTCAGCTCCTTAAAATGAAACAGTGAAGCTACAAGAGCTGCAGATGAATTTGTTTTTTCAAACACTTCAGAAAAATCTGAAAGCTTTCCGCATCCGCCGCTTGCAATTACAGGAATTGAAACACGTTCACATACAGCATTGAGCATCTCAAGATCAAATCCTGCCTTTGTTCCGTCAGTATCAATGGAGTTAAGACAGATCTCACCGGCACCAAGCTCTTCGATTTTTTTGACCCACTCAAGCAGATCAAGCTTCATATCGATACGGCCGCCGTTTACGAAAACAGTATAGCCGCCATTCAGATCACGTTTCGCATCAATTCCGACAACAACACACTGACTGCCGAATATGTCAGCTGCCTGTGATATAAGCTGCGGATTTTTTACAGCAGAGGAGTTTATTGAAACCTTGTCTGCACCTGCACGCAGAGTATCACGAAAATCGTCGATCGTAGAAATTCCGCCTCCTACAGTAAGAGGAACGAAAACCTTCTGTGCTGTCCTTCTGACAACATCAAGCATTACTCCTCTTCCTTCATGGGAAGCTGTTATATCGTAAAATACAAGTTCATCAGCACCCTGCCTGTTGTATTCCTGTGCATATTCCACAGGATCCCCGACATCTTTTACACCCAGAAAATTTACCCCTTTTACAACCTTGCCGTTTCTGACATCCAGACAAGGTATTATTCTCTTAGCAAGCATCAATCACTCCCCCTTATGTGCAGTCTCGACAGCTTCTGCAAGATCAAGTGTTCCCTTATAAAGAGATTTGCCGCAGATAGTGCCGTAAAGGTTTAAAGCTTTACATCCTTTAATATCTTCGATCGTATGAACTCCGCCGCTTGCTATAACATTACAGCTGACAGCTTTGCTAAGTTTTCCGAGCTGATCGAGATTAACTCCGGAGAGTGTTCCATCCTTTGAAATGTCTGTAAAGATAATATACTTTACACCGATCTGTTCCATTTCCTTTGCAAGATCAATGTAATTAACACTTGATGAATCCAGCCATCCTTCAACGGCAACCATTTCGTTCATAGCATCTATGCCTACTGCTATCCTGTCACCGTATTCCTTAACAGCATCTTTTACGATCTGAGGATCTTTAAGTGCTATGGAACCAAGGATAACTCTTGAAATACCGCTTGAAATGTAGCTTTCTACTGTTTCAAGTGTTCTAATTCCTCCGCCGAGCTCCACTTTCAGATTTGTGTTCTTTGCAATATCGGTGAAGATCTGAGTATTTACCGGTTTTCCCTCTTTTGCACCGTCAAGGTCCACAGTATGTATCCACTGTGCTCCTGCTTTTTCAAAGCTTTTTGCTGTTTCCATATAGTCTGCGGCAACCTTTTCTACAGTACTGAAGTCGCCCTTGAACAGTCTGACACAGTTTCCGTCCTTTATATCAATAGCCGGTAATATGATCATCTGATAAGTCCTCCAAAATTTCTAAGGATTTTAAGACCTGTCTCCCCGCTCTTTTCCGGATGGAACTGTGCTCCGTATACATTGTTTCCGTCAAACACCAGTGCAGGAATTCTGTTTGCATACTCACAGTATGCAGCAATATTTTTATCATCACAGTATGCCTGATATGAATGAACAAAATAAACGTATTCGTCGTCATTGAGGTTATCCAGAAGCGGACAGTCATTGAGCTTCTCAAGCTTGTTCCAGCCCATATGAGGAATGTTCATTCCTTCGGCAATAACATTGTCGACCTTTCCGTTAATAAGACCCAGACCATCACATTCTTCAAACTCGTAGCTCTTATCAAACAGCATCTGCATTCCAAGACAGATACCTAAGAACGGTTTAACTTTTGCCTGAGCTTTAATGGTATCTGTAAGTCCGGTTTCATTAAGCATATTCATTGCACTTGGAAATGCACCTACGCCTGGAAGAATTATTGCATCTGAATTTTCTATTTCAGCCTTGTCTTTTGTAAGTTTGTTGTCAAAGCCCAGATAATCAAGTGCATTTTTCACACTGAATATATTGCCTGCGCCATAGTCAATTATTGAAATCATTAAAGTACCCCCTTAGTTGAAAGCGATACTCCGCTAGTATCCTGTTTTACCGCTGTTTTCAGTGCGTGTGCAACTGCCTTGAAAGCAGCCTCACACTTATGGTGATCATTAGTGCCGTAAGGAATTGAGATGTGAAGTGTAATTCCGGCATTAAAAGCAAATGCCCTGAAAAATTCCTCAGTAAGACATGCATCATACTGTCCTATGCTCTGATTTGTAAATTCACCGTTAAATACCAGAAAAGGTCTGTTGCTTAAGTCAAGTGAGCACTGTGCGAGTGCTTCGTCCATCGGTATTGACGCAAAACCGTATCTTGTTATCCCGCTTTTGTCACCGAGTGCTGCACCAAGTGCCTGTCCGAGAACTATACCGGTATCCTCAACTGTATGATGCCCGTCAACATAAAGATCACCAGTTGTCTTGATATTCATGCTGATGCCGCTGTGAACACTGAGTGCAGTAAGCATGTGATCAAAAAAACCTATTCCCGTATCTATTTCTGTTTTAGTTCTTGAATCAAGTGATACAGTAACCTTTACAGCTGTTTCCCTTGTATTTCTTTCTACAGTTGCTGTGCGCATTTTTCGAGTACCTCCAGCAATACTTTGTTTTCCTCTTGCGAACCGGATGTGATTCTCAGATGACCTGGAAATTTTCTGACTGCTATAGAATTTTCAAGCAGGAATGAATATATCTGTTCATTCTTTGAAGTTTCGATAAATAAGAAATTTGTACAGGTAGGATATATCTTATCAAACAATCCTGTCTTTTTATTAAGCTCAAGAACATTTTTATAGAGTGCCTGTGTGTTATCTATAATTTTCAATGCTCTTTCTTTTAAATATTCTTTTTCTTCAAGAATAACAGAGACTATAGTCTGTGCCACAGTATCGTTATTGTATGGTGACTTTGCTGCACGCAGAGCATTGATTATTTTCTCATTTGATACCGCAAATCCGAATCTGACAGCTGCAAGACCGATCGCTTTTGAGCAGGTCTTGAGTACAAGCAGATTTTCACAGTCTCCTGCATAATTAAGTACTGACTGATCCCAGAAATCCATATACGCTTCATCTGCAATAATAAGTGTATCCGGCAGTGAAGAAGCGATCTTCAGTACTGACTCGCGGTCAAGACCTACTGAAGTCGGATTGCATGGATTTGAAAATATGAGTGCTCTCGCATTTTTCTCACGACAGAAGCTTATAAGTCCGGCAGGATCAATAGTCAGATCATCATTTTTCTGATATGTCTCACACTTTACCTCATAAAGCTGACTATAGAACTGATACATTGAAAAGTCATTTGACACATTTACAATTGTATCGCCTGTCTGAAGAAAACAGCTAGTAATAATGCTTATAAGTTCATCAGATCCGTTTCCGGCAGCTATATATTTCTCCTCAATGCCATAAAGCTCTGAAAATGCCCTGATAGGTTTAGCTGCAAGACAGTCAGGATATCTGTTAAAATCAATTTTTCTGATTTCTTCTGTTATTTTATCCTGCATCTCAGAGCTCAGATTGAAGAAGCTCTCATTTGCATCAAGACGGATATCATAATGTCCGGTAATCGGATCATACGGAACCAGATTAATCAGTTTATTATTTAATTTGTAACTCATATATAAACCCTTTCATTGTTGTCCTATTTTTTGAATCTTACTTTAATTGCATTTGCATGTGCGGTAAGTCCTTCTTTTTCAGCTATAAGAACAATGTCATCCTTTGCCTCTTCAAGCGCTTCCTTTGTGTAGTATATAAAGCTTGATCTCTTTGTAAAGCTTGCTACGCCCAGAGGTGAGAAGAATCTTGCTGTGCCGCTTGTCGGAAGAACGTGGTTAGGACCTGCAAAATAGTCACCGAGAGGTTCTGATGCATACTGTCCCAGGAAAACAGAGCCTGCATTATCAAGCTTTCCGATATATTCAAGAGGATTTTCCATAAGGACTTCAAGGTGTTCAGGAGCAATTTCATTTGCAAGCTCTACAGCATAGTCCCTGGTTTTGCAGACTATAGCAACACCAAAATCAGCAAGAGATTTTTCTATTATATCCTTACGTGAAAGTTCCTTTATCTGTGTTTCGATTTCTGCCATTGTCTTGTCGGCAAGCTCTTCACTGGTGGTGATGAGGATCGCTGATGCAAGCTTGTCATGCTCAGCCTGTGACATAAGGTCAGCAGCTACAAATGCCGGATTTGCAGTATTGTCTGCAAGAACGAGTATTTCGCTTGGTCCTGCTACCATATCAATATCAACTGTACCATAAAGCATCTTCTTTGCTGTTGCAACAAATATGTTTCCAGGTCCTACGATCTTGTCAACCTTAGGGATTTCATCTGTTCCGTAAGCAAGTGCTGCAATAGCCTGTGCGCCGCCTGCCATAAATATTCTGTCTACTCCGCAAAGGGCTGCAGCAACAAGAATATCATTATTCGGTGTACCATCCTTAAGAGGAGGAGTAACCATGATTATTTCTGATACTCCTGCTATCTTGGCCGGGATCGCATTCATCAGCACGCTTGACGGGTAAGCAGCTGTACCTCCGGGAACATAAAGGCCTACACGTTCAAGGCCGCGTACTCTCTGACCAAGTATTACACCGTTGTCCTTCGGATCAATAAAGCTCTGTGTTTTCTGTCTGTTGTGGAAGTCAGAGATATTTTCAATAGCATCAAGAAGTGCATTTACAAACTCTTCATCTGCAGCTTCAAGTGCGTCGTTAATGACATCTCTCGGTACTTCATAATACTTCGGAAGATTTCCGTCAAACTTCAGTGTGTAGTCCCTAACGGCCTGATCTCCGTTTTTTCTTACATTTTCAATTATGTCAGATACTATTTCAGTAACTTTCTTATCTGTTTCAATACTTCTTTCCCTGAGTTTCTTCAGAAAAGCAACTTCACTCTTGCCGTCAGCTATTATCTTTCTAATCATTTTTCTTTCCTCTTTCAATATATTAAGAAATTCTGCTTTCGATTTTTTCAATCAGATCTTCTATTTCATGCTGTCTCATCTTCATGCTGACAGTATTAACTATCAGTCTTGCAGAAACAGGTGCAATGTCTTCTATTACTTCGAGTCCGTTCTCCTTAAGAGTAGTACCGGTCTCAACTATATCAACGATACCGTCAGAGAGTTCAAGAAGCGGTGCAAGCTCAACAGAACCTTCGATCTTGACTATCTCAACATCCATACCCTTTGCTTCAAAAAATGTTCTTGCTACACATGGATATTTTGTGGCGATAGTCTTTACACCGAAACCGGCATAAAAATCTGTTCCCTTTTTCGCTGCAAGAGCAAACTTGCATCTGCCGAATCCGAGATTTACAATTTCAAAAAACTTGCCCGGCATTTCCATGATAGTATCCTTGCCGACAACACCCATATCACATACGCCTCTGTCAACATATGTAATTACATCAGCGGCCTTTGCAAGTACCACCTCAAGATTTGCATCAGGTATGGAAAGAATCAGTTTTCTTCCCTTTTCATGTACTGCAGTACAATCAAAACCAAGGCTTTCAAGTAATCCTACAGTATCCTTTTCGAGTCTGCCCTTAGTCAGGGCAATTCTTAATGGCTTAGACATAATATTAAAACATTCCTTTCGATTGCAGCTGCAATTTTATTCATTTACAGTAACTATTTCGCTTATTCCGAACTCCTGAGCATATTTTCTTACCTCAGCCAGATCATATGAAACTGCCATCTCAACGATCTTGCCGCGGTTTCTGAGCTCTCTTGCTTTGAGAACAGCTGACATTTCACAGCCTTCACAGGCATATACGATAGTGTCAGTCTTTCTCATTCTGACATTTTCCTTTTTGATCTTGATCTTTGCAACTGCATCAATGTCAACAGCAAAGCCTGTTGCAGGAACATCATATCCGAACTCGGAAATGAGCTTGTCATATCTTCCGCCAGCAAGAACCGGATCGCCTGACCCTTCAATATATCCCTTTATTATAACGCCTGTATAGTAATCTGTTCTGTTTACCATTCCCAGATCCACTGTTATGCGGCCGTTGTGATCAAGTCTTGAAAGGTCCTTATAAAGCTGTTTGAGATTTTCAAGGATCCTGTCCGTCTTCTCATCCGAAAACAGCTTTGAAGCCTTTTCAAATACTTCTTCTGTACCGAAAAGTCTCGGAAGCATTTTAAGAGCTTTTGTTATATTATTATCACCAATGCTGTCAAGAACATCATTGAGTGAAGGATAGTTTTTGGATTCAATAAGGTCTCTTATCGTCTCCTTCATGGCATCATCAACGTCAAGCTGATTCATTAGCTCCCTGAAGAATCCGATATCACCTATTTCAAGTGAAAATTCTCCGCAGCTGCATTCCTGAAGAACACTTACTGCTGTTTCGATAACCTCAAGATCTGCTGTCTTTTCAGATGAACCGATAAGCTCGATTCCTGCCTGCTCAATCTGATCGCTTCTGCCTCTCATTACAGGACTGATATTGTATGCATACTGGTTGTAGCACAGTCTGAGCGGAAGAGATGCCTCTCTGAGTCTTGTTGCTGTTACTCGTGCGATCGGCATTGTTGAATCAGGTCTCAGAACCAGAAGTCTGCCCTTTCTGTCTACCATCTTATAAAGATCTTCCTGAGGGAAATGTCGGGAATTTAAATTAAATAAATCGAAAAATTCCAGGGCCGGAGTAATTATTTCATTATAGCCTCTCATATAAAATAACTCCGAAACAGATTTTTCAAGATTTCTTCTTACGATACATTCTTTGAATAAGATATCATTTGTGCCCTCCGGCGTAATCAAATCATAGTTTTTCATTAAATTTAAATCCTCATTTCTTGATTTTGAATTAAACACTTTAGTGTAGTAGCATATTACTATGATACCATAGCATCTATAAAAAGTCAATATTATTTACATCGTCATTGTATCCACAAATTTCTCACAATTATTCTGAAATTATGACAATGCCTCCATGTCACTGCTTCAGGATCTTCTGCTGACTTTTTCTTTTCTTCGACATGTACCTGATAAACACAGATATCCAGTAAATATCAAACACCAGAAAAATTCCGAAAAGGCTTCCTACCGAGTCTATTACTACATCCTTTACATTTGGTCCTCTTCCCGTATACCTCTGTACAAACTCATCGATAACTGCGACGATAACTGAAAATGAAAAGATATTGTAAATATTCTGAACACTCGTTTTCTTATTTATCGTCAGAATCGTCATGAGAACAGCACCAAGCAGCGTAAACTCAATAAAATGTGCGCATTTCCTGATATATGTCTGGATAAATGTCATAAGTCTGCTGTTGTCATCAACAAAAAAAGAAAGCTTCGCTAAAATAAACTCCTTGAGCGAGTTACTGGCAGCCACTGAGTGCGCCTGATCCTGCATGGAATTAGTCCAGATAAACACAAGAACAGCTGCAGCTGCAATGTATAATATCCACTTTTTATTTTTTTTCAATTTGTCATCTCTCCTGTATTTCTATCTAATAATTATATCATACCACTGGCTGAGAGTGCAACATAAATAAGCAAATTTTTCACATAGTTATATTTTATTCACTGATAATAAATTCATGTTATATACGGATAAAAGTACCGTAAAACAATTAAAAATCAGAATATATTATCATGCCTGATCACCTGTACAACTTGCATAAAAAATAATTTCATGATATACTGTGAAAAAGATTTAAATAAAGCTATGGAGGATCAGCTATGGAACAGGAACATAAACGCCGCGTAAGGTACAATGGCACACATCCGCGTCGTTTTCAGGATAAATACAAGGAGCTTAATCCGGAAAATTATAAGGAAGATGTCCAGAAGATAATTGAACAGGGTAAAACTCCTGCCGGTATGCATATTCCGATAATGGTAAACGAGATACTTGAAGTTCTTAACATTCAGCCCGGTGAGATCGGCTATGATGCTACACTCGGTTACGGCGGTCATACATCACGTATGCTTGAAAAACTTGAAGGAAAAGGACATCTTTATGCTACGGATGTTGATCCTATTGAATCTGAGAAAACCGTAAAACGTCTGCAGTCACAGGGTTATGGAGATGATATTTTTACATTGAGACGTATGAACTTTGCAGATATTGACAAGGTTGCCCCGGGTGAAAAGTTTGATTTCGTTCTTGCAGACCTGGGAGTTTCGTCTATGCAGATAGACAACCCGGAACGCGGTTTTTCCTTTAAGCAGGAAGGACCTCTTGATCTGAGGCTCGATCCTACATCAGGCATTACGGCAGCAAAACGCTTAAGACAGCTGAGCAAGGAAGAGATCGCTTCTATGCTGGTTGAAAATTCGGATGAACCGTATGCTGACAGGATTGCAAAGGCAATAGTACGTCAGCAAAGAAGTGTTGGTTCTTTAGAAACAACTCAGCAGCTGTCAGCGGTTATTGAAAATGCCCTTTGTTTTCTTCCGGCAAAGGACCGTAAACAGGAAGTAAAGAAATCCTGTCAGCGAACATTTCAGGCACTGCGAATCGATGTAAACAGTGAGTTTGAGGTATTGTATTCATTTCTTGAAAAACTTCCGGGTGTGCTGAAAAGCGGCGGACGTGCTGCGGTACTTACCTTTCATTCCGGCGAAGACCGCCTTGTAAAACAAGCTTTCAAGAGTTATTACAAAGAAGGAATATACAGTGCAATAAGCGATGGTGTCATTCGTCCGACAAGCGAGGAATGCTACAAAAACCCACGTGCACACTCAACAAAGCTCAGATGGGCTGTAAAGGCTTAACTGAAACTGAAATAATAAAAGACTCTGCAGTCACGGAATATTGTGACTGCAGAGTCTTTATATTTATTGCTGTTTTACATTACTTCAGTCTGTCACACGTTTACCTGATCCCCGTCAGATCCTTTACTATCTCAGAAGCGATAATAAGTCCTGCAGCTGACGGGACAAACGCTGAGCTGCCCGGAAGTGTCTTTCCCGGAAGATCTGATGTGAGATTATACAGCGGCTTGCGCGGCTCTTCTTTTGAATAAACGACCTTCAGATGCTTTACACCCCTGCGTTTAAGTTCATATCTCATTACTCTGGCAAGCGGGCAGACTGATGTTTTATAGATATCAGCTACCTCAAACATAGCAGGGCTGAGCTTATTGCCGGCCCCCATGCTGCTGATCACCGGGACATTATTTTGCTGTGCTTTCATAATGATCTCTATTTTTCCGGTAACAGTATCAATAGCATCTACCACGTAATCATACTGTGAGAAATCAAATTCATCCGAATTTTCCGGAGTAAAGAAAGTGTTCAGTACTGTGATCTGAGCATCCGGGTTTATATCTGCTATTCGTTCCTTCATGACCTCTGTTTTGTATCTTCCTATAGTTGAATGAAGGGCTATGATCTGACGGTTCAGATTTGTGAAGTTTACTGTATCATTGTCAACAAGTGTAAGCTTTCCTACTCCGCTTCTTGCAAGTGCTTCAGCTGTATAGCCGCCGACTCCGCCGACCCCGAAAATAATTACGTGCTTTTGTGAAAGATCTTCTACATTCTCTTTACCGATGAGAAGCTCCAGTCTCTGAAACTGACTTTCCATTTAAACAACCCTTTTCGTAATTTTTATGCCTTAATCTTTTTATACAAAATACCTGTAAACGCAGGAAGATGAATGCTCAGTGAAGTTAAGTCAGTACTCTCATCATACTTTCTTTTTATGATCTGAGTACCCTTCTGAGTTGTTCCGCTGTAGATATCATAGTCACTGCTTATAAGTTCACTTAGGCTGCAGTCTGAATCTGCAAAAAACTCATACTCCTTATAATCATTAGCTGACAGATTAAACGCTGCAATAATCTTTTCATCACCCTGTCCGACTTCAAAAATATAAACAGTCCTGTTCGGATCCTCTGAAACAAGCCACTTGAAGTTATAGTTGCTGTACTCTTCCTGGTGCAGTGCCTTTTGCGTCACATACAGCCTTGACAGCTCTGCAAAATATTTATGGAAGCTGTCATGCAGCGGATACTTAAGTATATCCCAGTCCTGCTCACGCTTTTCATCCCATTCCCTGAACTGTGCAAGCTCGTTACCCATGAAATTGAGCTTCTTTCCCGGGTGTGCGAACATGTACAGGAACAGCGCTCTTGCCTGAGGAAACTTAACTTCATAATCTCCCCACATTTTCTGAATGATCGTAGCCTTTGAATGGACTACCTCATCATGTGAAAACGGAAGAATAAAATGCTCACTGAAGAAATACTGCATGGAAAATACGAGCTCATAATAATGATCAGGACGATACTCAGGCGGAACCTTGAAAAATTCCAGAGTATCATTCATCCATCCGAGATCCCACTTGTAGTCAAATCCGAGTCCGTCATATTCTACAGGTGCCGTTACCTTTGGATAAGATGTTGAATCCTCGGCAATAAGCATAGCAGAAGGCATTCTTTTCTGCAGACCTTCATTCATCGTTTTGATAAATTCTACTGCTCTGTCATTTACTCCTCTTGCCGGATCTCCCATCCAGTAGATCGCACGGCTTATAGCATCCATTCTTATACCGTCAAAATGATACTCCTTGAGCCAGTACATGGCGCATGACTGGATAAAGCATGCTGTTTCACGTCTGGAATGATTAAAGTTTATCGTTCCCCATTCGCTCACACCTGTATCATTTCTCGGAAGATCATAGAGAAAGGTGCCGTCGTATGATGCAAGACCATAGCTGTCAACAGCGAAATGCACCATTACAAAGTCAAGGATAACTCCTATATCAGCCTGGTGACATTTGTCTATCAGCTTCATGAGCTGGAGCGGCGTACCATATCTTGAAGTAGGACTGTAAAAGCCTGTGTTCTGATATCCCCATGAACAGTCCGCAGGATGTTCTGACAATGGCATGAACTCAATATGCGTGAAGTTGTTCTCTTTAACATATTTTATAAGACTGTCAGCCATTTCATCATAAGTATACCAGCCGTTTTCGTCTTTGGCATTTGTATGCCATGACCCGAAATGTACTTCATATATATTTAAAGGCTTGTTATAATTTTTATCACGTGTTTGCATCCACTTGCTGTCTGAGAACTTGTATTTTTTCAGATCAGTAATTATTGATGCACTGGCAGGTCTGAGCTCCATCCTGTATCCGTACGGATCACAGTGATCAACAACACTGCCGTCTGCACCGTGAATACAGTACTTATACATCATTCCTTCTTTTGCTTTATCGGAAATAAACGTCCAGACTCCGCTGCTCTGCTCCTGTATCATTTTATCTCCGCGCCAGTCATTGAATTCGCCTATTACAAAAATCTCTCTGGCCTGGGGAGCATATGTTCTGAATACTACTTTTTTGTTTTCAATATGAGCCCCGAAAAATTCGTATGCATCAAATGCCCTGCCATCATAAAAATCCTGTAAATTCATCCAGGTTCCTCCATAAAACTCTATAATACAAAAAGGTGCTACCCATATATATGATAACACCTTTTTGAAATAAATACATACTAATTCTTAATCTTCTTCACATTCCCAGTTATGCCATACATTCTGGATATCATCATTATCCTCAAGATGTTCAAGCAGAAGCTCCATCTTCTTTACAGCTTCTTCATCTGTAAGCTTGATGTAGTTATCCGGAACCTTTTCAACCTCGTATGATACGATATCATATTTAAGACCAGCAAGTGCGTCCTTTACTGAATTAAGATCTGAAGGAGAGCATACAAACTCAACTGTATCACCGTCGATGCTGAAATCATCAGCTCCTGATTCAACACAGTCCTCCATTACCTTATCCTCGTCATATGAATTGTTTGCAGCAACGATAATTCCCTTGCTGCTGAACATAAATGAAACACAGCCGCTTGTTCCGAGGTTTCCGCCGAACTTATCAAAGTAGTGTCTTACATCAGCAGCAGTTCTGTTCTTGTTGTCAGTAAGTGTCTCAACAATAACTGCAACACCGTTCGGACCATATCCCTCATATACGATAGAGATGTAATCATTCTTGTCGCCGTCTCCGGTAGCCTTCTTGATTACTCGGTCTATATTATCGTTAGGAACATTGTTGGACTTAGCCTTTGCAATAAGATCTCTAAGCTTTGAGTTAGTTGAAGGATCCGGACCGCCTTCCTTAACGCATACTGTGATCTCTCTTCCTATTTTTGTGAATATCTTTGCTCTTGCGGAGTCAGTTGCTTCTTTTTTTCTCTTGATCGTACTCCATTTTGAATGTCCTGACATTTTACATAACCTCCGTGTTGTCTGATGACAAAATTATATTAATTAATTCTTCAAGTCTTTGCCTTGAACCTGTCAAATGAAGAAAACCAAACAGACATTCTACTGCTGTTGCTCTTCTGTAATCAATAATATTGGCATGTTTCGGTGCTGAGCAGCCCGATGCATTCCTGCCGCGTTTTAAAACTGAGACCTCAGTTTCGTCAAGAAGCGGAAGAATAATGTCATATGCTTTTGACTGAAAGACCGCGCAAACCTTTTTTGTAGTAGCTGTGTGAAGATTTGCAACAGATGTATTTCCGTGAAGCACTATACGCTCCCTCACAAGCTGCTCATATACGCTGTCTCCGAGAAAAGCAAGTGTAAGCGGGCTGTACTGCATTGCATCACGCTGCGATAATCTAAGTTCCGTCATTATCACCTCTAGCTGACATAGTCAAACTGGAATCCGAGAATATCTACAGTGTCGCCTTCTTTTATTCCCATTTCCTCAAGTCTTGCAAAAACGTTGTTAGACTGGAGTACATGCTGGAGATACTGAAGTGATGAGTAGTCATCCATATCTACAGTTCTCATGATAGGCTCAAGCCATGAAGCTTCTACGTAGTAAATTCCGTCTTCAATTCGTACTGTAATCCTGCTCTTTTCATCCTGCTGTTCTTTGATCGTTTCTTCCGGAAGTTCCTCAGCTTCATACACCTTTATAGGAGGAAGCTTGTCAAGCTCGGCTGAAACATATGATATAAGCTCCCTGGTTCCCTGTGTCGTTGCAGCTGAGATCTCAAAAAACTTATATCCGAGTCCTTCGATATAACCTCTGAGTTCTTCGATCTGCTCCGGTGCTGCCATATCTGTTTTATTTGCCGCTACTATCTGAGGACACTCAGACAGCTCTTCACTGAACTTTTTAAGTTCAGCATTTATTATTTCAAAATCTTCCTTTGGATCTCTGCCTTCAGAACCTGATACATCAAGAATATGAAGGATCAGTCTGCATCTCTCAACATGGCGCAGAAACTCATGACCGAGTCCGATTCCGTCACTTGCACCCTCGATAAGACCTGGGATATCAGCCATAACAAATGACTTTCCTGCATCGACCTTGACAACTCCAAGTACAGGAACCAAAGTTGTAAAATGATAATTTGCTATTTTAGGCTTGGCCTCGCTTACTACAGATATGAGTGTGGACTTTCCGACATTGGGAAATCCTACAAGCCCCACATCAGCAAGAAGCTTCAGTTCAAGCGAAAGATTATACTCTTCTCCCTGATAACCGGGTTTTGCAAAACGAGGTATCTGTCTTGTAGATGTTTTGAAGTTATCATTTCCCTTGCCGCCACGGCCGCCTTTCGCAATAATTACTCTTGGCTCATCCGACAAATCAGCTATGATCCTGCCTGTATCAGCATCACGGACCAGAGTTCCTCTCGGAACCTTTATGATAAGGTCCTCGGCATTTTTGCCTGTGCAGTGCTTTGCACCACCGTTTTCACCGTTTGGTGCAACATACTTTTTCTTATATCTGAAATCTATAAGTGTTGAAAAGTTGTCATCTATAACAAAAACTATATCGCCGCCCTTGCCGCCGTCTCCGCCGTCCGGACCTCCTGCTGCTACATACTTTTCACGATAAAATGAAACTGCGCCGTCTCCGCCGTTACCGGCTTTGACTTTAATTCTGGCTTTATCTACAAACATCTATAATCATCCTTTCATGTGTGCTTCACGCACATGACTCAGGCATCAATATGCGATAAATACAGCAAAATCCCAAGCAAAAGCTCGGGATTTTTTATGCAACAAATTAATCGTCACCCTATTACTGAGCAGCGTAAACTGAAACCTTTTTACGGTCACGGCCAAGGCGCTCAAATTTAACAGTACCGTTTACCTTTGCAAATAATGTATCATCTGAACCGATGCCTACACCATTACCTGGATGAATGTGTGTACCGCGCTGACGAACGAGAATGTTTCCAGCCAGAACGAACTGACCGTCGCCTCTCTTAACGCCTAATCTCTTGGATTCAGAATCACGGCCGTTCTTTGAAGAACCGCTTCCTTTTTTATGAGCAAAAAACTGCATTGAAAGTATTAACATAACTTACACCTCCGAAATATAAATATTAATTGTATTTTCAAATTCGTGCGATACAAGCTCAAGATGCTGTTTGAAACCTCTCAGTATCTTGTCCGCCTCATCGCGGATCTCTGCAACTCTCAGAGTTACTGCATTTGTCTTCTTGTCAACACCAACTCTGGCATTGATCCCGAAGTTCTGAGTAATGAGATTTGATGTCAGCTGAACTGCGGATGAAACACTGGCACAGACAATGTCCTGCCCTGACTCAGCGTAGTCTGCATGACCATCAACCTTAAAGCCAACGTACTTCCCGTTTTTTTCGTAGAAATTTACGGTGAGCATAGATTAAGCCTTGATTGCTTCGATCTGAACCTGTGTGTAAGGCTGTCTGTGGCCCTGTCTCTTCATTGTAGAACCCTTCTTAGGCTTGTAAGTAAGAATGTTAATCTTCTTTCCCTTGCCATTCTTGAGAACCTTAGCAGAAACAACAGCTCCGTCAACATAAGGAGCTCCTATCTTCATACCGTCATCGGCACTTACTGCAACAACCTTATCAAAGTCTATAGCAGCATCAGCTTCTACAGCAAGCTTTTCAATAAAGAGAACGTCGCCCTCTTTTACTTGATATTGCTTACCGCCAGTTTCAATAATTGCGTACATTTTGGTTACTTCCTTTCCAAAAAACTCGCTGTTTAAGGTGTACAGCTATATGCTGCAACTTCACAACCCTGCACATGCGGCAAATTAACTTTATCATATTTTTATAAATTTGTCAAGTATCCGGGCTTAATTTGACGAACAAATTTTAATTTTTAAGAATGATCTGCAAATATATCTGCAGCATAGATCATGGCATTAATAAAAAATACCTGATATACATAAAATGCAGCCTGAACTTCTGTCAGGCTGCATCATTTAATTCTTATCAGTTAGCACTTGTTGTTGTCTGATCAGCGCTGTCATCAGCAGCACTGTCACCAGTTTCAGATCCTGTCTCCTGACTGTAAGCCTCCTGCATTGCTGCTGTCAGCTGTGCATACAGTTCATCCTCACTCATTTCCTTATAATCTGAAGGAATATTAAAGATTTTATCAGAATCAAATTCTTCACTTATTTCATCTATATAAATGATGATGCTGTTGTTTTCAAATGCAAAAAGCTCGCCCTTATCATCTATAAGGAGTTTAATTGTATCAGATGTGTCGTCTTTTTTTGTAAACTCATCGTACTTGTACTTCACACCGTCAACTTCTGTCTCTCCGCTTCCTACAAGTCCGAGATTCTTGAACTGGGTAAGTGTTTCAGTAACAGCATCGTTTGTTGATGTGCAGTATGCCTTGTATTCATCACAGATCATAGACAGATTGCCGTCTTTTGAGAGCATGCTGATCGTAAACGGAAGACTTTCTGTGATCTGCTTAGCAAATATGTTCTCACCGTCAATGTATGTTTCGGATATAAGCTGACCATCCTGCATATTGTACTTAAGATGATATTTATCTGATGTGGAAAGTATATTGATATACTTTTCGCTGGCAAGTCCTGTAAAATCGAATGTGAGATCTTCAGGATTTATTGCTGGTGTTGTAACTGCAGTTGTTTCTTCCTCAGATCCGGCCTCAGTTGTTGTTTCTGCAGTAGTTGTCTCTTCAGGTGCTGATGAACTGTCCGCTTTTTTATCAGCTCCGCATGAAGTTATGGCTGCAGCCATTGTCAGCGCCATTAAAGCAGCTATTATTTTTCTCATTATTATACCTCCAGAAAAGATGCCTGAAAAATCAGGCATTCTTATTTATTACGCGTCATTTATCGTGTGTGCTGAGCGTTTATGATTATAACATATTTTTACGGCAAGTACAAGTTATTATCGAAACTTTGTAGATTATGTTCTTTGACCACGCAAAATTTCTTAAACTTCTGCACTTTTTAGCAACGAATCAAGCTCATCAATAAGAGAATCAAACAGCTTAAGAGCACTGTCAACAGGCTGCGGTGTTGTCATATCAACTCCTGCGATTTTCAGCAGCTCAATAGGTGGCTGTGAACAGCCGCCGGAAAGAAACTTCTTGTATGCATCAGCTGCAGGTTTTCCGTTTTGCAGGATATTGCCCGACAGAGCAACAGCAGCCGCATAACCTGTAGCGTACTGATATACATAATAGTTGTAGTAGAAATGAGGAATACGTGCCCACTCTACCCTGATCTCATCATCTATTACCACGTCATCGCCGAAGTAAAGTCGATTGAGGTCGCCATATATCTGTGAAATATTTTCTGCTGTGATTCCGTCCCCGTTTTCTGTTATCTCATTTATCTTCAGTTCAAACTCTGCAAACATAGTCTGTCTGTACAGAGTTGTTCTGAACTGTTCAAGGTAATAATTTATAAGATATGCCTTTTTCTTCGGATCAGTTGTATTTTTAAGCATATACTGCATAAGAAGAGCCTCGTTGCAGGTCGATGCTACCTCTGCAACAAAAATAACATAATCTGAGTATATCACCGGCTGATTTTTATTTGAAAGATATGAGTGTACAGCATGACCCATTTCATGAGCAAGTGTAAACTCACAGTTAAGTGTATCCTTATGATTGAGCAGAACAAACGGATGGACACGTGCTCCTGCTGAATATGCGCCGCTTGCCTTTCCGGCATTTTCATAAACATCGATCCATCTGTCTGCGAAGCCTTCCCTGAGAATTGCTGTATAATCCTCACCAAGAGAAGCAAGTGCTCTGAGAACTTCCTCTTTTGCTTCCTCAAACGGAATTTTCATTTCAAAATCATCTATAACAGGAGTATACAGGTCATACATGTGAAGCTCATCGACCTTCATAAGCTTCTTTCTGAGTTTCATGTACTTATGCATACTTGACATATTTGCATGTACTGTTTCTATCAGATTATGATATACACATACCGGAACTTCATTGCCGTCAAGCGAAGCCTGAAGAGTTGAATCATATTTTCGTACCCTTGCGTTGAATGCAAGCTGTTTCGTCTGTGCTGCAAGCATTGCTGCAATGGAATTTTTATACTTGCCATATGACGAGTACATCGAACCGAATGCAGATTTTCTGAGTTCCCTGTCACCTGACTGCATCAGCGGAATATAGGTCGAATGAGTTACAGGATACTTTTTGCCGTCTGAATCACATGCATCCTCAAATGTCATATCAGCATCAGAAAAAATAGAATAGATCGTATCAGGTGAATCCTGCATTTCTCCTGCGAGTGCCATTATTCTTTCTTCTGACTCAGAAAGAATATGCTTTTTCTTTTGCGCCAGCCGTGCCAGAAATACTTCATATTCCCTGAGCTCCGGCTTCTGGTCATAGAACCTGATCAGAACCTCCGGATCTATTGAAACCATTTCAGGAATTTCAAATGAAGAGGCGTCTCCCATCTCTGTAATAAGTGCTGACAGCTGACCGCACATCTGCTGATAAACAGAATTTCTTGTATCCTCATCACGCTTTCTGTGAGCATAATTTACAAGCTTATCATAGTAAACTGCAATTGAGTCATTAAGTCTGAGATACTCAAACAGTGTATCTGCAGATTCCGAAAGTCTGCCGCAGTAAGATTTTACGACCGGTATCAGTTTTTTTACCTCGTCATAATCCTTCTTCCAAAGAGAATCATCTTTATAAATATCATCAATACTCCAGGTATATTCTTTTCTGGCCTCACTGCGCTCTGCAATAGTTTCTTTTTCGTCCATAAGAGTCCTCCTGTTTATATAGTTAATTTGATTTTCATGAATAAGTAGTGTACCCCATTTTAGCATAATTAACAGTGAAAATCAAGGAGATTTCCTGTTGTAAATCCTGTCAGAACGATTCAGTAGGTCATAGTGCCTAACCAAGAACTCTAAAATGCAACAGTTTGTACAAAAGCAACAAAATACATGCTGACTATTGACAAATGAAATATTTTAATGTATCATGAAGAAGTCAAATGAATATTAAATTGATACAAAGGCGTTTCAATTTCAGTATTTGTTTTTTACAGCCAGTATAGACTGCAAAAAGCATATTGAAATTGGAACGCTTTATTAATTCAAGGAGGTTTTTACCTATGTCAGAATCAACTAAAAATCAGACTATCACAGATTTTTTTGCGTGTAATGTATTCAATCAGACTGTAATGAGAGAAAGACTGCCGAAAAACGTATTCAAGGCAGTTATGCAGACAAAGACATTTGGAACAGCTCTTAACAGCTCTATTGCTGATGTTGTAGCAAATGCCATGAAGGATTGGGCAATTGAAAAGGGTGCAACACATTTTACACATTGGTTCCAGCCTATGACAGGAATTACAGCTGAAAAGCATGATTCATTTATTTCCCCTACGTCAGATGGTATGGTAATTCTCGAATTTTCCGGAAAAGAACTTGTAAAGGGCGAACCTGATGCTTCTTCATTCCCTTCCGGCGGACTCAGAGCCACATTTGAAGCAAGAGGATATACTGCATGGGATCCTACCTCTGATGCATTTATAAAAGATAATACACTTTATATTCCTACAGCATTCTGTTCCTACACAGGAGAAGTACTTGACAAGAAAACTCCTCTTCTTCGTTCAATGGAAGTAGTAAATGAACAGGCACTCAGAATATTAAAGCTTTTTGGAAATACAACAGCTACAAGAGTAATGACAACTGCTGGTGCAGAACAGGAATATTTCCTTGTCGACAAGGCACTTTATGACCAGCGTGAAGACCTGATCCTTACAGGAAGAACACTTTTCGGTGCAAAGCCGCCTAAGGGCCAGGAACTTGAGGATCACTATTTCGGAAACATTAAGGACAGAGTATCCGACTTTATGAAGGACCTTGATGAAGAACTCTGGAAACTCGGAATTCTCGCAAAAACTGAGCATAACGAAGTTGCTCCTGCTCAGCACGAACTTGCTCCTATTTTCACAACAACAAATATTGCTGCTGACCACAACCAGCTTATGATGGAACTTATGAAGAAGATCGCACTCAAGCATAATCTTGTTTGTCTCCTTCATGAAAAACCATTTGCAGGAGTTAATGGTTCAGGTAAGCATAACAACTGGTCTATGAGTTCAAATGACGGTCAGAATCTTCTTGACCCGGGCGATACTCCGATGGAAAATATGCAGTTTCTTACTTTCCTCTGCGCAATTATAAAGGGTGTTGACGAATATTCGGATCTTATCAGACTTTCAGCTGCAAGCGCAGGCAATGATCACCGTCTCGGAGCAAATGAAGCACCTCCTGCTATAGTATCTATGTTCATCGGCGATGAACTCCAGTCAGTACTTGATGCCCTTGAAAACGACACAACTGTTACAGGCAGCTCCTCTGTTAAGTTCAAGCTCGGAGTTGATGCAATTTCAAGCTTCACTAAAGACTCAACAGACAGAAACAGAACATCTCCTATGGCTTTCACAGGTAATAAGTTTGAATTCAGGATGCTCGGAAGTGCTGATTCTATTTCATGTACAAACGTAATCATGAATACAGTAGTAGCACAGCAGCTTTCAATTTTTGCAGATGAACTTGAAAAAGCAGATGATTTCAGCAGCGCTCTTAAAGCACTTCTTGTTAAAACTATCAAGGAACACAAGAGAATCGTCTTTAACGGAAACGGTTATTCAGACGAGTGGATCAAAGAGGCTACTGAAGAACGTCACCTTCCTAACCTTGTTTCAACTGTTGACTGTCTGCCGACATATCTTGCTGACAAGAACGTAAAAATGTTTGAAAAGTTCAGAATATATTCCAAGACTGAAATTGCTTCAAGGACAGAAATTCTTCTTGAAAATTACTCAAAGGTTATCAACATCGAAGCTCTTACCATGATAGATATGGCGAAGAAACAGATCTATCCTGCAGTTATGAACTACACAAAGGAAGTATGTCAGAATCTCTCTTCACTCAAATCAGTCGGCATTGAAAATGCTGCTGCTGAAAAGCTCGCAAACAAGCTTTCAAGCCTTGCAAACAGTCTTGATGAAGCAATTACTGCCCTTGAACAGTCACTTCTTGATTCCAAAAATGTTGAAGGAGTTCTCGAACTTGCACGCTATTACAGAAACGATGTATTTGCAAAAATGCAGCTTCTGCGTGCAATAGCAGATGAACTTGAGACAAATGTTTCAGAAAAATACTGGCCGTTCCCTGTATATTCTGACCTTCTTTTCAAGATCTGATTACATTAAAATAACTTTCTTTCTCTTATATAAAGTACCTGTAAACATATTAAATGCGGCACTGCATACTGACAGTGCCGCATTTAAGTTATATTACGAAAAGCCCCTTTGTGCATCTACGTTCTACACAAAGGGGCTTTTTTCTATTTTAACGAAATCAATTTGAACCGATTTGACTACTGCTGTTCTTAGCGTTCTCAACATACTCAAAAAAGAGTTCTGCAACAGCACGCGAGTGAAATTTTAACAGAACGTCTGCATTTTCAGAAGCTACAATCTGTGCATTTCCTGCAATGACAGCAACAGATTTCAGGATACTGACGATCAGTCTGTACTGTTTTTCAGTAAGGATAACCGAATTGTCAATGTAACTGACAATATGAACAACTTCATTTATCTCATTGTCCAGGCTCTCCTTTTTTAATTCATCAGGTACTTTTTCAAACAGATACTTTAATTCAATATAATCGAAGAATATCTTGTTTTCCTTTGTCAGGCATTCGCATAAATGATTGTAAAAACATTGTGCAAGAAATTCCTGAGTAACCGGCTGTACTGAATCAAGTTCGCGCAATGTCATTTCTTCAAGCTCGCGCTTTACTCTCATCCTTACCTTAAAATAAAATTCTTCTTTACTGTTGAAATATCTGTAAAACTGACCTTTAGAAATACTGCACAGTCTGACTATCTCATCAACAGAGCTTTTTTTAAAGCCACGCTGCGCTGCGAGCTTTCTACCGGTAAGCATCAGCAGCTCAATATTGTTGATGTTTTCTTGTTCTGTGAACGCCCTGCCCATAAAATGTCCTTTCACCTAAACAGTAATCAGTATTGTGAATAAAAGTGAGTTAGTATATCTGTGACTTTTTTCGACATTTTAGTCATAGATTATGTTTTAAGTATATCATTATTAATATGATAAGTCAAGCATTTTTGTTTTTTCTGTTACAACAGCAATCATTTTAGTCATAATGTACTATTATTTAGTTATATCTTTCTATATAACTTACATTATAAACGTTAAATGTTGTTTATATTTCATTTTCTTGACATAAGGTACGGCTGGGTTTATAATTAATTTAAAATGACATAAGGAGTATAACAAATGAAAAGAAATTTATTATCCAGAAGTGCCGCTGTATTCGCAGCACTCACATTTGCAGCACTTGCCCACTCAAGGCTGAAGACAGGTCTGCCAGTCGATGCAAGCAATGCAAAAGCTTCCGGACAGGAAATCAAAAATGTTCTGCTTTTAGCCCAGCCGTGTGATGATACCGGATATTTTGATATCAATGATAACGGAACTGTCGATGTTTTTGATTATATGCATCAGAAGCAATCCGACCTTTATGAATCGCAAACCACCACATCCTACGTTCCTCAGACATATCCTACTGAGACAACAACAACTACTACTGTGACAACAACAGTTACAACCACTGTCACTACAACAACGACTAAACCAGTTACTACTACTACAGCGCCTCCCGTAACCACTACCCCTCCTCCGACAACGACCAAGCCTCCGGTAACAACTACAAAGCCAGTCGTAACAACGATGCCTCAGATGAAGATCATTTCAAACATGAAGAGTATGCTTCAGTCACCTGAGCTTCCGACCGGATGTGAAGCAGTCGGACTTACTATTTTCCTTAACTGGTACGGCTATGACGTTGACAAAGTGACTATAGCTATGAAATACATGCCGAGAATGGACTTCAGATGGGAAAACGGGCGCTATATTGGTGCAGACTTCATAACGACATTTGCCGGAGACCCTTCTAAGTCAACAGGATATGGCTGCTATATTCCATGTCTGCAGAAAACTGCTGATTCATACCTTTCAAGTGTCGGCAGTCCTTACAGAAGTGTAAGCCTCAAAGGCACTGAGCTTAACGACCTTTTCAAGTATGTTGCTATGAGAAAACCAGTAGTCGTAATTATGACACCTGAACTTGCAACACCGCGAACAGGTGATTCATGGTGGACTCCTGACGGACGCTATGTTACGTGGCAGCGCGGACATCACTGTATGGTACTTATGGGTTACGATATACCGAACAACAAGGTATACTGTGCTGACCCGATGATGCGAAAAGGAATAGTTGAGTACGATATGTCCCAGTTCAGAAACATTTACAATCTCAAGGGCAAAAACGCAATGATCCTTGATGCTGACCCGGCAAGCGTCAAAACAGCCAGAGCAGGTGTTGGTGAAAACATAAAATACTCAGGTTATATGTATACATCATCAAACGGCGGCGGAGGAAGATATGTTTCTGAGGTTTATACAGTAACTCAGATCCTTGGCAACTCGTCACCGTATCCTGTATGTCTTGGCAATATAGGATGGGTAGATGCAGATGCATTAACAGTAAACCTTCCTACATATACCTCACAGCCCAGCGGTTCTATTGCAAACGGAATATATAACATCAGAAATGCCATGAGTTCAAAATACTTAAACGTTGACTACGGACACGATGTCAACGGAACAAATGTATATCAGTGGACAAAAGACGGGAGCACAGAACAGAGGTTCAGGCTTCAGTACTACTCCGGCGACGATACTTACAGGATCTATGCTATGTGCAGTTCTTCCGGATACGATAAGATGGTCAGCGCCGGTGCTCCTTCCCATCTTGCAAATGTTCACATTTATTCACAGACAGATGATGCATCACAGAAGTGGCAGATAGTCCGTGTAAACGGCAGTGCCTATAAAATAGTACTCAGATCTCATCCTGATCTTGCCCTTACAGTCTGCGGCATGAATAACGGTTATTCTACTGCCGCTGACTACAACTCAGAAGGAAATGTATTTGTTTCAGCTTACACCGGCTCCGCTTCTCAGCTCTGGTATTTTTCATAACAGACACAATATACAACAAAATATTTATTTCAAAAAATGGTGCAGCTTCGTAAAGAAGCTGCACCATTTTCATTTATTATTCAATTTTATTATAATAAGTATAATGAATATTTATTGCAGCTGATCGTCATAAATTCTCAGCTATCTTGCAAGACTCTTTTTTCTTTTTTTCTCTTCATACATCGTCATATCAAGCTTCTCAAGAAATTCATCGAGTGTATCACCTTTATTGCACAAAGCAGAGCCTATTGAAAAGTTAATATGATAGGAACTGCCGTGACGCTGATTGAATTTTTCGGACTCGCTTCTTATCCGGCCTACAGTATCCAGAATTTCTTTCTCACTTTTCACCCTTTGAAGCACCATAAATTCATCTCCGCCGTATCGGAATGCATGTGTACCTGACGGGAGTGAAGCCTGCAGTATTCTGCCTGCATCACGTATAGCCTCATCTCCTGCAAGATGACCATATGTATCATTTATTGATTTGAACTTGTCGATGTCAAGCATAATTCCGGCAAGCTTCTTATCGGTCAGATTTTTTCTCATTTCTGAGCGGAGATAATATATCAGGTATTGTCTGTTGAACAATCCTGACAGCGAATCAATATATGAAGTCTGATTCTGAAGATTTATATATATGGAGGTCAATGAAATGGCTGAGCCGATCCATATTACATTCAAACCATAGAATAAAAATTCAGTTACTGTCGCTGCAACAATAGGAACCAGAAAGATCAATGCAGGAAAAAAAAAGAAATCTTTCATTGCGGGATCTGTATCTGAGTGTAAGAAACAATCCGTACAATAAATAAAAGGTAATTGACAGCATCGGAATGAAATATATATCAGTGCGTGAGTAACGCAGTGTGACTTTATCAACACTGAAAAATACCGGTATAAACAGATTTGCAATGCTTGCTGTGATAATAATTCCAGCAGGAATTCCCATGATAATGTGTCGCTTTTTCTTTTGTTTGAAATCATCAAACAGCTTAGAGTCAACATAGAGAACCCACATATATGCAAACACTGCATTATTTATAAACAGCAGGTCGTTGACGACTACGTTTAACCAGTATGCCCCTGTAAATGATACCCCTTCGATAAAAAATGCAATAGTTTCAATAACAGCCTGGGCAATAGTTGTTGCAGACATAATATAGAACAATTTGTTATCCGGTGAGTTATAATGAATTGTTACGCGTAAATTCAGAAATACTATCAGCAGCAGCAGAATAGCTGAGCTGTTAAGAGCAACTATAGTTTGTAAATTAACCATATTCAGTTGGGGCTCACCTCCTGATTTTTTTATTAAAACTATCAGTACATTATACTGCAGACAATCATATATCCGACTACAAATATTAAATAAAATACTGTTTCGTAAACTAAACATATAATACTTAAGAATTGTATGTAATATACTATGAAATCTTTTTTCAGGCAATCAAGCCAACATATCCCTATACATTTTGATAAATAATGCAGTATAACCGAATCAGGTCATACTGCATTTACTATGCTGCAATTTATTGATCAGACATTTACACCGAAGCTTCTGCAGAGAGCTTCAAGTCCGCCCTGATAGCCGGCTGCTACTGCATTGAACTTCCAGTCATTGCCGTTTCTGTATATTTCACATACTACGATAGCTGTTTCAATAGAAAAGTCTTCAACGAGGTCAAATCTAAGTACTTCTTCACCTGTAGTATCAGCATCACTTGCCATTTTTGCTACATGTACATATGCATTGCTTACCTGGCCGAAATTCTGTTTTCTGTTTATTGCATCGTGTATAGTAACAGTGATTGCTATTTTCTTGACTTCCTGAGGCATTTTAGCGAAGTCGATAAGAATAACTTCATCATCACCGTCTCCGGCACCTGTAAGATTATCACCTGTATGAACTACAGCTTCAGTCTTGCTCTTGAGATTATTATAGAAAATAAAATCCTCATCTGAAGTTACTTTTCCGTTTTCGCCCAGTAAAAAAGCGGCTGCATCAAGGTCAAAATCATATCCGCCGTCATACTGATTTGTGTCCCATCCAAGTCCTATAAGAGCCTTTACAATTCCCTTGTCAAGACTTACTCTCTGTCCTTTTGAAAGATTTACTGCCATAATTTTTTTACCTCCATCTGTATTTATATTTTTATTTTATATCAGATATATCTTTTAATAACCTGAGAAATGCCGTCATCCTGAGTACCGTCTCCAACTGCATTGAACTTCCACTCGCCGTTTCTTCTGTAAAGCTCACCAAATACCATTGATGTCTTCTGATCATAATTATCTGTAAGATTGAATCTGCACAGTTCCTGATTATTATCTGCATTAACTATTCTGATAAATGCATTTTTAATCATTCCGAAGTGCTGTTTTCTTTCATAAGCCTGGTATATTGTAACGGTAAATACTATTCTGTTATATGACTGCGGAAGGTCATTGAGGAATACTACGATCTGTTCGTCATCACCATCTCCGCCGCCTGTGAGATTATCTCCCTGATGAATAACGCATCCTGATTTGTGTCTGAGGTTATTATAGAATACTACATCGCTTTTATCTGTGAGCTTGTCATCAGTAAGCAGAATAGCTTCTGCATCACAGTCAAAATCAGCGCCCCTGCTGAAAAATCCTCTCTTCTGGGCTTCATCCCATCCAAGTCCTACTACAACTTTTTTAAGTCCCGCATTTCCTTTGGTCAGATCTACCTTCTGACCTTTTTGTAAGTTTACAGCCATCTTTTCAAACCTCCGTTTTTTATTTATTTTTATAACCCGTAATAAATACGGGTTATATTTTTTTATCTGGATTTTACTATTGTTTTTCTTATAAGATCAACTGGTATAATTGAAATTGCCATAACTAATACTACAAGCCATTCAACAAAATCGAGGCCGTGACATCTGAGAACACTTCCGCCGACATATGTCATAACTATCTGAACTATTGTGATAAGTGCAAGAACCTTAAGAAATCCCTTGTTGCCGCCTATATTCTCAAACAGGTTTGTCTTGTCTGTACGTGCATTGAATGCATTAAATACTGATGCGAATATAAAGAAAGCAAAATATGCTGTTCCAAGCTCAAGGTAAGCAGGATTGTCCATGTCAGCAGGATTGAAGTTCTTTGTTATCTCTGCTCCTTCAACAAATACTCTCTGAAGAGGTCCGAATATAAGCATAATAAGGCTCAGAATGAATACCCAGATACTGCCTGTAATAATACTGCTCCACATATATTTGCTGACAATGCTCTCTGAACGCTTTTTCGGTTTTTCCTTCATGTATCTCTTGAGAGCCGGTTCTCCGCCGAATGCCAGAGCTGCGAGTGTATCCATTACGAGATTTACCCAGAGGATCTGAATAACTGTAAGCGGTTCATCTATATGAAGAAGAGGGCAAACGAAAGAAACAAGAACAGCTGCAACATTGATCGTCAGCTGGAAAACAACGAACTTTCTGATGCTGTTGAATATTGTACGTCCGTACAGAATAGCTTTGTCTATTGAATTGAAGTTATCATCAAGGATAACTATATCACTGGCTTCCTTGGCAACTTCTGTACCGCCGCCCATTGCAAAGCCGACATCTGCTTTCTTAAGAGCCGGTGAGTCATTAACACCGTCACCTGTCATACCTACAACAAGCTCAAGCTCCTGAGCAAGTCTTACAAGACGGCTCTTATCTGTAGGAAGTGCACGTGCAATAACTCTGATATCAGGAAGTACCTTTTTGATATCCTCGTCTGACATTCCCTGAAGCTCATCTGAAGTAAGAACGACATCTGTTTCCTTCTGAAGAAGGTTAGCTTCCTTTGCGATCGCAACTGCTGTGTCCTTACGGTCACCAGTTATCATAACGACCTGTACACCTGCCTGCTGAACCTCATGAATAGCTGTTACTGATTCAGGACGTACTTCATCACGGATTCCAAGAACACCGATAAGTGTCCAGTCTCCGTCAGGAAGTGAATCCTCACCGAGGTTCTCATCTGCTGCTGCAAGACCAAGAACACGGATAGCACGGTTTGCAAGCTCATTTATCTTGTCATCAAGGCTCTTTGCATTTGTAAACGGCTTTTTCTCTCCGTTCTCATCAAAGTAATATTTACATCTTGAAAGGATCTTTTCAGGAGCACCCTTGATAAATGTATAGTTGTAATCACCCCTGACCTGTGTAGCTGAATACTTGTTGGTACTGTTGAACGGAATTGAAGATACTTTTTCAAGTCTGAGATTATCATCAGCAGCATCTGCAACAAAACCGAGAACTGCTTTTTCAGTAGCATTTCCGCCTACTACCTTAACTTCATTGCCTTCTTTTGTAATAAGTGAAGTTGTATTGTGCTGGATCGCAGCCGTCATTATCTTTCCAAGCTCTCCGGTAACTTCGGAAGCTTTTGAATAATCCTTTATATCACCGTTTACAAACGTTACAACTTCAAGTTTGCCCTTTGTTATAGTACCTGTCTTATCACTGAAAAGTATATTAAGACTTCCGGCTGTTTCAATACCGGATATCTTTCTTACAAGGACGTTGTCCTTAAGCATCTTACCCATATTCATTGCGGAAACAAGAGCTATCATAAGCGGAAGTCCTTCAGGAACTGCCATAACTATGATAATAACTGCAAGGATAACTGCATCAAGCACATCAGCTAATACCGGAGCAAAGCCCTGTGTGAAATATGCACCGATTCCTCCGTCAACTGCGAGCATTCTCTGGATCATAAGTGCTACTGCTATTGCAATACCGCCGATATAACCGAACTTGCTGATTCCGCCGGCAAGATTTGCAAGCTTGACCTTAAGCGGGCTGTCACGGTCATCATCCTGCTGAAGTTCCTTTGCAATCTGTCCGTAAACTGACTTATCGCCGACTACTGTAACTTCCATAACAGCGTTTCCTGTGCAGACTACAGAGCCTCTGAAAACCTTGTAAGGATTGAGAAAGTCCATTGCCTCTCCTTCATCTGAATAGTTTTCAGGAGTTACAATTTTCTTTGCTTCCTTGGATTCGCCGTTGAGAACCGACTGGTCAACCTTTATATCACCGTCAACTATTTTACCGTCTGCCGGTATCTTGTCTCCGGACTGAAGAAGTATGCAGTCACCGACAACTATGTCATCGATCGGAACCTCTTTAATTGTATTGTTTCTGTATATCTTACATGTGATCTTTGAAGCCTCTTCCTGAAGCTTCTGGAAAGCATTCTCGTTTCTGAATTCCGAAAAAGTTGAAACAAGAGTTGCCAGTGCAATAGCAATAGCAATACCTACCGGCTCATACCACTCAACATCAACATTTGAGAGTATTTTAAAGGCGCCGAGAAGATAGATCAGTACATTTACTCCGAGAGCTACGCAGAGTATTTTGATCATCGGATCCGCGAGATTACCCTTGAGCTTATCCCAGAATGTCTCACCCTTTACCTCGCTCAACGCATTTGAGCCATACCTGGCCTTTGACTCTTCGACCTGCTTGTCAGTAAGACCAAAGTGCTTTTTATTCGAATCTTCCATTACAATCTCCTTGTTATTTATTATTTTCAAACATATCCACCTTTATCAGGTGACTGTTTTCATCCCGTACCAGACGGAATATCATTCCATCCTGGAGCTGAACCGAATACCCTATCGGTACAAGATTTCCACGCGGCGACAACAGGTTGTTCTGTCCCAGATTAACAAGATAATACTGGCCGTCGCAATATCTTATATATGCCTTAACACTGCGGTCAGATGTTTTCTCATCAGGAAACACATTTGCATACAGATCCCACAGACAGATCGGTGTATTATTTTCAGCGACAAGATCTGCTGTCTTGAACCATCTTCCGCTGCTGCCTCTTCTCTGTGTCATAAATGACAGTCTCAGAAGCGTTTTGTCCTTCACCCTTGTTCTGCAGAACGGACATACAGGATTTTTCATGTCATGCATAATAAAATATTTTTTTTCGCAGTTAGGATTTGAACAGCTGTGAAGCATGTTCCACGTCTTGACAAGACCGTTTTCCCATTCCATGGCTGTCGGTCTCAGATCAGGTGAATGAAGCCCCTTTGACAGAGATCTGATAAACAGCTGCTCAAGGTAAGGACCCATGTCGCTGATTTTCACATCAAGAGAATCCGGACGGTTTGATGTATCATCGGGGTCTTCTATAAATGTTGCCAGTTTTCCAAGTCCGAGATAATCATCCTGTTCGGCGTCCTGTGAATATATTTTCGGCCCCATAAGAGGATGTCTTAAAAAAATATACTCATATATCAGAACTGCCATTGAATGAAGATCCGTATACAGTCCCGGAAAATTTCTTTTATCATTAGGCAGTCCGAGTGTTTCAAGTACTTCCGGTGCTACATAACCCCTTGTTCCTATAACTTCAGGAGGAAACAGTCCGGGAACAACCAGTGAATCGATATCAATTATTACACATGTTCCTGACTTCGGGTCTATAAGCACATTGTTGAATGACAGATCTGAATGTGCAAGTCCCGCCTGATGCATACGTCTCAGGGATCTTGCAAGCAGCAGTGACATCTGCAGCATCGATCTGAAATTTCCGAGTTCCTGACTGTTGAGATACTTTCTGTTTTTGTTTGTAAACCAGTTGCTTTTCTTATCCTTCCCCTGAAGCTTAAGTATCTGAGAAGCATTTGCATCAAAGAAAAAGTTCGGAGGATACGCGGGGCATACAATGCCGAATTCAGGCCTGACTACTATAGCTACAGGCCAGCAGAACCGTTTTGCAAAATATGCTGCTGTAAGTTCATCGTTTCCGTTTGCACCGCCGTGTGCTTCTGACAGGGTTGGATTGTATTTGCCGATTATAGCCTTGATTCGTTCCTGGAGCTGAGGGTCCTCAGCATCCTCCCTGTTGTTGAAAAACTGGATTACGTATGATTTGTCTGGTGTAAAATATGTGTATTTCATTCCTCCGCGGGGCGGATTATCTGTTATAACATATTCAATTTCATTTCCGTCTGAAAGAAGAGCCCTGCCAAGTCTGCTCATATATTATAACCTCACTTATCGCAGTTAAGAGAGATTACTACAGCAGTACGGTCATCAAATGATCCTCTCTCTGAGTAATTATCAAGCCATCTCTGCAGTCTCTCATCCGGACTTACAGGCAGATCACATCCGGCTGCCTCCAGACCTGCAGCTTTTATGATCTCCGGTTTATCCCAGAGTTCCTTTACTGATATGGACAAGCTTCCGGCTACTCTTGATGCATAAGCTGAAGCAACCTTTACTTCGTTGTCATTTACCCATGGATAACAAACCGGCTGAGGTATTTTCTCTGCTGTTTCCTTATCAACGGTATTCTCGGTATCACGCGGTCTGATGATTCCGTTGAGCATCAGATCAATTTCAAATCTCAGCAGCTGAGGATCATTCGGAAAATAGTCGTCTGCAACTCCGTCAGTCATAAGTAATATGTCCGTAACTGCGCCGCGCATGATCTTTGTCTTGCCCATAAGCGATTCTCTGCGTCTTGCAGCTTCAGAAGTGATAAAATCTGTTTCGCCTGAATATTCTCCGCTGTCAGCTTCACCAAGAAGTTTCAGAGCACTGTCTGAGCCGGCCCTGGAGTTTACAGAACATATCATTCCGTCCCCTATCTGGCATGACAGTACAAAATGCTCCTGTTTATTATTTACCTTAACAGGAAGTATCATACATATAAGGAGCGTACAAGCTAAATCCTTAATATCCATATCCCTTCCAAGCAGCTTTAAATATTCAAACTTTGCCTGACGGTCATTATATGCATTTTCAAGAGACTCAAATGCTTTCTGCACCGAATCCTGAATAAGCTGAGCAAAAAAGCTGCACCCTGCCATAAATTCAGGATCATTCATAGGGAGGCTGAGGTTATGTTCAAGGGCTTTGGCTGCACTGCCTGCGAGTGTTTCTTTGATATACGCAACCGCACTGGTGCAGGATTCCTTCGCACCGATACGTGAAAACTTTCTGGAACCAGCACCATCTGAAACAGCTGCAATCGTCCAGTTTCCGGATGATGAAGTTTCAAACCAGTCATCACAGTTTGTTCCTTCATGCTTATGTTTTCTGCCTCTTACCCTTGCTGCTGTTACACAGCTTCCCTGCATTTTTTCATATTTTTTTACGTACTCAGGGTATGGTTCAGGATCATCCTCCGGAACAGGCTTGTATTTCCACAGCACAGAAGTTTTGTCCATAACGTTCTTCGGTGCCGCTTCTGATGAAGCTTCAGGTTTCTTTTCATCATCCCGGATCGTTTCCTGCTGTTTCAGATCTTCATGATCTGAAACAGCAGGTTCATCAATGACGTTTTCCTTTTCATCACTGATGCTCCTGAGTTCACTGGGATCGACGTCAACAACTGTAATAGAATTGCTGAACATCTTTTCATATTTTTTATCCGGTATCTTTCCGAAATAGGATACCAGATCTGTAACATTGCATATTTCTGAATTATTTATTTTATCAAGTAATTCCTGTGCCTGCTGTACGTTTTCTGATATACTCAGCATATCAAGCGGGATATCGGTCACCCCGATTTTTCTGAGTGCATTCAGAAGATTGTCAATCATATTCAAATCATCACCAGCCTATAATCAATTTAGATGCGGCTTACGGTACTATAACGAATCCCTGAGGAGGTGCCGGAAGCTGGATTGCCTCACCCGGCATTGCATCTATACTGCCTGATGACATTTTTATAGAACCGGATACCCATGCAAAGAACTGTGCAAGGTCTCCTGCTGAAAGACTGTTCATCATAAGAACGTTGTCAGTTATCTTCTTGAGTACTGAAGTATCTGCCTGAGCTCCTGCAGCACATGCAATAATATTTGCAGGTTTTGCTGCCCTGAGTTCTGTTACAGCTGACTCCCATTCATCTGTCGGTGCGCCGTCTGTAAGAATGAAAACCAGAGGCTTCCAGTCGCCCTTCTGCTGAGGACTTGACTTACGAACTTCAGCATCAATGCATTCACTCAGCAGTCTCAGAGCTGCACCAAGTGATGTGATACCGTTAGCGTTCAGGTCCGGTTCCTTAAATTCCATAAGTTCCGTCAGAGGGCATACCTGTCTTGCTATGCTGTCAAAAGTTATAACTGACAGATAAGCAGTTTCAAGTGCCTGCGGATCACTTCTGAGTTCCATTAATAATGCCTTTACGCCTTGTCTTACCGCCTCGATAGGTTCACCATTCATAGAACCTGAAGTATCGAGAAGCAGGTATACAGGCAGTCTCCTTGTAAAGTCTGACATTTTTCATCCATCTCCATCCATGTTGTTGTTTATTTAACTAAAATCTATTTACCGTCATAAACCTTATTGTACAAAAAATATATACAGATTTTAGGTTCATGTGAGCTGATTATATATATTGCATATACATAATACATAGATTTTATTTATTATATAACATTATTTAGTCTTTGTCAATAAATAAGTCAAATACTTGAAACGGTTATATATCATAAAAAAAGTCAGTAATTTGTAAGTATTTTGTAATTTAAAAACATCTTTACTTGAAAATAAATATGTGATATAATAATACGGTAAGAAATGAGAAAAACTCTTAGTTAAACATAACATCAAGGAGGATTTATATGTCCGACAAAATAAAGATTCTGCATTGTTCTGACCTTCACCTGTGCGCTGAGTTATCATTTCTGAAAAGCAAGGCTAAAAACAGGAAACTTGAAGTTCTGAATACACTTCAGCGTATCGTTAATTTATGCAGTACCAACATGACAGATCTTCTTATTATAGCCGGCGACCTTTTTGACAGCAATCATGCAGATATTAATATAGTATCAGCAGTCAAGAAAATGTTTGCAGCTGTCCCGGCACTTACTGTTGCAATTGTAGCCGGAAATCATGATTATTATGCTGTTGATTCACCGTACAGTGATGAGGACTGGTCAAGGAATGTTATCATTTTTTTCAGCAGCTATTCGATGATAGAGATTCCGGAAAAAAATCTTCGTCTTTACGGCTCTTCATTTATCAGCAGCTATCAGAATAAAAATAACAACAGTTTTTCTGTTCCGGATGACGACATGATAAATATTCTGATCTATCATGGTGACATTGTTACAGATAATCAGACCAGCATGTATAATCCTATAACTGTAAAACAGCTGAGCTCGTCCGGCTTTGACTATGTGGCCCTGGGTCATATTCATAAAGCTTCCGAAATCCAGAAAGCCGGCAATACATACTATGCATACTCCGGAACACCTGACGGAAACGGCTTTGATGAAACCGGAAAAAAAGGCGTTTATATCGGTGAGGTATCCAAAGGAAATGTTAAACTTAACTTTATCAATACAAGCAGCAGAATTTTTGCGGATGTAAGCTTTGATATTACTTCACTTACTTCAAACAATCAGATTAAAAACGCTATTATTAAAAAACTTGAGCATCTCTATCCTGAAAATTTTGCAGAAAACTTATATAAAATAACTCTTACCGGAAAATACCCCGAAGGTTTTTTACCTGATTCAAAATCAATAGCTCTTGATCTCTCCGATTCACTGTATTACGTTACAGTAGAGAACAATTCACGCCCTGATATAAATATCAGCGCACTTGCATCAGATTTTTCACTGAAAGGTATTTTTGTTCAGAAAATGCTCAAGAAAATGCAGCTGTGCACAAATGAATCTGATAAGGCAACCTATGAAAATGCTCTTTATCTCGGATTAAAAGCTTTTGACGGTGAGGTAGGATTCAATGAAGATTAAAAGAATATACATTAAAAATTTCGGAAATATCAGTGACTTCAGCATAGAACCGGAAAACAGTTTCAGTATTATCAGAAAAGACAGTGACATTGATCAGATCGCTCTTGTCAATTTTCTGACTATAATGCTGTTCGGAGCTTCACAGGCTGATAAAAACAGCATACGATTCAGATATGAACCGACCAACGGCATGGCAATGGCCGGATGTCTTACACTTGAAATCAACAATGTTTCATATTCTATAGAACGAACCTTTTCTTCAACAGTAGCCGAGGATACTATAAAGATCACAGATCTTTCTTCAGATAAAGAAATTTCAGTACCTGAAAATGAAACACCGGGATCTTTGCTTCTCTCAATTACACAGTATGATTTTGAGCGCTGTATATATATTTTGCCGCTGATCATACCAACTGATTCAAAGCTGTCCGTTTCAGATCTTCTTACAGAGATGCTTATAAATTTTGTTTCTTCAGGTGATGAGAAAACTTCGTATAAAAAAATATGCTCGCGGCTTGATTCAAATGAACTGTCCGGCAAATATGAAATGCTCAGTTCCAGAATACGTGAAAAGAATCTTCAGATCTCTTCACTGAGAAGTGAACTCAATCAGGCACGTATTGAGGAAACCACAAAATTAAAAGAGCAGCATGACTGCATAGCACTGAAGAAAAAATTTGACAAGATCAATGAACAGTGTGAAAAGTTAAATACTGATATTAAAGTACAGGAACTGCTTGCAGAACTTGAACAGCTTAAAAAATCAGAAATTTCTCATGATAATTTCCTTGATATTTCAGATTCATATGAAAAAAAATCTTCTGAATTTCATAACATGAGGGCTGACAGAAACAAAGAAGTGTTCAACGAATGCAAAAGCATCTATAGTGCTATAAATGAGAACATCGAAATACGCAAAAGTCTTGATGCTTCCAGAGCGAGTGTCAGTGCCGAGGTAAACAAGTATATTCCGCAGGACAATGCAGAAATACTTGATACTATCTGTGAAGCCAAGAGTCAGATATCAGATATATCCTATTCTGTCCGTCAGCTCCAGAACCTGTCAAACGAAAAGCAGCAGGAACTTATCAAACTTCACGAGAAGATAACTGACGCCAAGTACAGACTCAAAACAGCTGAAAATGAGTACTCACATTTTGAAGAGATCTCTCAGCACCGTATACTTCTTGCAGAAGAAAAACTCCATAATGCAAGTGAACTTGTCAATACAGAACCTCCTAAACTAAGTTCAAACTTTATCCTTTCACTGTTTCTTACTATTGCGCTTGCACTTCTGCTTATAGTTTTTCTTAACAACATCGTAATGGTTGTAATAATCTGTGCAGTTATCGCCTCTGTAGTCTATGCAATCTGCGACAGGCTGACAAAATCCAAGAAGAACAAGCTTGCACGTGTAAATGAGAACAATCTCAGAGACGCCGAGCGTGAAATGCGAGGCATAAAAAATAAATACAGCACAGAAAAAGACGGCCACAGATATAAAGTTGAATCTGAAAAAGATAAGTACAAGAAACTTCTCGATACAGAAAAATCCCTTAAGGAAGAGATTGAAAAGCTTGGCAAGAGGATCCTTCAGACCAAGGAAAACCTCAACTTTTATCAGAAACAGAAAAGCCTTGAGGAAGCAAAGATCACGCCTCCTGACCCACGCTTCTTTGCTTTTAAGGATCAGCTGAAAAAAATTGAAGACAGCATCGTCAACTGTGATAATGAAAATAAGACAATGTGTGATAAACTGTTTTCATCTGTCAAGAGTCTTTCACAGATATCATCAATCAGTGAAGCTCTTGATTATATGGAAAAGGCTGTAGCTCTTGAAAACTCGATCAATGAGCTCAACAGCAAGCTATTAGCATATAACAACAAGGATAAATCTGATTCTGAGAGCTTTAAGTTAAAGATTAAGATCAAAGCACTTGAAGAAAAGATCTTTAAACTCAACTCAAAGAAAAATGCCGTTAAGCTTACACCTGAACAGTTTATCAAACTTCAGGACAAGGCAAATAAAACTCTTAACGAATCACTTCGTACCAAAGATGAATACATAAATGCTGTTACAAATCTTAAACTACAGTACAAGGACAGTCTTAATGTTGCATGTACTGACAAGAGACTGACCGCCCTTCAGAATGCTCTGGTTGTACTCGAAAACAAGCAGAATATAAAAACAATAGTATCGGAAACACTTGATGAATCACTCAGAAGCTTTAAAAAAGATCATAAAGAAGTACTGATAACAAGGATCTCAGATATTTTCAAAAAGCTTAATCCAGGAAAACCTGTTCCTGAGATCGCATCTGAGGATGATCTGAAAATGGCAGCAGACAACATTATGAAAATGCCGGCTGACAGCACACAGTCAGCTGACAAAACTCTTAATTCACTGTATCTTGCAATGCGCATGGCATTTGTTGAACTTATTTCTGACAACAATACATCAATGCCGTTCATCATTGATGATGCATTTATAAGACAGTCAGATGACAGCATATCAAAAGCAAAACTTGACTTTTTCAGATCATATTCAGAAAAAACTCAGGTTCTTATTTCCAGTTCCGACAAGACTCTGACACAGCAGCATTAATCACAAAAACATCAAAACGGCTCACATTATCAGACTGTGAGCCGTTTTGATGTTTTTGTACTGCAATTTAATCATCGATACTTAAAACTGATTATCATACTTATCAGATTCTTTTAAATCTTTGTCTTCACTTTCGTTTGCGGAGCATGCTCCCTGAGATAATCAGTAAGGATCTGCGCTGCAATCATGACCAGTTCCCTGCACGGACGTTTTTTGTAATACTCATTTGTCCTTTTTTCAGGAACATATGAGTCCGGTCCGGATGAACTGAGTCCGAGCAGTTCCCGGCATATGATACTGGAGTTTTTTTCTTTAAAACGTGCGGCAAGTTCCTGAATCAGTTTGTAATGATCGGTTTTTGCCTGTATATCAGATGGCGAATCATAACCATAATACAAACCGGCTGCCATAAACATACCGCTTACAGCACCGCATACTTCCCTGAGTCTTCCCATTCCTCCTCCGAATGAGGATGACAGCATAAGTGCTGTCTGAGTATCCATATCAAAATCTTCAGCAAAAGCCAGAAATACTGACTGTGCACAGTTATATCCCTCTGAAAACAAATCTCCGGCTTTTTTTACGTAATCTGTCATACTGTATTCTTCTTTCCGATAGTTTATTTTGTATTGAATTTAATAAAATCATCTATAGTCTTCTGCATAAGTCTTACCTCGTCGTACAGTTCAGCTGATGAAATCCTGAAAGCTCCGTTTCCGAGGATTATTATCTGCTCGAGTCCGTCAGATGTTGCAACTCTTACACGGTGCTGATGACTGAGCTGATGAGTAACCTTTTCTATATACATGTCAGCAGTTTCTGCTTCCTTTGTATAAACAACATTGATATTATGAAATCTTTCTATTTCACGGGATGCACCTTTCACCTTATACGCATCAAACACGACTATGACCTCACACTGTTTTATCCCCTGATAATTGCTCATTATATTTATCAGCATGCTTCTGGCAAGATCAAGATTAACCGCAGCTTCTTTTTTTAGTTCATCCCACGAAAAGATTATATTATATCCGTCAACGAGCAGATACTCTGGTCCCTCCGGCAGAGGTTTACCACGGTATGAAACGTCGGTCAGCTCCTTGTCTTTTTTTGTCCTGAAGGCATTTTTCTTTTTTTCCTGATTGACTTTTCCATATGTCTTTTCAAAAATGTCCATCAGTTCCTTATCCTGATCAGACTGCCTGCGGTACTCATTCACTGCTGTCTGCGTCTTTTGTGTCCTGGGTTCAGGCTGTTCATTTTCCTGCGTTTTCAGAACACTGGCAATATGCATATATTCCGGTACATGATCCCACTTTACTACAAACCCGGCTCCGTGCGAACAGAAGATACTGTCACATGAGTTATCGGTATCACTGTCACAGTTATAATTTATTTTTTCAATTACCTCTTCTTCATTATGGCATCTGGCATATCCTCTGAGAGAACACATAAGTTTCCCTTTTCCTTTTGTATATCCGGTTATCTCAGTCTGATAGTCACGTATCGATGCTACAGGAGCATTTCCGGTTATAACAGCGGTATTATCAGGATTTATCTGATGCGGGGTAAATTCACATTCCATTCTTGTCAGATCAGCCATTGCACGACCGATATACTCTGAAGGAATTTCAAGTATAAAATTATACCAGGGTTCAAGCAGTATACTCTCAGCAGATCTAAGGCCCTGTCTTACAGCCCTGTAGGTAGCCTGCCTGAAGTCTCCGCCCTCAGTATGCTTGAGATGGGCACGTCCTGCTTTGAGTGTGATCTTTATATCTGTTGCCGGTGAACCTGTAAGAACACCTAAATGAGTTTTTTCCCTGAGATGTGTCATTATCAGTCTCTGCCAGTTCTTATCAAGATCATCTTCCCTGCAGTCAGAGAAAAACTGAAGACCGCTGCCCTGCTCACCCGGTTCGAGAAGCAGATGGACCTCAGCATAATGACGAAGAGGTTCATAATGACCTACCCCCTCCACCGGTGATGCAATCGTCTCCTTATATGCAATTCCTCCATGAACAAAATCAGCATCCATTGAAAATCTCTGCTTCAGAACACTCCTGAGTATTTCAAGCTGAATCTCCCCCATGACCTGAACATGTATTTCCCTTAACTGTTCATTCCATATGATATGAAGAGCCGGATCCTCATCCTCAAGCCTTCTGAATGCCTTGAGTGCAGTATTTATATCTGTATCATCATTTATTACTGCCATATATGTCAGAACAGGTTCAAGCATAGATGATTCACTGTCAGCCTCAGCTCCCAGACCTTCACCCGGATATGACTGAGTAAGTCCTGTTACTGCACATACCATTCCCTGAAAAGCTTCGGCTGTCTGCGAAAACTTTGCCCCGTTGTATATACGGATGTGATTGATCTTCTCAGTCCATTTATCCTGATGTGACAGCATTGTTCTTGCCCTGAGCGAACCGCCGGTTATTTTCATAAATGTAAGTCTGTTGCCCTGATCATCCTCGGAGATCTTGAATATCTTTGCGGCAAATTCAGACTTATCATCCTGAGCTATTGTATATCTGTCAAGAAGCTCAAGAAATTTCTCAACCCCCTGCAGCTTCAGTGCACAGCCAAAACAGCATGGAATGATCTCACGTTTTTTTATGCTGCTTACTATCTGATCTTCAGGCACAACACCTTTATCCAGAAACTCCTGCATCAGCTCCTCACTGCCAAGTGCTATATCTTCATAAAACTGCTCTGACTTGTCATCATCATCAAAGAAACAGCATTGCTCAGACAGCTTGCTTTTTAGTTCGTCCATCAGAACCTGTCTGTCAGAACCCGCGATATCCATCTTATTAACAAATATGAAAACAGGAATATTATAGTGCGCAAGCAGTTTCCACAGCGTCCTTGTATGGCTCTGGACTCCGTCACTCCCGCTTATTACGAGAACTGCATAATCAAGTACCTGGAGTGTACGTTCCATTTCTGTAGAAAAGTCTACGTGCCCCGGTGTGTCAAGCAGTGTTATTTCTGTATCTCCATAGTTTATTACAGCTTGTTTCGAAAATATAGTGATGCCTCTTTCCCTCTCAAGCTCATAATTATCAAGAAATGCATTTTTATGGTCTACACGTCCAAGCTTTCTTATTGCACCGCAGCAGTAAAGCATACCCTCTGAAAGAGTAGTTTTTCCTGAGTCAACATGAGCCAGAACTCCGATAACCAGTCGTTTCATTTATATTAATCCTCTCTAAGGCACAGTATTTATACTAAAAACGGCTCTGTTACAGTAAAATAACAGGCTGCTGTTTTTAATTATACAACAACACGGACATTTTATCAATATCAATGTCTGCACATCATTTTCTCTTAAGACTCATTGATAAATAAGTTCCACAATAGTATAATTTTTATGTATAAATATTTTCAGAAAAGTGTAACGAAATGAGAACGTAGTGACTCTAATATACAGATATCTGAAAATAAACATACGGAGGTGATGAGTTGGAGGATTTTGAATCTGTTTACAAGAGGTATTATCTGCAGGTATATAAGTTTTTGTTCCTGCTTAATAATTCAGACGCATCAGTTGCTGAAGATCTGTGCGAAGAGACGTTTTATCAGGCTTTTGTATCCTTTCATAAGTTCCGCGGCGATTGTCAGGTAAGTACATGGCTGTGCAGAATTGCAAAAAACGTGAGTTTCCGACACTACAGAAAAAACCGACATGAGATATTTCTTGAGGATAATAAACCTGATATTACTCCCGACAGCGTTCAGGATCCTTCATACATAGCTGAAAATTCCCAGACTGGTGCCGATATACTTAAGTGCATTTTAAAACAGAAAAAAAAATATCGTGATATACTCATATACAGACTATATCATGACATGCAGTTCTCTGAGATATCAAAAATAATGAGAATGAGTGAAGAGAATGCACGAATAATTTACTGCAGAGCAAGAAAGAAGCTGAAAGAACAAATGGAGGTAATCGACTATGGAGCATGAGGATATGATCTGTATTCTTGTAAAAGAACTTATGACTGACTATAAAACAGACAAAACGAGTGAAGAAGCAGCCCGTGTAATAAAGTCGCACCTGAATATCTGCAGCGAGTGTGCTAAATACTATGACAGCATATCAATAAAGTCAGATGAATCTCAGGACATAGCCTATGGGAACCTTGCTAAACGGCTGAAAAAAAGAAGAAGGATCATAATTATATCAGTGATCTTTTTTTGTCTTGCAGCATGCATCTTTGCAAGTGCTGCGTTTCCTGTACTGCTGACTTCCGGCAGCAGCATGAGTCCGACATTCAATGACCGTGACTATATAGTATCAAGCAAACTGAGTTACCTTATTTCTTCCCCTGAACGCGGTGACATAGTAATAGCAAATACAGAAAACTCAACTGTTATCAAGCGTGTTATAGGCATACCCGGAGACAAAGTGGAGATCAGTGACGGAAAGCTTTATATTAACAGTGAGCTTTGCAGTGAGCCGTATCTGCCGGATGAACTTAAATCCGGTGATATTACATATCCAGTAACGCTTTGCGAGGATCAATACTTTCTTATCGGTGACAACCCTGATTGTTCAAATGACAGCAGGTTTATACGTTTCGGATCTATATCCAGAAAAGACATTTATCTGAAAGTTTTATTTTCTTTATAACTTTTACTGACAAAATGAAAGGTGAAATAAAATATGAAAAGCAAAAAAGCGAAAATAGCATCAGTATTATTTATATCAGTGATCATGATTTTAATAGCTGCAAGTCTCATATATTTTAATTTCAACACGGTCGGATACAGACTGTCCGTAAAATTTCACGGTTTTGAACAGGCAGCAGATAATGTATGGTTTGATAAGGATTATACCGGAGACAAACAGGAAGCTCTTGACATAATAGATGAAGCACACAGCAGAGTTTCTGATTACTTCGGAGTGACCAAAAGTTCACCTGTAATAATAATCACTGATAACCAGAAGAAGATCATCAGACTCGGAGGAGATCATGATACAATGATTGTCATGTTAGGTGGTGTTAAGTGTTATACATCTATTTCTTCAAAATGGCTGACAACAGATATCATTGCCCATGAATTGACTCATGCTGAAACGCACGAAAGAACTGACTCAGGAAAATTTCTTTCAAGGTCAGAACTTCCTGTCTGGTTCGACGAAGGCCTTGCCCTGCAAAATGACTACAGGGAGAGATATGATTACTTAAGCCATATAGATGAGTTCCCGGAAGAAATGATATCCTCAACTGATCTTAATAAGTTAGCAAAATCTGAATACTTTTATGCATCAGATGACACACAGAGATACTATAACTATCTTGACAGCAAAGAAGAAGTTAAGAAAATCCTATCTGATTATGATAGTCAGAGTATCTGTGAACTTCTTGAAAAAATAAAGAACGGTGACAGACCTGATGAAATTTTCAGTCCCTCTAACCCTTGAAAGCATAAAGGCGCAGCCCTCACTTGAACATTTTACAGTCTGAAACCAAATATTCATTTTCATTTTTACATAATTGTGCACCCATCAATAAATAACAGCGTATCTCATTTTTGAGATACGCTGCTTTAGTATGTATAAAATATCAGAACAGAACGTCTTTAAAGCATACATTAGGTCTGTTCTCATCAAAATTCCACGTGTGATATGAACCGCCCCTGCAGAATTCATAATCGCTGCACTTCTCACAGTTTTCACATGTGACTCCTTTTCTGAATATCTGAAAACCATTTTCCCAGACGTCTCTGAAACGGTCTTTAAAAATATTACCCATAATAAACTCAGGCCTGCGTTCAATATCGAGACAGGCAGTAATATCGCCGTTACACATGATGCTGGCAATTTCCTTGCCAGCTACACAGTGAAAATACCAGTCACGTATCTCACGTTCGTAATCCATGCCAACATAATGTGAACAACCGTAAGAAACCGGTTCAGCCGCCATTCGTTTATTCCTGATATACTCCATCATTGTGACAGTATCCTCATTGGTCATCAGAAGCTCCGGATGCTGAGTCGCTCTGCCTATCGGATCCATTTCAATTATTCTCCATGAATCTATATCCATTTCCTTGAAAATACTGTATAGTTCATCAAGCTGTCCAATGTTCTGATGGGTAACTACTGTTGTGACCTGAATATGCTGAAATCCGCCTGTTCTGATAAGATTCTCAATTCCGTCCATTGCCTTCTTCCAGCCTCCGGGCGTTCTTCTGAATGCATCATGTGTTGCTTCATTGCCGTCAATACTTATTGATATAGTCTTCATGCCGCAGCGTTTAAGATCTTTTGCTACATCAGGAGTAATAAGAGTTCCGTTTGAAGTCATTCCCCAGAGATATCCCTGATCACTGGCATCAGACACAATATCAAAAAAATCACTTCGTACCAGAGGTTCACCGCCTGTTATATTCAGAGTGAAGCTTCTGGTATCAAGATCCTCTGCTGTCTGTTTAAGAAACTCATGATACTGCAAAGGCGTCATTTCTTCGGCTTTAACATCACCGCATTTACTACCGCAATGCAGACAGCGCTCATTGCATCGTACAGTCAGTTCAAGAAAAAGATGATTCAGTTTATATTTCTGAGTCGCTGCCAACTCTCTCATATGTTTCTTTTTTTGCATTATATTAAGCATTATGTCACCTCGTTATCTGATGTCCGCCCTCATCGGTCTCACCCGGAATTGACTGAGTACCCCATTTATCAGGTATTGTCGTTACAGGGGGTTCGGTTTCTTCAGGATTTGTCCCGGTAATTTCAGTGTTCGGAACTGTTGCAGGAAACACTCCGTATTTAGTCTGTACCACCGATGATGTCACAGGATATGTTCCATAAGCAGGCTGAGTTACCGGCATGGTAGTCTCTTCAGGAAAAACAACTTCACCTGCTTTTGTAAGCATGAAATTCTGGAGAGCTAAAACATCCCTGGAGTCAACTATACCGTCTTGATTAACATCAGTCAGACTGCTCTCATAATATCCGTTGCCGCCAAGGGCAATATTTCTCATAAGACAGTAATCAAGAATGTTGATTTTTCCGTCCGTATTGACATCGCCTTTATCATAAAAATATGACGGCGGGCCGTATACAGGAGCCATAGCATCAACGTTCTCTCCTGAATTAACTGATGCCGCAGGATTAAGAGTTGCCGCTGCTGTAAGAACAGCTGCAGTCATTATTGTTCTGCTGGTTTTTTTCATTACAATTCTCCTTCACATACTTTACTTTTTATTGCTACTGGATGTAACAAAGCATCTGATATAATGCATACTGTATTAGTAATACTTTGTATAAATGCTGAAAGCTACAATTATTTTCAATAATATGCTATCTGATAATCAAACATTATGTTTTATAGGAGCGGTATCAATAGAGTATAGTCATACAGTACTTATATGCGGTCAAAAACCTTTTCCTATGATCCCTTCATAGAAATATTGATTTTTTTGATCTGAATAGTAACTGAGATAAAAAAATCTGCGAAGTTTAAGAAACAGCGAATCTCTATTCTGAGATCCGCTGTTTTCAGTATGTATTAAGTGATCAGAACAGCACGTCCTTAAAACATACATTAGGTCTGTTCTCATCAAAATTCCATGTATGATAAGCTCCGCCCTTGCAGAACTCGAAATCTCCGCACTTCTGGCAGTTTTCACAGCTGAGTCCTTTTCTGAATATCTGAAAACCATTTTCCCAGACATCAATAAGACGGTCCTTAAAAATATTGCCCATTATAAACTCAGGTCTGCGTTCTATATCAAGGCAGGCTGTGATATCACCGTTGCTCATTATGCTTGCGATCTCCTTGCCTGCTACGCAGTGAAAGTACCAGTCACGTACCTCACGTTCGTAGTCCATACCAAGATAATGTTCACATCCGTATGTCACAGGCTCAGCAGCCATACGTTTATTACGGATGTACTCAAACATAGTTACATAGTCCTCTTGAGTCATCAGAAGCTCGGGGTGCAGCTTTGCCCTTCCTATAGGATCGATGTTAATTATTCTCCACGAGTCGATATCCATATCCCTGAATATATTATAAAGCTCATCGAGCTGAGTGATATTCTGATGAGTTACCACTGTTGTAACCTGAATATGCTTGAATCCGCCCGTTTTTATAAGGTTCTCTATTCCATCCATAGCTTTTTTCCATCCGCCCGGAGTTGAACGGAAAGCATCGTGAGTGGCCTCAGTACCATCAATACTTATAGAGATCGTCTTCATTCCGCAGCGTTTCAGGTCTTTGGCTACTTCAGGTGTAATAAGTATTCCGTTTGAAGTCATACCCCAGAGATAGCCGAGATCATTGGCATCAGACATAATATCAAAAAAATCACTGCGTACCAGCGGCTCACCGCCGGTTACACAAAGAGTAAACTTCTTTGTGTCAAAGTCCTCTGCTGTTTGTTTGAGAAAATCGTGATATTGTGTTGGGGTAAGTTCTTCGGCGCTGACATCTCCGCACCTGCTTCCGCAATGAAGACAATGCTCATTGCAGCGTACTGTGAGTTCAAGAAAAAGATATTTTAATGTAACTTTTTCAGCGGCGGTCAGTTCACGCATGCGCTTCTTTTTTTGAATTATGTTAAGCATTATTTCACCTCATCATTATTGGAATTTTCATATTCAGGCTCAGTTTCTTCATCAGCCTGCCATGTTCCATATACTGGCTGAGGTGATGTAACTATCGGTTCTTCCGTAACAGGAAAGGATTCATAAACCGGCTGGGTCGTTGTTGTCTCTTCAGACATTTCGGTAGCCGGCATTGTTCCGTATACTGGTACTGCCTGGGTCGTTGTTTCTGTAGCCGGCATAGTTCCGTATACTGGCTGGGTCGTTGTTTCGGTTGCAGTCACAACTCCGTATTCAGGCTGTGTAGTCTCATCTTCACGATATTGTACTGACTGACTTTTTGCAAGCATAAAGTTCTGAATTGCAAGAACATCCCTGGAATCTATTATGCCGTCTGTGTTTATATCAGTAAGTGAATCCTCAGTATAACCTTTCTGACCAAGTGCTGCACTTCGCATCAGACAGCAGTCAAGAATATTGACTTTGCCGTCCATATTCACATCGCCTTTCTCATAAAAATATGAAGGCGGACCATACACAGGTGCCATAGCTTCAGCATTATCATCAGCCTGACTGGATAATTTCGGATTAAGTGCTGCTGTAGTAAGTACTGCTGCTGTAATAAGTGTTCTTTTGGTTTTTTTCATATTATCTCTCCTTTATAATTTCCCAGACCTTCTAATGTACCTGAGATCCATAATATACACATTATACTGCAAAACAAAAATCATTATTAATACTAAACAACTACCCTGAAAGCTACACTATTTATAAATAATATTATAGAGCACTGGTGAATAAATCAGTTCTGCTCAGCTGCAAAAGCCATCGCTTTGGATCCCTTAACTTTGACATATACCTTTGAATCAAGACTCATTTTTGAAAAATCATCCTTACAGCAGATTATTTTTTTCATAAAAGACTTCTGATCATGAAAGGCTGCAGAAACCAGATATCTGTTCGTCGAGTTTTTATTTCCTCTGTTAGTTGTCTCAACACTGAAAAATATTGCAGTTCCTTCTGCGATAAGTTCACCAGGTTTTATTACGCTGTCAACTGCATTTTTTATTTTTAACCCAAAGAAAAACAACAATCCGGCAATAAAGAGCAATATTAATGATGTCTCCTTTACTGAAAATTCACCAAGATTTTTAAAGATACATATAAACAGAACCACAGCAAGTGCAAGAATGACTGCAAGCTGACCATACTGCAGACGTCTTGAAATATGAGTCTGTGACGATGACAGTCTGCTGTACTCTTCTTTTGTGATCGGACGTGTCTTAAGCTCTTTCGGACCTATGCATTTATAAAGCAAAGCCGGAGAAGCCTCCATTTCGAGAGGATTTATTGACTGCTCAGCGCCTGAAAACATCCGTCTCATCTGCGGGGTCATCTGCAGATTAAAGCCATCTGTCATATTGTTTTTCTGCCTGAGATCTGTTCCATATAAATTAAAAAAGTTATTCTTATCCAACACTGCACCTCATAAATTAATAATTTTTGTTTTCTTATATATGATTTATCTGCACATAATATAAATAAGTATGTATATTGATGCACGATAATTCTTATGGTTTATTGTATCATAAAATTTATACATTTTCAACCATATAGGTGCATTTTATATTCAATATAAAATATTCAGAATATATTTTTTTTCAATTGAAACTGCTAATAATATATGATATAATCAGAAACATAAAAAATATATATTTTTTTCAAAATATATTGACTTTTTAAAGTAATATTGCTATAATATAAGAACAGTTACTAATAAGGAGTGATTATCATTATGAAAAGGAACACTATTCAGAAGATCCTTATTGCAGACTGTGTACGTTCTATGGATGATCACCCGACTGCTGATCAGATATACGACGCACTTACTTTAAAGTATCCGGGAATAAGTAAGGGAACAGTCTACAGAAATCTCGGCACACTGGCGCAGGAAGGAACTGTCCGCAGAGTTGCTGTTGCAAATGCACCTGATCGTTTTGATCATACAACGGTTTCACATGCTCATTTCAGATGCCGCTTGTGCGGGAAAGTATTTGATTACAATATAAAAGAACCTGTAAAAGCCGATGATGCTCTTAATCCGGGCCTGAAAGCAGATGATTATGAGCTTATTTTCACCGGCAGATGTATTAACTGCAAGGAGGATAATGATGGATAAAAAAACTCTCTTCAAAATAGGCTATGGACTGTATGTCATTACAGCAAAGGAAGGCTCTAAAGACAACGGATGTATTATCAATACACTTATGCAGGTATCAGATAATCCACCGTCATGTGTGGCTGCAGTAAACAAAAAAAATCTTACCCATGACATGATAATGAACACAGGTGTTTTCAATGTATCATTTCTTACAGTTGACTCTGACTTTGATATTATAAAACATTTTGGTTTTGCGTCAGGACGAAAAACAGACAAGTTTGCTGACTATACAAACTGTGCAAGAGCAGATAACGGTATTGTGTATCTGCCTGAAAAGACAAATGGCTATATCACATGCAAAGTAACAGGTTCAACTGATTTCGGAACTCATACTCTGTTTCATGCCAGGATAACCGGAGCTGAAAGCCTCTGCGAAAAAGAGAGTTTAACATATAACTACTATCAGACACGAATCAAGCCAGCACCTAAGCCTGAGAAGAAAACCGGCTGGGTATGTGCAGTATGCGGATACGTGTATGAGGGTGAAGAATTACCGCCTGACTTCATATGCCCGCTGTGCAAACACGGAGCATCTGATTTCATAAAAATCAACAACAACGATGACAAAGGAGAGACTGATATGAACATCAAAGGAACTAAAACTGAAAAAAATCTCGAAGCAGCATTCGCAGGTGAATCACAGGCAAGAAACAAGTATACCTACTTTGCAAGTGTGGCAAAGAAAGAGGGATATGAGCAGATTGCATCAATTTTTGAACAGACTGCAGCAAATGAAAAAGAACACGCAAAACTCTGGTTCAAGGCTCTCGGTGCACTGAATAAAACAGCTGATAACCTCAAAGCTGCTGCTGATGGAGAAAACTACGAATGGACCGATATGTACGAAAGCTTTGCAAAGGATGCTGAAGAAGAAGGTTTTCCTGAACTTGCTGCTCAGTTCCGTGCCGTAGGACAGATTGAAAAGGCTCATGAGGAACGTTACCGTGCACTTCTTAACAATGTTGAGATGAAGGCAGTATTTGAAAAGAGCGAAGAGACTATGTGGGAATGCCGCAACTGCGGACATCTCGTTATGGGCAAAAAAGCTCCTGATGTATGTCCTGTCTGCAAACATCCGCAGAGTTACTTTGAAGTAAGAAAAGAAAATTACTGATCATTTCATATAAACAAAACTCCCCGGTCTGATGACCGGGGAGTTTTTGTACAGCTTAAAATTTATTAAATTTTATCTATCTTCCATATATCCTTTGCATATTCTGCAATTGTTCTGTCTGAGGAGAAAAATCCTGCATTGCACATATTGATCCAGCATTTTTTCATAAAGCTCTTTGTGTCCTTGTATTCCCTGTTTACGCGTATCTTCTCTTCAAGATAGCTTTCAAAATCAAGAAGAAGGAAGTACTGGTCAGGTTTATGCCATGAAGCGCCCTTGAGTATCGAGTTTCTGAGTTCTTTGAATATTCCGCTGTCATCACTGAATGTTCCGTCAATAAGCGAATCAAGAACTCTCTTGATTTTTTTATCATTTTCATACAGCTGTGTCGGGTCATATTTATCACGGATACTTTCTATATCCCCGACCTTTGCACCGAAAATATAGTTGTTCTCCTCACCGGCTTCTCTGACTATCTCAACGTTTGCTCCGTCAAGAGTTCCGAGCGTAACTGCACCGTTTAACATAAACTTCATATTTCCGGTTCCGCTCGCCTCTGTTCCGGCAGTTGAGATCTGCTCTGAAACATCTGCAGCTGCAACAAGTTTTTCAGCATATGAAACATTATAGTTAGAAATAAATATTACCTTTATAATTTTATTGACCTCAGGATCATTTTCGATAACCGCAGCTACTGTATTGATAAGCTTGATAATGCCCTTTGCTCTCTCATATCCCGGAGCTGATTTTGCACCGAAGATAAATGTTGTAGGAGCAAAATCCGTAAGTGATCCCTCCTTGATCTCAAAATAAAGCTCAATGATCGCAAGAATATTTAAAAACTGTCTCTTGTATTCATGCAGACGTTTGATCTGTATATCAAATATACTGTTTTCATCTATAGACGTTTTTTCCTGTTTTAATATATATTCGCACAGCTCCCTCTTCTTTTGCGCCTTTATAAGCGTAAAGCGTGAGATGATCTCATCATCATCCTGATACTTTTCAAGATTTTTAAGCTGTGTGAGATCTGTGATCCACTCATCATTTCCAAGCAGCTCTGTGATCAGGGACGAAAGCTGTGCATTGCACAGTGCAAGCCATCTTCTCTGTGTTATACCGTTTGTTTTGTTTCTGAATCGCTGAGGATAGATCGAATACCATTCCTTGAGAACATCATTTTTCAGAATATCAGTATGGATCTGTGCAACGCCATTTACATAAGAGCTGCAGTATATCGCAAGATATGCCATGTTCACTTTGCCGTCACTGATAATTTTTATCTTATCGAGTATTTTTTTATCGACACTGCTTTTAAACTCAGCCTGCATTGCAGCATTTATTTTGACGATTATGGCTGTTACTTCAGGCAGAAGGCTCTCCATCAGCTCCAGATCCCATTTTTCAAGTGCCTCAAGCATTACTGTGTGATTTGTATAGTTAAATGTTTTCATTGCTGCTGCAAGTGCATTTTCAAATGACATTTTTTCCTGTGTCGTAAGAAGACGTATAAGTTCAGGGACGGAAATGACCGGATGTGTATCATTTAACTGAATAGTTACATAATCACTGAACTGCGAGAAATCGTCGCCGTGAAACTTCTTATAGCTTTTGATTATATCCTTAAGCGATGCACTGCAGAAAAAATACTGCTGACTCAGGCGCAGTTTTCTGCCGTCATCTGTTGAGTCATTCGGATACAGTACACGTGAAATATTTTCAGCCCTGTTTTTATCCTCAACAGAAACATCATATTTCTGATTATTGAATGCCGTGAAGTTAAATTCTTCAACAGGCTCGCACTGCCATAGTCTGAGCGTACCCTTATTCTCAGTCATATACCCTATAACCGGCATGTCATATGGTACAGCCTTGACCCTGAAGTCTGCAAACTCAACGATCTGGGTATCCTCTTCCCGCCGTACAGACCATGGATCTCCGAAATGAGTCCAGTCATCTGCATATTCAGTCTGCTCACAGTTTTCTATACTCTGTCTGAATATTCCGTACTTATATCTGATGCCGTATCCGTCAAGAGGAATAGACAGCGTTGCTGCCGAATCAAGAAAGCATGCTGCAAGTCTTCCCAGACCGCCGTTGCCAAGTGCAGCGTCCTCTATTTCTTCCATACATGAAAGATCGAAGCCGAACTTCTCAAGAGCTTCCCTTGCCTCCTCAATTTTTCCAAGGCACAGAAGATTATTGAAGATCAGACGTCCGACAAGGAATTCTGCCGAGAAATAGTATGCGCATCTTCCCTGTTTATGTCTGTATGAACTCTTCTCCCAGCTGTCTGCAATATCTGCCATTACTGATCTTGACAGGCAGTTATGAAGCTCATGTACATCAAGCTCCTGAACCTGTTTGCGGTATTGTGCTTTAGCTAAAAATTCTATACTGTTCGTTAAATCAAAACTCATATCACTTTTCCTCTGCAATCTTTTATAAACCTCAGTACATGTATATAGTTTTCTTGTAAGCTCTTTAGTAATATAGTCCGGCCGGGCTCTCCATCTCCAGTTTATTCCGCCACATGTTGACGGAGTATTCATACGTGCCTCACTTGAGAGCTCAAGGAGATCCTGCATTGTTATTATTACTGTATCACCGGCACTTGCCATTGCTGTACAGATCATACCGAAGCAGTATCCCTCTTCTTTATTGAGTCTCATATATTTTACAGCAAGCTCACGATCAGCCGGCGCTACATTTTCAAGCCAGCCTAGTATTGTATCATTGTCATGGGTTCCTGTATATACTACACAGTTATGCGGATAATTGTGCGGAAGATAATCACTGTCTTCCCGTGAATCAAATGCAAACTGCAGAACCTTCATTCCCGGAAAGCCGGAATCATGAAGCAGCTTTACTACCGACTCTGTCAGAAATCCCAGATCCTCTGCGATGATTCTAACATCTGAAAGTCTGCTTTTTATTTCATTTATAAAGTCAATACCCGGTCCTTTTACCCATTCACCATTCTCAGCTGTCGTATTTCCATATGGTATCGAATAGTACGAATCAAAACCTCTGAAATGATCTATTCTTATTACATCATACACGCAAGAGGCATGTTTCATCCTGGTGATCCACCAGCTGTATCTGTCCTGCTTCATTTTATCCCAGTCATAGAGAGGATTTCCCCACAGCTGTCCGGTTGCTGAAAAACTGTCAGGAGGGCAGCCGGCTACACGAACCGGCAGAAAATCACTGTCCAGCTGAAACTGTGAAGGTGCTGACCAGGTATCTGCACTGTCTGCTGCTACATAGATCGGAATATCTCCTATTATCCATATTCCTTTTTTGTTTGCATATTTTTTCAGTGCATTCCACTGTTTGTAGAACAGATACTGAAGCATTTTATAAAACAGGGTATCATTTTTATGAATTTCTATAAACTCTGATACTTCCCTTGATCCTTTATCCCGGTAGTTTTTATCCCACTGTGACCAGGCTTTTCCTTCATGATAATCCTTGAGCGACATATACGCGCAATAATCATCAAGCCAGTAAGCATTATCACGACTGAAAACTTCAAAATCATAAGGAATCTGTTCCTTGAACCTTATAAATGCTTTCCGCAGAACAGGATATTTTGTATAGTACATTATTTCATAGTCAGTAAGTTTTATGTTGCTGCCCCAGTCAAGATCTGCATAATCAGACTTGTCAAGCAGGCCTTCCTTATTAAGTATATCAAGATCAATAAAATAAGGATTACCGGCAAATGTAGAAAAACTCTGGTATGGCGAATCACCGTAACCGGTAGGACATACAGGAAGTATCTGCCAGTATGTCTGGCCGCTCTCAACAAGAAAATCTACAAATCTGTACGCTTCTTTGCCAAGTGTACCTATTCCGTACTCCGACGGAAGTGAAGAAATATGCATCAGTATTCCGCTTGCTCTCATTTTAAACCTCCAATTAAGCCTTATGTAGTCTTAAAATAAGACACCATAACGCTTCAGGAACTGCAGCGGTTATAAATAATCGCCGTCAGTCCTGAAAATCTGTATTTCATATCCTGTGTTTTTATATGCTGTAAACGTCATCCCTTAACAGCACCGGCCATTACACCCTTGATAATATACTTTTGTCCGAACAGATAGAATATGACAATAGGTATGATCGCAAGCACAAGCATAGCCATAAATCCACCCCAGTCAACAGAACCGTAAGCGCCCTGCATTGCAAGCTGGATCGCTACAGGCATCGTTTTATTTGTACTGCCTAGTATAAGATAAGGCAGCAGATAATCATTCCATATCCACATCGCATTAAGGATCGCTACTGTTATAAGGGTCGGCTTCATTATCGGAAATACTATTCTGAAGAAGATCTGAGGTCCTGTACAACCGTCTATCATAGCGGCTTCTTCAAGATCCATAGGTACACTTCGCAGAAAGCCTGTCATCATAAAGACTGAAAGCCCTGATCCGAATCCCAGATAGACCGGAATTATACCGACAGGATTGTTGAATCTCAGAACATTAACTGTATAAGTCATCGTAAACATGACCATCTGGAAAGGGACGATCATACTGAATACAAAAGCATAGTAGATGATCTTTGTAAATGCGTTATTGACCCTGACAATAAACCAAGCAGTCATTGATGTCAGAAAAATTATCGCAAATACTGAAAATACAGTAATGAACACTGACCGGCCGAATGAAAGTATAAGATCTGATGATTTTACGCCGTTTACATAATTCTGAAATCCGACAAATGTATCCGGGTTCGGCAACGTAAACGGAGTACCCATTATATACAGCTTTGACTTGAAGGAATTTATCAGTATTATAAATACAGGAGCCAGAAATATGACAGACAACAGACAAAGCAATGCTGTCAGCCACGCTGCAGATACTTTATTTTTACTGTTAATACTCATACTAGTTATCTATCTCCTTGCTTCTGGTTAATCTCAGCTGTATAAATGCAATTATCGCTACAATAATAAAAAATACAACTGCCTTGGCCTGTCCTACACCCTGCCAGCCTATTCTGCCGTAAAAAGTATCATAAATATCAAGTGCAAGCATTGCAGTTTCTCTGCCTGGTGCACCTGACGTAAGTGCAAGGTTCTGATCGAAAAGCTTGAAGGAATTTGTAAGCGTCAGAAACATGCAGATCGTTATCGAAGGCATAACCATCGGAATAGTGATCTTAAACAGTTTTGTAGCAGATGATGCTCCGTCTATCGAGGCTGCCTCCAGAAGATCGCCTGAAATATTCTGAAGTCCGGCAATATAAATAACCATCATATAACCTATCAGCTGCCAGTTCATCAGTATGACAAGTCCCCAGAAACCATACCTTGCATCAAATGTGATATCAACACCAAAATAATGAAGCACACCGTTGATAATAAGATTCCATATATAACCCAGCACAATACCGCCTATCAGATTAGGCATAAAAAATATTGTACGGAATACGTTTGTCCCCTTGAGTGATTTAGTAAGTGCAAGTGCCAAGAGAAAAGCAAATACATTTACAGTAATTACAGATACAATTGTAAACCTTACGGTAAACCATAATGCATGTGTGAAATCATTATTTGTTTTAAATGCTCTTACGTAGTTGCCGAATCCAACCCACTGAGTATTTGTTACTGTCGTAAACTTTGTAAATGACAGATAAATACCCATGATAAAAGGAATGACAAAAAATATAATAAAAGCTATAAGTGTAGGCAGTACAAACAGAGGCATGTATCTGTTCAGTCTTTTATTCATAACTCTTCCCCTTTAACACAGTGCCCCGCATAAAGTGAGGCACTGCAGTCTGTATTAAGCGCTCTAACCTATTGCTTCATATTCTGATGACCAGTCATTTACTACAAGTTCCTTGACCTGATCCCATGTCATTTTTCCCTGTGCATACTGCAGGAGGGCTGATCCGAAATTATCCTTGAAAGTCTGGCTCGGGAACAGTGTGAAGTTCCACGGAATTGTATTGATCTTATCTTTTTTCATCCATCTGATTATTTCTTTTGCAAGAGGATCATCAGGTGATTCCTGCTCAGTAAATGTGTCAAACGGAGGAATAAATCCGAGATCCTTGATTACAAACTGTTTGCCCTTGTCTGATGAGTAGAGCCAGTAAAGGAAGTCTTCGGCTGCCTTCTGGACTTCTTCACTTGCTTTGGCATTTACACAGTAGAAGTTTTCAGTTCCTATACACAGTCCCTGATTTTCCTCACCTTCGATACCTGTATATATCGGAAGATATTTTATATCATTTTCGCTGACAACATTTCCTGCAACTGAACTTATCTGTCCCCATGCCCAGTTTCCGTTCTGTACCATAGCGCACTGTCCCAGAGCAAATTCAGCCATTGATTCATCAACAAGCTTTGATCCGAGAAGCTTCTTGTCAACTGTTGAATTATCAGTATACAGATCAAAAATATTACGGTAATTATCAGCATACTCAAACTTTATCTGCTTTACAGCATCACTTGTAAGGTCTGTCTGATTCTTGGTAAATTCATAGTAAATCGGAATATTTGCAAGGTGTGTCTGCCATCTCCAGTCCTCGCCTGATTTCAGAGAAGTATTTGCAAATACACCTGTAATGCCAAGCTCAGATGCATGACTCTGCATATCCTCAGCCACTTCCTTAAGTGCTGAGAAGCTCCTGACCTCTTCCATTGAATTGTAGTTTACACCTTTGAAATCCGACTGAAAATATTTTTCCATGATTGCGTTGTTATAGATGATTCCATAACCTTCAACAACATACGGAATACCATATGCCTTATCATCTGCCATAACAGCCAGTGACTTGTCTGTCAGATGCTTGTAAAGTTCGGTATCTGTAAGATCAGCGCAGTAGTCCTTCCAGCTCAGATATCCTCTGGGTCCGTTTATCTGGAATATTGCCGGTGCCTCACTTGTTGACATCTTTGCTGCCAGTGTCTGTTCATATGTGTTGTTGGCAGCTGTATCTACTATGACCTCTATTCCGGTCTCTTCTTTATAAGCATCAGAGATCTTCTGGTATGCTCCTGCAATTTCAGGTTTGAAGTTCAGATATCTGATGGATTTGACATTAGCTGATTGTGAAGATCCTGAAGCAGATGAACCAGACTGTCCGCCTGATGATCCTGAACTTCCGTTGCTGCCGCAGCCAGTCACAACTGCCGACATCAATACTGCAGAAAGCATTGCTGCAGCAATTTTTTTAATTTTCATATTTATAAACCTCCAAATATATCTTTCTTGGCCCAGTTCATATTTCTTGCAGATTTCATTATAAAGACAATGATAAAAATATGACTGAAAAAAGAATGCCAAAATGATGTAATATGATTTTATTGTGTGAGAAAGATATGTTTTTATACAAAAAAATAATTGTTAAAAAATGATATATACATACAAAAGCGCTGACATCATATACTGACGTCAGCGCTTTTGTACAAATTCAATTATTATTCTTTTTTCTAATACTGTCCGGTAAACTCTTAACCCAAATTTTTTTATACTTTTATACTTTTCTCTATTTTCTCTCAAAAAATAAAATCATCCATCTGGTCATTTTCAGATTCAAAGTTAAGTACATAGATCTCATCAGTTCCGTCAAACTGAAATCCGCAGGATATAAGCGTATTGCAGGATACAATATTCTCTTCATCAGGCTGAACGATGATTCGCTTTGAATCTGATAACTTCTCTATTTTTTCCATCAGCTGCTTGACCATTTCTTTTCCATAACCTTTGTTCAGATAATATGAATCCCCTATCATATAATCTATACTGTATGCTCCGTCAGGATCAGTTTCTCCATTCCATGTCTCACCGCTTTTCTGGTATTCATAGTACTGACAGAAACCTATAGGAACTCCATCATGCTCAGCAATAAAATGATGCAGCCATCTGTAATCACTTTTACGTTTCTTTATTTCATCGATCCACTCGGAAGGCTCATGATACCACTGGGCTACATGAGAAACGTGAAGCCATTTTTCTACTAACCTGACATCCGAATCCTCAAGCCTCCTGAGAACTATTTTATTGTCTTGTGTATTATCTTGTACTTTGGTATTTGTTGTTTTAACTTTCATAACTAAACCCCCCGTAAAATAATAATTATGTGATTTTCATAACAAATTGCAGAAAAGGCATAAAACAGATATGCCAAACAGGACTGTTTTCCTCAAACTAAATTCTTTCATCACTCTTCTATCATGCATAATTTACGCAAAGAATCTGTGTGGATATAATTACTTCAATGTTATGTATTCACAAAAATTATTTCTGAAGTTTTAGTATGAATTACTTTTTATCTTATCGTGTTTGTTTATGTTAAGCTTTTGGTGCTGTGAACTTTTATGAAGCAGAACATCATACATCATTGATAAAAAGTATTGGTGAGGTTGTGTATGTTATGTTAATAAGATAAATATTGTCGGTCGTCGTTGATATCCACATATTATTAAACGCCGGATCAGAAATCATAAAATACTGAAAAACTATCATCCCCCTTATAAGCATGTCCCATAAGAAACTTTCATATGAGACCTATTGAAGTTATTATACCATATTAATTAACAATATTCAATATTTTTTGTGAATTTATTTCAATTTTCATATAATTTTTTTATTACAAAAATGGTATATTTTCCATATATATTATCTTATCCCATATGGTGTAATATACAATAAATAATTATTAAATACCTTTATCTGTTTTTTTTAAAATTTTATTTCTTTCTTTTTTAAGACAGCAATACTAAAAACACATAATCCGGACATGAATGTGAAACAATACCTGATATTAAAATACGAAAGGTGCGGAGTATGTGGATGAAAATAATAAACGGCCGGTAAAGCTGACAGCTGCAGGAGTTATAAGCGGATTTCTCAATGGTCTGTTCGGAAGCGGCGGCGGTGTAGTTGCAGTAATGTTTCTGAGAAATCTTATAGGAGATGAACGTAAAGCTCACGCCAGCGCTACTCTTATGATACTGGTCATGAGTATAATAAGCTTTGCTTTTTATGCAGTATACGGACATATTGAATACAAAAACGGACTTATGTTTGTACCCGGAGGATTATGCGGTGCTGTACTCGGAACGTTTGTCCTTAAAAAAATAAAAACAGACAAGCTTCACCGTCTCTTCGGTCTGATACTTGCTGTATCAGGGACGGTGATGTTGTTCTCATGAATTTCTTTTTTTCGTCTCTGGTAGGATTTGCAGCAGGTATACTTGCTTCAATGGGACTTGGCGGAGGTTTTGTTCTGGTAGTATACCTTGCTTTGTTTACTGAAACTGCCCAGAAGGGCGCACAGGGCATCAACCTTCTTTTTTTCATACCAATAACTATCCTTGCAGTGATACTTCATATTAAAAACAAAATGATAGATATAAAGACTGCGCTTATCTGTTCTGCAATCGGGGCTGTGGCGGTCGTAGCCGGATTTTATGTGGCTCATGCACTGGATAACCAGTGGCTGAGAAAGGTATTCGCTGTATTTATAATATTTGCAGGTTTAAAGGACATTTTTTCAAAGTCAAAAAAATCTGATAAAAATCTTAATTTATCCGGAGGCAATAATAATGTTCAGTGTAATAAGAAGTGAAGAAAAATCATTCCGAAATCTTGTAAACGGTGAATGGAAGGACAGTACAAGCGGCAGATTTATAGAAATACGTTCACCGCTCGACGACAGCATAGTCGGGCGTGTTCCTGCCATGACAACCGGAGAAGTCGATGAAGCAATGGAAGCTGCAAGAAATGCACAGGATGCATGGCGCATAAAAACTGTTAGTGAACGTGCGGAAATCCTCAATGCTGCAGCAGATCTGCTGATAGAAAATCAGGAAGAGATCGCAAATCTTCTGATCCTTGAAATAGGAAAAGATCATAAGAGTGCACGTTCAGAAGTCGTAAGAACAGCTGATTTTCTTCGTTTTACAGCAGACAGCGGCAAAAATATCACCGGTGAAAGCTTACCTGGTGACAGCTTCCCGGGCTTTAAGAACAATAAGATCTCCGTAGTAAAAAGAGAACCGCTCGGAGTTGTTCTTGCAATATCTCCGTTTAACTATCCGGTAAATCTGTCAGTATCGAAAATAGCTCCGGCACTTGTAGCAGGTAATACTGTCGTTCTTAAACCTGCAACACAGGGCAGCCTTTCAGGACTCTATCTTGCAAGACTATTTCAGCACGCAGGAATTCCTGACGGTGTTCTTAACACTGTAACGGGTAAGGGCAGCGAAATAGGTGATTATATTACTACGCATAAGGATGTAGACTTTATAAACTTCACAGGTAGCACAGAAATAGGCAGGCATATTTCGAAGATCACAGAAATGGTACCGGCACTTATGGAGCTTGGGGGCAAGGATGCAGCTATTGTACTTGCCGATGCAGATCTTGAAATGACAGCAGGTCAGATAGTAGCCGGAGCTTTTTCTTACTCCGGACAGAGATGTACAGCCGTAAAACGTATCATTGTTATAGATACAGTTGCGGATAAGCTAGTTGAACTCCTTCGTAATAAGATACTGGATCTCAAAGTCGGAAACCCCCTCGAACATGAAGCACTTGATGTTGTTCCTCTTATCAGTACAAAGTCCGCAGACTTTGTCTGCGGACTTATCGATGATGCAAAACAAAAAGGAGCAAAGCTCATCGCCGGAGGAAGCAGGACAGGAAATCTTGTTGAGCCTACCCTTTTTGACTACGTTACCTTAGATATGCGTCTGGCGTGGGAAGAACCGTTCGGACCGGTTGTTCCGGTGATAAGAGTACATGACAAGGATGAAGCTATAAAAATAGCCAACGAATCAGAATACGGTCTTCAGAGCTCTGTTTTTACAAACAATATTAATGATGCCTTTTATGTTGCTGACAAGCTTGAGGTCGGAACAGTCCAGGTAAACAACAAAACAGAACGCGGACCTGATCACTTCCCTTTCCTCGGCGTTAAGGCATCAGGAATGGGAACCCAGGGAATCAAATACTCAATAGAATCCATGACCAGACCTAAGGCAACGATCATAAATATTAACCTGTAACCGTATACCTTTGCTAAAATCTTCTGCAGCTGAAAACAGCTGCATTTTTTTTATTTATTTTCGTTTTATTTGTTATTTATTACAAACTCAGTCAATAATGATATTATATTTACTGAACTTTCATTAAAAATTGAAAATGATAATCAAATTCATATTGACAATATAGATAACATAATGTATAATAAATTGAAAATGATTATCAAATCAGGAGGCATTATTCTTGGAATCGAAAGGACAGTATAAAACAAAACAGTTAAGAGAACTGATAACATATCTTGAAACTATACCACATGTACATGTTACAGTAAATGATCTGAAAGAATATTTCGAAAGAAGCGGCAAAGCGATCGGAACAGCTACTCTTTACAGACATCTCGAAAGAATGACAGATGAAGGAATTGTCCGTAAATATATCATTGATGAAACAAGCAGCGCATGCTATGAGTATATCGGAGAACAGAAGGTCTGCCATGAAGTCAACTGTTTTCACTGCAAGTGCAAGCTGTGCGGAAGACTTATTCATATACAGAGCAACGAGCTCAATGATATTTCTCATCTTCTTCTGACTAAACATAACTTCAGCGTTGATCTTCAGCAGACTGTATTTTACGGAATATGTGATGCATGCAGCAGTACGACATATATTTAACTGACACGCTTAAAAGGCGCCCATGATTACCAGATAATAAATATGTTTATAACAAATAACGGAGGTTCTTATTAATGAAACGTTTAATCTGTGCAGCAATGACTGCTGCAATAGCACTTTTTAGTCTTACAGGATGTAAAGAAGACAGCACAATCAAAAGCAGTAATCAGGGTTCGCAGGGCAGCGACAAACTATCTGTAGTTGCAACCATATTTCCGGAATATGACTGGGCAAAACAGATTATCGGTGAAAATCAGGATAATGCTGAAATTACACTTCTTCTCAATAACGGCACTGATCTTCACAGCTACCAGCCATCTGTTGAAGATGTTGCAAAGATCTCGGACTGTGACCTTTTTATATATGTCGGAGGCGAATCTGATGTCTGGGTTGACGATGCACTGAAATCCAGTGTAAATAAAAATATGAAAGTTATAAATCTTCTGGATGTGCTCGGTGACAACGTAAAATCAGAAGAAGTTGTAGAAGGAATGCAGGCAGAAGAACATGAGGATGAAGACTCCGCTGAGGAGATCGAAAATGACGAGCATGTATGGCTTTCAATAAGAAATGCTGAGATAATCTGTAAATCAATATCCGATTCACTTTGCGAAATTGATATAAGGAATGCAGATAATTATAAAGAAAATGCAGACAAGTATATAAGTGAGCTCAGGACTCTCGACAATGAATACAAAACAGCCGTTGACAAAGCAAAACATAAAACACTCCTGTTCGGAGACAGGTTCCCGTTCCGTTACATGACTGATGACTACAATATCGATTATTACGCAGCTTTCGTTGGCTGCTCTGCTGAAACAGAAGCAAGCTTTAATACTATAGCATTCCTTGCAGGCAAACTCAACGAACTGGGACTCAGTCATGTTATGACAACAGAAAAAACCAGCAGCAAGATCGCTCAGACTATCATCTCAAACTCAAACGATAAAAACCGGAAAATTCTCGCACTTGATTCAATGCAGACCACAAACTCGGATGATATTAAAAACGGAGTAACTTATCTGTCTGTTATGAGCAAAAATCTTGAAGTGCTTAAAGAAGCACTGGACTGATTTAATACTTTTATAAGTGTCCTGATCTTATAACAACTGAATAACACATATATACCAATAAAAATAACAGCGTACACTCAGGTCATACTGACACGGAGGTACGCTGTTTTCCTGTCCGGGAATATCAGAAACCCAGAAAAAACTTATCATATTTTAATTTTTATTATAATTTTTTATAACTTATACTATAAGCCATAAACTTTATTCAAAAGATATGTTTATTTTATCTACTTTTTATGTATAATGTGGGTTGATGATATTCATACAATTATGTTATCATTTAAATACAAATGATGACAAATGATAAATTGTAGATTAACCACTTAATACAAGGAGGAATTTTTTTGAAACGTTTTATTCCGGTTATTGCAGCAGCAGTCGGACTGACGGCGGCCTGCGGCGTCGGAGCATATGTCTGTCATGCTGAAAATCCGATAGTCCAGACTATTTATACTTCTGATCCGGCACCAATGGTATACAATAATACCTGTTATGTCTATACCGGTCATGATGCAGACGGCTCTACATACTTTACTATGCCTGACTGGCAGTGCTATTCATCGACCGATATGAAAAACTGGACAAATCACGGCACTATTCTTTCATGTGATGACTTTGCATGGGCAGAAGCAGACAGTGCGTGGGCTGCCCAGTGTATTGAGCGAAACGGTAAGTTCTACATGTATGTTACACTTGTTCCCGCAGCCGGAGGAGGACGAGCAATAGGAGTAGCTGTTGCAGACAGTCCGGAAGGCCCGTTTAAGGATGCGCTGGGAAAACCTCTCTGTGGTCCTAACTGGGATTATATCGATCCTACAGTTTATATTGATGATAATGATCAGGCATATCTTTACTTCGGGAATCCTCAGCCATACTATGTAAAGCTCAATGAAGACATGATCTCATATACGGGACAGATAAATAAAATCAACTTAACTACCTCAGGATTCGGAACAAGGAGCGAGGGTGATGACCGTCATAAGACTCTTTATGAAGAGGGTCCCTGGTTCTATAAGAGAGGCAGTCTTTATTATCTGATGTACGCTGCATCAGGCATTCCTGAAAATATCTGCTACTCAACAAGCAGCTCACCTGAGGGACCATGGACATACCGCGGCGAGATAATGGGGTCAGGCGGAGGCAGCTTCACAAATCACAGCGGTGTATGTGACTATAAAGGAAAATCATATTTCTTCTATCATAACGGTCTTCTCCCGGGCGGAGGCGGATTTACACGAAGCGTAGCAGTCGAAGAATTTTCTTATAATGCCGACGGCAGCATTCCGAAGATTGCAAGAACCGAAGACGGACCGAAACAGATCTCATATCTGAATCCTTATAAAAAAACCCAGGCAGAGACTATGAGCTGGGAGTCCGGAATTGAAACTGAAAAATGCAGCAGCGGCGGCATTAATATAGCAAACATTGAAAACGGTGATTATGTTAAATTAAGCGGTGTTGACTTCAGCACAGGTGCTGACAGCTTTACAATAAGTGCTGCTTCAAATACGAGCGGCGGTGCAATAGAGCTCCATCTTGACAGTATTTCAGGACCTATTATCGGCGTGTGCAATATTACCGGAACTGACGGCTGGCAGTCATGGAAAACATTCACTACACCTGTCAGCGGAGCAAAAGGCACACATGATCTGTTTATGAGATTTTCAGGCAGCAGCGGATATCTCTTTAACGCTGACTGGTGGCAGTTCGGCGGTGTTTCGTCAACAGAGCCCGGTACAGATAATCCTGATGGTCCAGGTGTTACCGATCCGGATAATAATGATTACATATTCCATTGTACATTTGAGAGCGGCAAGGAATCCTTTACAGGAAGAGGTGCTGCAACTGTTGCAGCAAGCAGCAAGGAGGCTTACAATGGAACTGGTTCCCTCTTTGTTTCAGGCAGAACTGCAGCATGGAACGGTGCTTCATTAGCTTTAAACGAAACACAGTTTGTGCCGGGCAAAACATACAGCTTCAGTGCTGATGTAATGCAGAACACACAGACCAGTGAAACATTCTTTATGAAGCTTCAGTATGTTGACAGTAACGGAGATACAAATTATTCACAGGTTGCACAGGGTTCTTCTATGAGCGGATCATGGGTACAGCTTGCAAACTCAGGCTATACTATTCCTGCTGATGCAACCGAATTGAATCTGTATATTGAAACTGAAAGCTCTGATACAGATTTTTATGTAGATGAAGCAATAGGCGCTAAGGAAGGTACACAAGTAGCAGGTCCGGCTGAAAAGATACTTACCAAAGGCGATATAAATTATGACGGCAAGGTTGACATTCTTGATGTATGTCTGGGAAGAAACAGAGTACTCGAAGGCTTTAAAGACCAGAGTGAAAAGCTTGCTGCTGACGTAGACAAGAACTCAAAAGCAGAGGTAAAAGACATACAGCTTTTACAGAGCTTTGTAATGGGTATTATCGATGAGTTCCCTGTTCCGGATAATATCTGGGATACATATCAGGAAACTGCTTCGCCTCAGATGCAGCAATTCTATGCTAATTCAATTTACCAGATGGGCAACACAAGCAGACTCTGGGATAAGGTTGCAAAGGCACAGAGCGGACAGAATGTTACCGTCGCTTATCTCGGAGGTTCTATTACTGAAGGCAACCATCTCGATACATGCTATGCAAATCGTTCATATAACTATTTCAAAGATACATTTGGTACAGGAAACAATGTTAAATACATTAATGCGGGACTTTCAGGAACTTCATCAGTAGTTGGTCTTATGCGTGCTCAGAATGATATTCTGAATGCTAAACCTGATGTTATCTTCCTTGAGTTCTCAGTTAATGACCACCCTGAGGATATCTACAAGAAGAGCTATGAATCACTTGTTAAACAGTGTCTGTCACAGGAAAATGCTCCTGCCGTAATAATTCTTATCAACCGTGCAAAAGGAGGCTATTCGATGCAGACCCAGATGGCAGCCATAGGCAAGAATTATAACGTACCTGTAATAAGCATGGATAACGCACTTACAAAAGCATTTGATTCAGGCCTCCTTAAGAAGGAAGATTATTATACGGACGAGTACCATCCACATGCTGACGGATGCAAGCTTATTTCAGACTGTATCTCATACTTCTACCGTCAGGCACTCAAGACAGAAAATGCATCTGATACTTATGTCATTCCTTCAACTACCGTTTACGGCAGTGAATACTCAACAGCAACAATGGCATCTCTGAGTGAACTTAAAAATCTGAACACAGGTTCATTCAAGACTGACAACAGCTACAACAGATTCCCGTACGGATTTACATTCCAGAAAAATTCAGCAAATACTCCAATGACATTTACAACACAGGGAAAAGGAATATTTATAGTATTCAAATCAAATCAGAATTCATCCCTCGGAACTCTTAATGTTACTGTAAACGGAAAGAAATCCTCTATAAACGGCAACAAGCTCTACGCCTGGGGCGGTCCTGACGCAGATCTTGCATATATACAAAATACATCAGGTACTCTTGATGTCTCAATAAGCATGGATAATGCTTCTTCTGACTTCACCATCTGGGGTATCGGTGTTATCAAATAATCCTTTCAAAAAAAATCAGCATGTTCGCAGGAACATGCTGATTTTTTATTTTCCATCAACTCTGTCTTTTTAAGTTGATCAACTTTTTATACCAACAATATCATAAAACAGCCTATCGAGTTCATTCCATCCATTAGTATGTTCTATTTTCATATTCTCGGCAATATTCCCGATATCACGGATATTTTCTTCTATATACTGATTGATAACATCAATTCTTTTGCCCTCCCCTATTTCAGGGGTATTCATTTTTAGTCTTACAAGCTCAGTTACAGCAGGCACAAGATCATTATTAAGCTCAGACTCCATAAGCTCTGAAAACAGCATCGGAGGCGGAGTGCCTTTATCAATGATCCACATGCAGGCAAGAAGAGGACGAAGGACATAAAAATATTTCTTAAGCTTTACTGTCTCACCTCTGAGATATTCTCTGTAATTCTTCTTTGCGGTACTCAGATAGTGATAAATACCTGACTTTGAAATGAAATAATCGTTTATCACAGATCTTATCTGATCGTATTGTTGCGTCGTCCTGTATACTATCGGCGAACTGTTCCACTCAAATATTGTCGGATTAGAATTATGAAGAAGCCTCAGTGCTTTCTGAAGATCCCAACCGTTTATATCCAGTGTACCATCTAGCTGCCATTCTATAACATCACGTGTCCTCTCAAGTTTCAGATAATACTCAGGTTTTCTGACATATATGAAGCGTACATCATAATCACTGTCAGGTGATTCAAATCCCCATGCACGGCTGCCGGATTCTACACAGTGAATGATTTTTACATCTTCCTGCTCTTCTATTTCAGTCAGCTTCCGCTGAATGGTCATTAAAATATTTTTATCCATCTTCTCACCTCATTTTATAAGCCTGTTATATAGACTCATTCATATAACTGTACTGCATTTCAACACGTCTTTTTATTTCATCTCTTATCACTGCAGGTCCTGTTACTTTAATTACCGGACCATATGCCAGTAATCTGATTATTATCTCTGTTATATCATTTTTATCATACCACAGTATTACATTGCATCTGCCGGTGCATTCATCATACTCTGTATGCTTCTCAAAGCCTGCAAATTCAGTCATAAACCTCTCGACAGCGTTTCGTTCACGGCTCACCTCAACAGTAACAGGACAACTGCATTTCCGGCTTGAGAATATTCTCTTCATATCCGGTTGAACACGATAAAATCTGTCGGTTTCGGTTATTTTTGTTATCCTTGACAGATTTATTGTCCAGAGCTTCACTGTTTTGTTATCGCTCATCTGTGCAGCATAAATACGAAATTTATCATCCTTTGGTGAATACTCAATACGGTACGGAAGATAATTATGTGATATGCGTTCTCCCTTTCCTGATGAAAATGATATATTCACAACCCTTTTCTCTCTGACAGCCTTAAGGATCACTTTAAAATTTGCTCTGTATAATTCATCCTCATAATTATCAGCATCTGAATTCCTGTCAAAGTATCTGAAGTATCTGTCATCAAACAGAGGTCTTACATCTTTTAATTTATTCTTAAGTTCCCAAAGGACCTCATCAGAAAAGAATAATCCGGCTCTCTTATCATCACACATCGATCGGAGCCATCTTTTCTGAAGAAGAGTAACCGGCATAACCGGCTTGTTTTTAAGTACTGAATACAGCAGAGAACCTTTTTTCTTTATAAGCCCCCATGCTTTCTCATTTTTAAGCTTCGGCAATATGTACAGCGGTGAATCATTAAAGGCATTTTCACGTATCAGCTCCTCTGCCTCTTTTTCACTCATAGGCGCATGGCCCAGAATTTTTGCTGCTGCATTAAAGTAACAGCTGTAGATCTCACTGAAAAGCAACAACTCTATTCCTCCTCATGATACATATCATACATTCTTTTTATATCAGATCTGAATCTTTTCACAGCAGTCTTATTGTCTGACTCTATTGATTCGATCCGGCCCGTAAAGCTTTTGATCCAGTTCATCATTTCCCCGGCATCAAATATTTCTGCAGTATACATAAATGTATTTTCACCTGTTTTTACAACAGTTCCGTTTCTTCCCTCACGCATCAGTCTCTGGGTTATGAATGATTCTTTTTTCTCATCAATATGCAAAGTCATTTTCAGGTTTTCATAATTACCGCTGCTGCGTACTGACCCGAATGTTATGCCCCAGCATTTATCTATATTGTTTTCACACTTTTGTCTGAGATCATCATATGAACTGCAGACATCATTTATTTTAACAGATCTGATATAATCGAGCCTGTAGGATGCAAATCTTTTTACACGGTCTACATACATTATCAGGTATCGTCTCCCTGTCGCAAGAGAAACGGATATCTGAACAGGAACACCCGTCTGGGCAGTCAGAGTCTTCTTTTTTCCGAAGTTATCTATTTCAACTCTTCTTTTTTCATGCATTGCTTCAAGAAGTATGGCCAGAATATTATCCTCGAGAGTGTGTACTATATAGTTATGCTTGAAAAGAAAAATATCATTTTTTATATCACTCTGATCCATAAGAAAGGACGCCGCCACTCCGAACGGCAGGACCTGTGAGAAATATCTCAGCGAATCCTTAAGAGCCGCCCAGTCGCAGCAAAATGTTTCAGCGTAATCCGTGCTGATGCTGTACATGTACTTTTTTCCTGATCTTACAGCTCTCACTATTCCTTCAGACACATACTCACGAAGTTTAAGTCTTATAGTCTGCGGCTCAAAGTAACGTGAATACCTGTCACAAATAATATCTGTTATCTGCTCAACATCATATGCTTCATCTGTTTTCAGAACATCAAGCAGAAAAAAATGAAGACATATATCATTATCTGTAAAGCTTTTTGACTTATATGCTTTGTACAGTGGATTTTCACCAAGCTGTCTTGAGTCGATCCCGATTGAAACACTCTTTCCCTTTTTTGAGTTATCAAATCTTATATAATCGCCAAGCCAGCTTTCGATCCTTCTTTTTTCATTATCATATGTACGCGGACTTTTTAATGCGAAATCACTTCTGGTTTTATAGCCGTAAATAAAAAAATCGCGCATGTAATCCCTAATCTTGTCAAAGTTTTTGATAAGCTCTGAATATTCACTCATTTTATTCCACCACCTGTCAACAACTTCATTATAGCAGATGATTTTCTTGTCTTCAAGTATTACGATAATTCTCGCACCTTTTTTTATATGATTAAAATGTTTATCTCTGCTACAATATGGTCATACCAAACAAACAGAAAGGATGAGAGCAATGACAGTTCATTTTGAAAAAGGAATAACGCAGCATCCAATAAAAATATGGCTTAATGATATACATGACATGGAGGACAGCTGCCTTGAACAGACTGTCAACCTTTCAAATCTTCCTTTTATACACAAGTGGGTAAGCATAATGCCTGATACACATACCGGAAAAGGAATGCCTATCGGAGGAGTAATCGCATGTGACGGGGTAGTCATTCCTAATGCAGTCGGTGTAGATATCGGATGCGGAATGGCATTTATCCAGACAGATATAAGAGCACAGCTACTGCGTGAAACTCCTACCGGAAACGGCACACTCCTGCAGGCTGTTGTTTCAGATATTCTGAGAAATATTCCGACAGGATTCGGTCATCATAAGAAACCACAGCAAAGCGCAGTGCTTGACCGCGCAAAGGCTGAGATCGATAAATATTGTGCTGACAGTGAACTCATTTTACAGATAGACGACGGATACTTCCAGACCGGGACTCTCGGAGGCGGAAATCATTTTATAGAGCTCCAGGAGGACGAAGACGGTTTTGTCTGTATCATGCTTCACTCAGGAAGCAGACATTTCGGAAACAAGATCGGACAGTACTTTAATAAAACAGCCCGTTCACTCAACGAAAAATGGTACTCCTCTGTTCCCGCTTCTTACAATCTGCCTTTTCTTCCTGCTGACAGTGATGAAGGTAAGAGATATATTACATGGATGCAGCTGGCTATGGATTTTGCCTATGAAAACAGAGCCTGCATGCTTGCAAAGGTCAGAGATATTCTGACCCGTCTTACTGACAAGTACACCGGCATTACTCCATACTTCAGCAATGAAATCAACTGTCATCATAACTATGCAGCACTTGAAAACCATTACGGCAAAGATGTGTGGGTCCACAGAAAAGGAGCAATAAGAGCAGGAGAAGGTGAACTGGCTATAATACCTGGTGCTATGGGTTCATACAGTTATATAACAGAAGGACTCGGCAATCCTGAAAGCTTCTGCTCATCATCACACGGCGCCGGCCGCCGCTATTCACGGACAGGGGCAATGGCAGCATTCAGCACAGAAAGTGTTATAAGTGACCTGAAGGAAAACAGGGTAATACTCGGCAAGCACAACAAAGCAGATGTTGCAGAAGAATCACGTTTTGCTTATAAGGATATAGAAGCAGTAATTGCAAATGAAACTGATCTTGTAAGACCAGTTAAAAAGCTGTTTACTATTGGTGTAGTCAAAGGATAAAATAAACTAAGAACGATACACACAGCAATCTTTGTGATTTTACATCTACCAATGTAATAACGGTTCAAATCCGTATGTATCGTGTAATAAAGACACAAACAGCAATACTTTTTTTGTGGAAAAAAAACGTGTCTTGTAATCCTGCATAACGACACTTACAGCAATAATATGAACATACGTGTCACCGGTTAGATTCCGGTCAGTATTTAATATATACTGTAGCTCAGCTGGTAGAGCAGTACAATAAATGTGTCGTGGCAGCACAGTATCTGATGTGATCTTTGCATTATATCAGATACTGATTCATTTAAACTCATCTGGTTATATAGAAAGGATGAACTAAGATGCCTGAATACTTAAGAAACGAAGCAAACAAAACATTTACTCAAAATGGTGCTTCATCATATATATCATCACAGAGCTTCTGTCTTGACTTTTTTTATCTGGCAGGCGCATTAAGAGATGCAGACGAAAAAAGAATTATACTCATTTTCTCAAGAGCGTTTGCTGAGGACCCCGATATCTGTCTTAAAATCCTCTTCTTCGCAAGGGATATCAGAGGCGGTCTTGGTGAACGAAGGTTATTCAGAATATGTCTGAGATGGCTCGCAGAAAATTACCCTTCCCGTATTGTAAAAAATCTTAAGTACATAGGTGAATTCGGAAGATATGATGATATACTCTGTCTTCTTGATACTCCATGCAGGAACAGCGTTACAGAGCTTATTTCAGATACACTTAAAAAAGATATTAAGGCTGTGAAGGAACAATCAGAAAATATCTCACTTCTTGCAAAATGGCTCCCGTCTGTCAACACTTCAAACGCAGAGGCTGTAAAAACTGCCCGTGATATCGCCAGGGCGACAGGAATGTCTCAGGCAGTTTACCGCAAGACTCTTTCCGGACTTCGCAGATATATCGACATTATTGAAAACCGCCTTCGTAAAACGGACTATACATTTGATTACAGCAAACAGACTTCAAGAGCACTTTTCAAGTATAAAAAAGCATTTGTAAGAAACGATGCCGACAGGTATAGAAAATTTATTGCAGATGCAGCAGGCGGCAAAGCAAAGATCAATACAGGCACTTTATATCCTTATGACATTATCAGAGAAGCTCTGAGCTCTGATCAGACACCGGAACAGAGAGCTTATCTTGATGCGGCATGGAACAATCTCGAAAGCTGTGAAGGAAATAATAACTCAATAGCGGTGATCGACGGTTCAGGTTCAATGTACTGCTCTATGAACTCTCCGAAACCGTACGAGGCTGCGCTGTCTCTGGGAATTTATTTTGCACAGCACACTAAAGGCAAATTTCACGATCATTTTATTACTTTCTCTCAGAATCCGCGCTTAATTAAAATAACCGGCTCCGATATATCAGAGAAGGCACAGTTTGCAGCAGGCTTTAATGAAGTTGCCAATACAAATATCGAAGCTGTGTTTGATCTTATACTTAAAACTGCAGTAAAATACTCACTCCCACAGTCCGAACTTCCTGATACTGTCTACATATTTTCAGATATGGAATTTGACCGATGCGTAAGAAACGGCAGTCTGACAAACTTTGAAAATGCAAAGGCAGGATATAAAGGATATGGATATAAGCTTCCCGGTGTAGTATTCTGGAACGTAAACAGCAAAACACAGCAGGTTCCGGTCAGAATGCATGACTCCGGAGCAGCACTTGTCTCAGGTTCATCCCCTAAGATCTTTGACATGGTAAAGAAAGGAGAACTTGAGCCTTTAAAGATGATGCTTGATATTATTTGCGCCGAAAGATACAGTGTTATAAGTGCATGACACTAAATCAGTATGCATACATCACAACAGCCCTGGAAGCTGCGCTTTCAGGGCTGTTGTTGTATATATGAGGACTAACCTCTGATCTTGTACTATTTCTATTTAGAACTCCAGGATTGAAAATCGTTGCCCTTGTTATGATATCTTTCAATATAATTTTCCAGTGAAGGAGCTGATGATGAGGAACTGATCTGCATATCAGGTATATAACCGCCGCTGTTCTTTATTCTGTCGAAATCACTTTGATCAGTCAGTACATCAGTTGTCATAAAATTAATATTATACTTATCGAACAATGGCTTCATATGATTCAGACAGGAATCTACAAAGCTTTCATCCGTTCCGGGTTTGAAATATAAGCATACCCTCATGTCAGTTTCTGAAAAATCAGGGCTTTCATTTTCTGCACATGCCGGCACAAGGTACTGATCTATATGGTATCTGAAGTATACATCATCCTGTACAGTATTTCTGACCCATGAAGTAAACGGACCGTCGATCGTATAATCCTGCTTGTAGCTTACATTTCCGATCGTAACTGCATAATCACTGTACAGCGAATTAAACTCATTGAGAAAATTCCTGCATAACTCCTGCGTTTTATTAAAATACGGATATTCAGTGAGTACCACGTTATCATGATATTTTTCAGATTTACCTCCGTCGTATTGTGTTGCGTCATCGACTATATGAGTATGCTCCAGTGCATATGATACAACAAAATCTTCTTTATTATAATTATAAAGCTTATACTGCTCATAATAATCCTTCAGAACGATTTCTACACAATAATTCGGTTTTTTCTCTGTATCTTCGGTTACATCACTGCCGACCTGATAATAACTGCGGCTGATGTCATACTTATAGATATCATGGATATAGTAATTGTCTCTTCCGGCAGTTTTATTTATATAAGAGATTATACGTGAAAAATCATCAAGATCATCTTCATTAAGTTTATCTGATGTTGCCTGCATTACGTCATAAGAGTCCTCGTAATATACAGGCCAGTATCCGGCAAGGCCTCTTCTTGCCTCAGAATCAGATACTGTGCATCTGTATCCTGAATCTGTAAAGCTGACATTATAGAACTGACTGTATATTCTGTCGTATCCTGCTGCTTCATATGACGTTGCCAGAGGTGAATTTTCTGCTGTTCTTGCATTGACGAAATTCACAAGTTCATCCTTTGAAGCAAAGTTCACCTCTGTCTGAGAATTATTATCTGCCGCAGTGACTTTGGTTGTCTGTGCATTATCAGGATTTGTTGTAACAGGCAGTGATGTCGTGCCGGTTACTGATTTCGTAGTCTGTTTTGTCTGAACACTGATTGTTGTGACAGTTACATCTGTTAAGGTCTCACTGGTAATACTGGTATCATACGTATTATCGCCCGGTTCAATATCAGGTCTGTTTTTATATATTGCTGCTATCGCTCCACCAAATACTACAACTGCCGCAGCAGCTGCTGCTGTTATTCTTCTGATCATAATACGTCCTCTCCTTTCGTCGTGAATTTTAACAAGTGCTGCTTCCTCGGTCATTTCTTCTGTCTCATCCAGATATTTGCACGGATCGTCATTACCGTCCCCTGCCTGAGCATCCATTTTTGCAGACAGTTTTTTTATAAATTCATCACTCAGTTTTTTATTGTCCATGTCTTTCCTGTACTCATCATCAAAACGCATATTCTGACTCTCCCTTCAGAATGTTTTTCAGAAGTCCTCTTCCTCGAGACAGCTGCATCTTGACAGCCCCTTCTGTTGTATTTGTTATTTTACCTATCTCTTTTATACTGTAGCCCTCATAGTAAAACAAGTGTATAACGCTCCTGTACTTTTCAGGCAATTTCTTAACTGCCAGACTTAAAGTACTTTCAGTACCGAAGTACTCATGTGAATCAACCGTGTTTTCATTAAGTGCAGTGGCATTTGCTTTCATCTGTGATCTCTTCAGATCATTGCAGCGGTTTATTGTAACTCTGATAAGCCATGCCTTTATATGTTCTTTCGATTCAAAATTTTTTTCTGATTTAGAATACCTCAGGAACACCTCCTGAACGATATCCTGTGCATCCATTTCACTCTTTGTGTGAAGCCACGCAATTTTATAAATACTATCCCCGTATTCTCTCAGAATGCACTCAAACCTTTCCTGTCTTTCAGTACTCAAAGCAGCGTCCTCCCTCCGGTGTTATCTTATATATTTGTCAGATTTAAAAGTACTTTCACTTATAATACGGATACGACCTTTAAAAGGTAACAGAATCCTGCTAATAATTATAATACTTTCTCTATTTATTTAATATCGATAATTACCTGTGATTTTCAACATCAAAGAGTTTTTTATTTCACGATCGCCCTTGAAAATACCAGCCGTATCCGAAATAAGCTTGTCATCAGTTTTTCAGAATCTCAGTATCAGAAGCGTATTGCAGTCAGAATATGCATTTTCACAAACAGCCCTGAAAGCTAAGCTTTCAGGGCTGTTTGGGTATATAAGGAGGATTAACTGCAGTTCACAAGTACTAAAAGCAGTGTCACCCACGGTTTAATCTTGTAACCATATCAGATTTAAAGGTATTTTTACTCATAACATGGCAACTGTCAAGCGCAGGTAAAAATATATTAAAAACTTTTTCTGAATTATCTTGCTCCCCATGGATAAAAGTCCAATGATGAACAGTGATATCTGTTTATCCTATTGAATTTATCAGGTGAGGACGTTGAAGAATTTATTAATTTGTCTGGTATATAACCTCCGCTTCCTTTGATCCTCACAAAATCATTTTCATTGGTAAGAACATCGGAAGTAATATTATAAACATTATACTTTGTAAGAAGCGGTTTCATTTCTCTTAAGTGTGCAGTTACCTCTTCTTCTGTCGTTGAAGGTTTGAAATACAAAGATATATTCAGATACGGATCCTCCGTCTGTGGTGTCATATTTTCAGCACAGGCCGATTCTGAGTAACTCTGCAGATAATAACCGTAATAAAAATCGTTTAAAGCAGTATTTCTGATCCATGATGTGAAAGGTCTGGCAACACCAGTTGATCCGCCATATTCAAAACATCCGATAGTAACAGCATAATCACTATAGAGTTCATTGAATTCGTTAAGGAAAGCCTCTGAGATCTCATGAGATCTTCTGAAATAAGGATATTCACTTATCAGGACGGAGTCTGTATCTTTCACAACAGGCTCAGATGAATTATCATCAGAGAAAGTATGAGTATTAACGATCATATAAGTAACTGTAAAGTCTGAATAATCAAAATCAAATTTTTTAAATTTATCATAATAGTCTTTGAGGATTATTTCAACACAGAAGTCTGATCTTTCAGACGTATCTGATATATGATGATTTCCGCATCCATTATAGTCAATTCTGAAGTCATATTTATAAACATCGTAAATATAGTAACTGTCCTCGCCTGCAGTTTTATTAATATATGAAAATATCCGTGAAAAATCAGAAATATCTTCTTTTGACAGTTCACATTTTGTCACCTGCCTGATAATATGTGTATCTTCATTGTATGTTGGAAAAAGGGGCTCCCATCCTTTTCTTGCGTCGCTGTCAGCAACTGTACATTTATATCCTTCATCTGTAAATTCAACATTATAAAATTCTGAGTATGTCTGAGCATAACCAGTTGCTTCGTAGCCGACCTTCAGAGGAGATATATCTGCTGTATTTGAGGCAATATAACTCAGAAGTTCTTCTTTTGATTCAAAACCGGATTTTGTTTTTACCGGTTCATCAGCATCAACCGCCTGTGATGTCTGTGTATCACTTTTCTGAGCTGTTTCATATACAGTTGTCTGTTTAGTGGTTGTACTGACAATGCTGTTTTCACTTTGCTTTGCTGATGCCGTGATCACTGCTGATAGTGCTGTCTGACTATCAGCATCAGAGCCATCTTTATTTAAATTAATTATTACTGCGGCAGCCCAAGCAGCAAATATCAGTATTGCTGCACCTGCCACGGCTGCAGTTCTTTTGTTTATCATATTGATCGTCTCCTTTCAGTCACTGACCGGGACTGCGAATCTCTTCAACTAAAATTATTAATAGCCATCTGATCAAAAGTACTGTAAATTATCCGGTATATATAGACACCGATTTCTCCCTGCGCAAAAAATATAAAAGTACTTTCACTTATAATACGTTCCCGGTTTTTTAAATGTAACAGTATATGTAATAAAATATATTTTTTTCTATTTTATTTTTTACACACGACTGCAAATGATCCGTTAAATTAATAATCGTTACCCGGAGCAGTGTGCTGCAAGATTATACCGGCACATTCAACTGTACCTGTATATTAAAATCAAGTATGCTCAATTATACAGACACAAAAAATGGCCATACCGCGGCAAACGGCATGACCATTACATATTTTAAATCCCTTAGAAAAGTCTATTCATCAAGAAGTCCTGCATCCCTGAGTCCGCTTATGATCCTGCCGGCATCACGCGTGGCTGAAAAAGCGGTGACATCATACTGATTTAGTATGTCTGAGGCAAGCTGTTTCTCGGTTGTGTCGGTTTTCATATGTGAAAATATAAAATCAGCCGTACAGTTGCTTTTGAGTCCTATATTGTCAAAGCTGTAATCAGGCAGCATTCCGGACGCTCCGTTCGTATAGTCTGTGATAACAGATCTTTTAAGTTTCATCATTATCTTCCTCTCTTAATTTTAGAATTTCTCTCATCATTTGTTTTTCGTATCCAATAAATCTTATATTTTTAGTATACATCACTAAAATAATTATGTCAATTCTTTTTTTTTAGTATTATTTTATGTTTCGTATCAAAAAAACTGACTAATAAAAATACAATGTACTTTTTACTGTTTTTTTATGCGAAAAATATAATATCTGATCGGATTTATTTATAAAAAAGATTCCTCAAAACAGCTATTAATTGTCTCAAGGAATCTTTAATTTTTATTCATTTTATAGGCCAGTATTTATGATATAATATATAAGCGCAGTCAAAATAATTTCTATCGTATTTTCAGATATAAACTGAGTCAAACTTATCCTTTTCATCAGGATATGCAGACGAGGTTTTATATTCCTCTGCCTCTTTCTTTGCAGATGCAAGCTTCTCCTTAAGTTCTTTTTTCTTTTGCAGTGCGAACACACCGGTATCGGATAACTCCATTTCAAGAAGAAGGATATTGTTGGTTTTTATATTCATATCTCCTTCATAAGTGGACTTAAGATCTTCAAGCTTTCTTCTGTTTGTTCTGCACTCTGCTATATATGCAACAACTGCCTGAGAAATTTTTGATGCAAAATAATTCTCAACAGATACCTGGGCAGGAATCTTTTCAAACTTAAATCCATGGCTCAGAAGAAAACCATAGTTATCCATATCAATTCTTGTTTTTACAAATGTCTGCATTGTAAGTTCGATCTGTCCCTGTGAAAGTGAGTATATATATTCACCCTCATTTGAAATATTTTTACTTACAAATTCCTTCATCTCTTTTTTGGAGTAGGACGGAATTTTCTCAAGAGTCTCAAATGTTTTAACAAATGAACCGTATGCCTTATTAAACATAAATTTGACTGTGGCATTTTCACTCAGTCTTAACTGAGCAGACAGTATCGGCAGATATGGACTTATTCGTTTGTATTCGGCTGAATACTTTTTTGTAACGTCATTTATTGTGCACATATCAAATATCTGCTGCGCAATCTTTATATCAGGACAAAAATAATTAGCAGTTTTGTATGTCTGTGCATTCAGCATATTGCGCTTAAGAATTTCATCATATATGTTTTCATTATATGGGCACAGAATAAATGCTTTTTCCAGTACAGACTGTTTATCAGCGTTTACCTTCAGCTGTCCGAGAGCTGCCTGTGATGCTCTGAAATCAGCATGTCTGAGAACTTCCTCATGAAACTTTTCAGCATTTATCACGTCAACCATAAACAGATCCATCACTTCATAAACAAAATGTGTAAGATGCTGTTTTGCTTCCTCTAAATAATCGTTTTCAATATTGTTTTTTTGATTTTCAGAGTTATTATTATTCTGCTCCCTCTTATAACAGCTGTACTCATATGCCATAGAAGCAGCAGTTGTGGAGAACTTCTTTTCAGCAGATTTTTCAGGATTACTGCTGTCTGAGTTAATATCCAGAGATGACATGCCTGTTAAGTTACTTCTGGCATTGCATACTTTTTCGAAATCCTTTAAGCCTTTACTGTTATCAGTATAATCTGAAAGAGTCCTGTTATCAATTCCGTTCTCTGATAAAATAGATATTACTTTATGAAGGTTAATATCGATCTCAGGCATAATATCCTTAGTGCTTAACGGTCTGTTCTTCGCAGACTCCGCCTTTTTCTGTGCACAATAACATAGATCTTCCTGCATTCTCAGAAAAAATCTGAGCAGGCCTAAATAAGTGTTAAGCCCTTCCGGAAACCTGTAGGTCTTATCGAGAAAAAAAACTGAAAAACTTTTATCCATAACTGTCCCTCCTGTTCATTTTAAAAACTTAAAAATAGTAAAAATTTGTTATCCGATAATATTTATCGGCTCATAATAATTAGTCATATTAACGAATATAGTCGATAAATAGTTTTAAAAATCATTACTTTAATAAAGTATAACATTTATTTTTATAATTATCAACATTTTTTACAAGATATTTTAGAATATCTTTATTATATCTTATTTTACAGTTTATGTCAATAAAAAATATAAAGATAGTTTAAAAATAAACAAATTAAATATAAAAGAGGTAAATATCATGAATAATATGTTCAGTACTATCAACACCCGCAGAAGCATCCGTAAATACTGCAGTGACCCTGTAAGTGACGAACAGACAGAAGCATTGATAAATGCAGCTGCTGCTGCACCAAGCGGCTGCAACAGCCAGTGCTGGTATTTTGCCTGTGTAAAATCCCGTGAAATGATAGACGGTCTTGCACTTGCCACTCAGAAGGGTGTTGAGAGATTTTACAAGGATTGCGGTGATGATGCATTTTTAAGTTCAAGGATCAGGCAGACTACATTTTTCAGAAATGCGCCGCTTGTAATATGTGTTTATAAAACCATAATGAATTATCATGACCCTCGTGTAACCCGGTTTTATGAACAAAACGGCTATGATCATGATACAATGCTTGATATGCTGGGCAGCCCCGATATTCTTTCTGTAGGAGCGGCCATTGAAAATATGCTACTTGCCGCCCACGATATGGGGCTCGGCGGATGCTGGATGAATGATCCTGTTGTTGCGCAGGCAGAGATCAATGAATTTATCGGCATCCCGGAAGGATACAGGCTCATGAGCATTGTGCCTATAGGAAAACCGGCTTATACACCCAGACAGAAGGTAATGAAACCAGTATCGGAGATATGCAGGATAATCTGATAGAAAGCCGGCTTTTTAATATAAATTTATCATGTTCTATTACTATATATTGATTATTTTCGGAAATAATTGTATAATGTATTATATGGCAATATATACTTTATTAATAAACAACGGAGATGATCGAAATGTGTACCGAAGTATCAGAAAACTATTTATCCGCACGAGATGAATTCAAAGAGATTATAGAAACTTATATTCTTCCCCTGTTTGATGTCAGAAGCAACAAAGGAGATATATGTCATAAAAAGTTCTCCAATAAAGAACTTATAGAAATATCAGTTGACAAAAAAGACAATAACAAAGAATATTTGTTTTTTTATTCAGCAGTATATTCAAACAAAAAAGCTCATTTTTGCTATAGTATTGTTTCATATAACAGCAAATCAATAGTTAAACGCGCAAGAACTATTCTGAATGAACTGCTGAAGATTGCTGAATACAACTACATAACATATACAAGACAGCGATCCTATGGAAAATCATTGGTCAGACAGGCATCATATAAGGAACGCTCAATGAACCTTGCTTTTGAACTTGGCCTTTGCAGAGGACTTACAAAAACAGAAGAAAATGCATTTGTCCTTCATACAGTCATTTGCCACATGGTAAACTGGGCCAGCCGTACATATGAAGGCAAGAATATACCGTTTGGAATTGTCATCGACTTTGATAAAACATCAAATGACTCAAAAGCCGACTATCTGAAGTTTTTAAACAATGACAGCAGTGCAGTATTTACTGACGGTGTATTCAGCGGAATTCTACTGGATTGCGCAGGTCATATACTGTCTTTTCTGTCTCGAAATACCAGGCCTTCCTGTTGTAAAATCAAAAGTCAGAAGGATCCGTTTGTTCCTTTTCAATTTCTGGACCTGGCATATCATTGTTCAGGATCATCAATAGGCGTTATAGCTATGACAAATGGAGAAATCATTATAATTAAAGACAGATCTATATGCTATGCAAAGCGTGGAAATAAATGGGTAGTATTTGACTGGCAGCGCGTATACTGTAAATTACGGCCATATTTTCTTTCGGACAACTCAGCTGAAATAAAAGAATCTGACTGTGAAGCCAAAATCAGACAAAATATCAAAGAACTTTACTGTACATTGCTGGATGTTTCATTTGCTCATACCGGAGGATGTATAGCAATAATTCTGAAGGAAAAAGAAAACCAGCTTGCTGATACAATAAATGAGAGAATAGATCTGTATGAGACTGATACACAAGATAATAAAATGCTTTTAAGCATCAGTGAGGAAAGTAAGGAGAAAATTGAAATATTGTCTTATCTTCTGAAATATCCGAACACCAGGATCAATTCTTTTTTCAATATAGATAAGGTACTTCGCAAGGAGATATTAGGACTCGACGGTGCAACGGTTGTATCACTTGATGGATCATTTTACTGTGCCGGTTCTATTGTTTCTGTCGAAGCAGGAAGTAGCGGAGGCGGACGTACGGCCGCTGCTAAAAAGTTGGCCAGATACGGCGTAGGAATAAAGATCTCTGAAGACGGATATATTGAAGCATATGGCTGTAACATTCATAATAAAGAGTTAGTAAATAATATAGAATGTTTGTTTACTTTTAGATAGATAATAAAAACTCATATTAATTGACAAATAATTACTTATATGTTATAATAGTATATGTTAATAAATATTAATCATATAATATTTAATAGGCTGTATGAGAAAGCTCATACTGACCGCTCACTTTCCTTAGCCAAGATCAAACTCTTTATAACTAACGGAAAGAAAGTTCCTGGTAAAGAAGATTACAAGGACGAGGCTGCCGCAAAAAATGCGGCAGCCTTTTTTTATTATATTCAGACTATGTTCTTCCAGCTTCTTATCCTGGCCTTCATCCCGTCGATATCAAGTATTCCGTATGCAAATCCCTTTTTGACAAGACTGACGGGCAGAAATTCATCATATTTTTCAAAGAGCGGAACCTCCCTGGGATAGACAAGCTCCATCGGATCCAGCGGCTCTTTTTCCATTTCTGACATAACACTGAAAAATGTCTCCCTGTCAGCCTTCATTGTAAACTGGATAAAATACGGTCTTGACGAATTCATTCCGGATATCTTCAGAACAGGCGCACATTTTACCTTTATAAAACGTTCAAGTGCAAGAAAAGCATATGAGCCAAGCCACGGAAACAGGCACCACATGTCACCGCCGAGACTGATAAGCGGATCATCATATATGTGTGAATTTTTCGCCGTATGTCTTGCATGTTCAAGTCTTGAGACAGCATTTTTCATGAGATACGGATACGATTTTGTTTCACCGAGTACTTCTCTCATGCGTTCAAGTATTTTAGTATTTATATCTCCCGGACATTCACCGAAGTATGCCGGAACTTTTCCTTTTATCTGCTCACAGTAGACAAGATGACGTTTATGATCAACCTCCTCAACTACCCAGACATGACCTGCCAGTGCTATCTTTTCACCTGCCGGAGGTGGTTTTACTATAGTTCCAAGCTCCTGCGAACCCCATCTGACCGTATACTCCTCATTCTCCTGAAATACAGCATAGAACTTGAATGAATTAGTTATTCTCTCGCCTGCAAGTCCTGTTATAAGTCCGCCGTTTTCAGTACGCTGGATATGATCAGTTTCAAGCATATGCCTGAGCAGTACCTTATAGTCATCCTCTGAGATACGATGAAAATAACTGAGTGTCAGAACTCGTGATGCAAGCTGTGCCGGCGTCATCTCACCGCAGGAAGCAAGTGTACTCATTGTCTGATGATACAGCAGACTGAACGGAAGTCTGTCCAGTTTAGGCGGTTCGACCCAGCGTTCCTCAAGGTACAGCTGAACGAGTGCTATTCCCTGAATAAGTGTCCATGGAATAGTTTCAGGGAGCATTGCCCTTGATTCAGGCTGTTCTTCACGCATTACAAACCACATCTCCGGCGGAAGATCACGTCTGCCTGTCCGTCCCATCCGCTGAAGAAATGACGATACTGTAAACGGTGCATCTATCTGAAAAGCCCGCTCAAGACGTCCTATATCTATTCCGAGTTCCAGAGTGGCAGTTGTGACTGTAGTCATGAACGCATCCTCATCCTTCATTACAGCCTCAGCCGTCTCCCTGTAAGAAGCCGACAGATTTCCGTGATGTATAAGGAAACGATCATGTTCATGCTTTGCCTCACAGTACTGCCTGAGAGTAGTTGTAACGGCTTCACATTCTTCTCTGGAATTTACAAAGATAAGACACTTTTTACCCCTGGTACGTTCAAATATATAGCCGATCCCGGGATCAGCATTAACAGGTGCCTGGTCTGTCGGCTCTTCCAGGACTCCGAGTGCACTGATATCTTTTGACGAATCAGCTGACTGTGCTCCCTGTACATAAAAGTGTTCCATTGACAGGCGCCATTTTATACCCTTGTTCTCTATCTTCGGAATAACTGTTTTTCTGCCTGTACCAGATGAAAGGAATTCACCTGTAGTCTCAAGATCGCCTATTGTTGCAGACAGACCTATTCTTCTCGGATTGACCCCTGCAAGCTTTGACAGACGTTCGATAAGGCACAGAGTCTGTCCTCCCCTGTCGCCGCGCATGAGTGAATGCACCTCATCGATAACAATAAATCTTAAGTCTCCGAAAAGCTTTGAAATAGCAGCATGCTTATGGATAAGCATAGCTTCCAGTGACTCAGGCGTTATCTGAAGTATTCCTGACGGATGTTTGAGCAGCTTGTTCTTGTGTGACTGTGAAACGTCGCCATGCCAGTGCCATACAGGAATATCAGCCTCATCACAGAGATCATTCAGACGCATGAACTGGTCATTTATAAGTGCCTTCAGCGGTCCGATGTAAACAGCGCCGACACTCGACGGCATATCCTCTGAAAAAAGCGTCAGTATCGGAAAAAAAGCCGCTTCTGTTTTTCCGGAAGCGGTTGAGGCTGACAGAAGGACATTATCATCTGTATTGAATATGGCATCACCGGCTGCAACCTGTATTGCCCTTAATGCCTCCCAGTTGTTCTGATAAATAAAGTCCTGCACAAACGGTGCATATCTGTTAAAAATATTCATCATGACACCTATATTTCAAACTCAGCAAACTGCTCGCTGACAGCTGACTCATCATCTGATGACTGACTGCCTGCATATTCAAACCCTTCTGAAGTAAGCAGCTGCGTTACATTTATCTGTGGATTCTGATATACGATATTGAGAAGCTCTATGAAATCACGGATCACCTCACGCGGGGTTATTTTTGTGTCCGCTCCTATCCTGCTGAATTCTATTTTTATAAAGCTTATAAGGTCATCCTGACTCAGCTTCTGTTCATAGCCGAACAGCTGTGAATGTATATCGGCCAGCTTTTCTATAAGGATAAGCATCTCTTCATTTGTAAGAGGCAGAAGCTTAATAACCGGTGCGAGCATATCCTTTACACTGTCTCTGCCGAATCTTCCCTCAGCCAGACGTGATCTCAGTGCCTCATAGCTGTATACCCCTCGCCTTGTATCCTCTATACACTGCGGTGTACCGCACATAATTATGCCCAGATATCCTGCCTTACCCTGAAGAGTATCGTTGTACATGGTAAGTATCTTTTCATAGTTGTACTGTCTTGTTATGCTGTTAGGGATCTTATAGATATTTACAAGCTCATCGACCAGCATAAGGAGTCCGTTATAGCCTGCCTTCCTGAGGAAAACTGCAAATAACTTGATATATTCGTACCAGTCATCATCTGTGATAATAATGTTGACTCCAAGCTCTGATTTTGCTTCAGTCTTATTTACATATTCTCCGCGAAACCATTTTACAACCTTAGACTTGGTCTCATCATCACCGTCAGTATATGATTTGTAGTAAACGCTCAGAAGCCTTGCAAAATCAAAGCCGTGAACCATTTCGTTAAGAGAACCTATAACTTCATATATCTTCTTCTGCACCTCTTTGCCGAATGCAGGATCATCAGGAGAAAGTCCGCTCTCTGTCATGGTATCGTTTTGCACAGAATTTATCCATCTGTCTAAAATAAGAGTCAGAGCACCGCCCTCAGGTCTTGTCTTTGTAGACATATTTCTGATAAGCTCCTTGTATGTTGCCAGACCCTGACCCTTTGTACCCTGAAGTCTTCTTTCAGGTGAAAGGTCAGCATCCACTACTACAAAATTTCTGTCCATTACATAGTTTCTGATAGTCTGCAGCAAAAAGCTCTTGCCGCTTCCGTATCTGCCGACTATAAAGCGGAAAGATGCACCTCCGTCTGCTATTATATCAACATCATGAAGAAGGGCATTTATCTCTGTTTCCCTTCCGACAGTTATATACGGCAGACCTATTCTCGGAACTACTCCGCCCTTAAGTGAATTTATTACTGCTGATGCTATTCTTTTAGGTATCTTCATTTTGCTACTATTCCTTTCAGTTCTTCTGTGTAATCCTCAATGATCTCAGGCGTATCACCGTCAAACATTATTACAGTATCAGAAAACATATCAAAAAGCTTTTCATTTATAGAATCAATTACCACAGAGAGCATCTCGCCCTTTTGTCTGATAAATGAACTGTAATCCCCGCCGTAAAGAAGGTATTGCATAAGCCTGTACTCTGTTTCATTCAGGATCTGATCCGCTTCATCCTGTTTGTCCGTACAAGGTATCTCAGGCTGTTCATTATTTAACCCGGGTTCCGGCTCTTTCTGAGTAACTTTCGGGAGATCGTTTTCCTGCTGACTAAGTATATCCTTGGAATAAACGATCTCCTCTTCATCAACTATAAGCTTGTCTCTGATTATTTCTGACGAATTTCTGATGCCCTGAAGCTTTGACAGATCTATTTCAATGACCGGTGCAGCATTTTTCTTCTGCAGGGCAATATATTCATCTGCTGCCTTTTCTATCATCCCGGTCAGAAGCTTCGTCGTCTTTTCCTGTTTAAGCGGATATCTGAACTCATACTTCTGCCTGAGCATACAGTCAACTGCCTTGAGTACTGACCCGAGCTCTTTTGATCTGCCGCGGTTTCTGTAATATTTTTCACAGACCCAGTTGCCGTTTTTACATCTGTAACTGTGAATATCATTTATTACATACTTATAGTCCTGATACTTGATATGGTCATAAAACACAGCTGAGCTGAACATATAGTATGAACTGTACGTACCGTTTCCGAACAGCTTTTCACAGTAGCTCCTCTTTCTGTTTTTGTCACTGTACTCAGATATGCTTTTAAAAACTGAACAAACTATGCTTTTTACAACTTCGGGATACTGTTTAAAGAACTTTGAACCGATTATATTATATGAGGAAAGATGAGATATCGCATCAAACAGTTCCTCGTCACTCTTTGATCTGTAAGAGAGAAGGACCATAAGTGCACTGTCAAAGTCAGTATCAGTATATTCATTCAGAAGTGATCTGTCAAGATTATAATAGACAACATAGTCACACAGCCATATCCTCATATAAAAATCTATATGTTCATCAAATTGCCTGTATTGTCCCGCAAACTTAACAAGTGTATCAAAGCCTTCTTCAGGTGTTTTTACCCCGATCATATTTATCAGCTCATAAATATATAGAAATGCAAACGAAGTACATGTCTTTTCTACGGTTCCGTGTCTGACCTTTGTCCTCCAGGAAAAATATCCTCTGAGCTGATCATTGTTCATAAACTGATAATCCGGAAAATATCTGTTGAATTCCCCGTGAAATTCATAATCATCCTCATAGTCCTCCATAAGCTTTCCCTGCTTATAGAAGAGATACTCAAGTGAATGCTGATAATAATCATAGCCTGTTGCCAGCTGCTTCATTTTCTTTATCTCAGGCGGCACAAAGTTTGACAGCTGTCTGGCCGTTTTGATTATAGGTTCATCATGATAAACCTTTGCATCACTGCTATCCGGGTTTCTGCTTTTGATACTCATTACTATTTTGCTGATAAGTTCATTGACATCTGACACACTGCCGCCTCCAGACAAAAAATACTGTTGATAATACAAAATAATCAGCTTAATCTGTACATATTTAAATAAAGTATATCATACCTGAAACAAGATGTCAATTTACAGGGAATGATGAGACCAGAGAGTTTATACTTATGAAGTTAAAAACAAAAATAAAGACATTTTTCTCATTTTCATGTTATACTTTATTTATATTTGTGTTGCAGTATTGTAAGAAATACGATGTACAATAGCATTATCACTTAGAAAGGAACATGAATATGTGGCTAAAAAAACTTAAGAAAAAGAAATTTCAGTTTCTGCTTACCGGACTTATGCTTATGTTTACCATGACGATCTTCTCAGCATGCATATGCTTTGTGGCAGAAACAAAAATCTTCACAAAAAACTTCACTTCATACGAAAATTGTCCGCGCATTGTCGCTCTTGTCGACAGGAATTATGACTATGATTATTTTTCCCGGCAAGATGAACTGATGGCTGACACAAAAGAAATACTGTTCACAGATGCAGCGATTCTTGACAAAAGCTTTTACTCAGGCAGCAAAAAAGTAAGAAGCTTTGCAACTGTTGTAAATTATATATCTGATGTGGATAACTTCATTTATAATATTGAAATAACAGACGGTGAAAAGAAAAAATGTCCCGGTAATGATGAGATCTGGATATGCAGTGTATGTGCTGATTCCAATAATTTAAAAGTCGGTGACATACTGCAGCTTGGTGACGACGGTTCACTTAATGTTACCGTAAGCGGTATCGTTGCAGTTCCTGTATGTCCTTCACCTATGATGGGACTGACACCTTTTTATATGAACAGGGCAACAGCAGAAAAATTCGGCGGAACTCCTGCACAGTCCATATCATTTTACACCGGCGACCCAAGTGTAGAATGTGATGAGTACCTTAAGATGCTTCCGGACGAATTTAAAGAAAATGCATTTCAGCTGACAAATTCAATAAATGTAGGACAGAGCATTTCATATATCAGCGATATTTTCGGAGGTATCGGAATTATTGCTTCACTGGTCATATTTGTAGTATCACTGGTTATCATTAATTTTATTATTACCTCTACTCTGTCGAAAGAATACAGATCAATAGGTACATATAAGGCACTTGGATTTACAAACTCACAGATCATAGGGTTTTACCTTAAAAGCTTTCTTTTCGCAGGAAGTGCCGGAATAACTGCAGGCATTTTTCTGAGTATGCCGCTTGCCCAGTACTTTTGCTCATCAGTGCTGCGTGATATCGGTGAATTCAGGGTAACAAGCATTTCTGTATATATAGCAGCCGGCTGCGCAGTACTGCTTATTTTGCTTCTTACATCAGGTATTCTGCTTTCACTTAAGAAAATAAGAAAAATTACACCTGTTGAAGCATTTTCAATTGAATCAGCCTCTACAAAAAGCAAAATAGGTAGATCACTTATCAAAAATGCCTACTCTCCTCTCTCAACAGCGGTCAATGATATTTTCCGCAGGAAGAAAGCAAGCATTCTGACGATCCTCATTTTAATAGTTTCCTTCTATATGTCACTTATGTTTTCGACTGTTAATTATTCAATAGAAAAGCTCGGAGACAATACAAGCAGATGGTTCGCCCTTCCTGAGCATGACGCGATCATCATGACAGGTGATAAAAAGTGTGAGGACTATCTGACTGATAATGATATGGTCGTCAGCTACACATATTATAACAATGATGTACGCATGGTCGGTCTTTCATCAGACAAAAGCTTCAATCCGAATGAGGTGTATCTGACCATAAGCAGTGATCTGTCCGAAAAAGCAATGGGCATTCCTCTGATTGACGGACGATATCCGAAGGCAAATGATGAGATCCTCATGTCGTATTCATTTATGAGATCCCTGGGTCTTGATACAGGAGACTGGTTTTCTGTATCAAATGACAGCTATTCAAATGACTATCTTATTACCGGAACTTATTCAAGCATGTACAATATGGGAAAAAGCCTGATGATGAATGGTGACGAGTATACAAACTTCTCAACCGATACGGGCTACACCGGTATTTATGTTAAACTCGCAGATGGCATAACTATTGAGGATTTTACAGATGACTGCAAAGCAAACGGCATTGACTACGAAATATCTGACAGTCCGTCATTTCTGGACGGTACTATAAATGCACTGCTGATAGTTTCAGGTCCTCTCACAACAATGCTTGTAATAATATTTTCACTGTTCAGCGTACTGAATATAATAAATCTTCTGCTTATGAATAACCTTGAAAACAGACGACAGTTCGGAATTCTGAAGGCTATGGGATTTACAGACTCATATATCTGTATACGCGGACTTCTTAAAATAATGATACTTACTGTTATAGCAGCTGCCGCTGCACTTGCAGTACATCTTTTGTTTTCGCAGGCATTCTTTTTTTGTGTGATCTGTGTAGAAGGACTTATTTACAACACAGCCATTACATGTGGTGTAACAGGAATACTGATACTTGCAATAATCATCATAACACTGCTGTTTTCGATTCCGCTTAAAAAGGTACTGCCGAAAGACCTCATGGAAGAATAGGAAGGGATAATATGAAAAACGTAATTATAAAAACTCAGAAACTGTGCAAGAGCTTTATAACAGGAAAGACATCAAACAACGTACTGAGGAATATCGATCTTGAGATCTATGAAGGAGATTTTACGATCATAATGGGCAGCTCCGGAAGCGGAAAATCGACTCTGCTTTATAACATATCAACAATGGATAAACCGACAAGCGGCAAAGTAAATCTTCTTGGCAGTGAAATATCAGAACTCTCGCCGGTAAAGACAGCAATGGTAAGAAAGAAAGACATTTCATTTGTATTTCAGAGTATGAACCTTCTGCCGGACCTCAATGCCTTTGAAAATATCGCCTACTGCGGCTACGGTACAGACAAAAAGGAAGCCATAAACAAGAAAACACATGAGCTGCTTGAAATGCTCGAGCTTTCAGATTCCGAAAACAAGTACCCATCCGAACTCTCAGGCGGCCAGCAGCAGAGAATTGCCATAGGCAGAGCCCTTATAGGCGGAGCAAAGGTCATTTTCGGCGACGAACCTACTGGAGCCCTTAACTCCTCCATGGGAACCCAGGTTCTTGATATATTTACAGACCTCAACAACAAAGGCCAGTCCATCGTAATGGTAACTCACGACATCAAAGCCGCCGCCCGTGCCACCCGCCTCCTCTACCTCGCCGACGGCAGAATAGACGGCGAACTCTACCTCGGCAAATACGACCCTGCAACCAAACGCGACCGTGAAAAACGCATCTTCTCCTTTCTCACCGAACACAACTGGTAATCACCTTTACAAAATCATCCCGTTGAGTTATAATTTAAATATCTTATTCTCCCAAAGTGCAGTAATGACTATCCGAAGGTGCAGGGTGACCGGAAAGCCCTGCTGCTCTCCGCAGAGAGCAATCTCCTTCCTTTCGTATTATTTTAAAAATCCAAAAGTGCAGTAATGACTATCCGAAGGTGCAGGGCGACCGGAAAGCCCTG
>JAUNSK010000003.1:0-128162 GCA_030539275.1 Oscillospiraceae bacterium | reverse complement strand
AATCCAAAAGTGCAGTAATGACTATCCGAAGGTGCAGGGCGACCGGAAAGCCCTGCCGCACTCCGCAGAGTGCGTTCTCCTGCGATACACAAAAATATCAAAAATAACAAACATTCTGGTGATCAAATCATGTCAAACGAAAAGATCCTTGTCATAGAGGACGACAACGACCTCTCCGATATAATCTGCAACTTCCTCACAAAAGAAAACTACTCCATAAAAAAAGCCTTCGACGGTGAAACCGGCATAACCCTTGCCAAAGACTTCACCCCTCAGCTTATCCTCCTTGATATAATGCTTCCAAAGGTCGACGGAATGGAAGTATGCCGTCAGATCCGCCTTTCATCCACTGCCCCGATAATAATAATTTCAGCAAAATCCAGTGATATGGATAAGCTTCTCCTGCTTGGCATAGGCGCCGACGACTATCTGACTAAGCCATTTTCACTTGTTGAACTCGGTGCCAGAGTACGTTCCCATCTTCGCCGCTACACAAGCTTCAGCACACCTTGTGTAAACCAGACAACACGGGTTTTCGGTGAGATCACTATCGACAGTGTATATCACAAGGTCACAGTCTGCGGCAAAAATGTCGAACTGACTTCAAAGGAATTCAAACTTCTCGATTATCTCTGCGATCATCCGTCACAGGTATTTTCGAAGGAGCAGCTTATCGACAACGTCTGGGGCTACACCGAATACATAGATATAAATACTATTACGGTGTATATCGGAAGACTGCGTGAAAAGCTGTCTGCAAACGGAGCATGCTATATAAAAACAGTCTGGGGTGTAGGATACAAATGGGAGATGTAATACGAAGAAAAATAACGATATTAACAAGTGCAGTTATGGGTGTTCTTTCACTCATAGCTGCTTTGCTGTGTTGTGTAATGATCAGGGATAAACTTTCCACGGTAAATGAGAACAGGATCAGATGCGATGCAAATATGCTTGCCGCAGATATTGAAAATGATAATTACAGCACTGATACAGATCTCTCTTATGCTGTTGTCTCTTCAAACGGGACTGTGACATTTCAGAAAAATATGCACCTTAACAAGTCTGTAAATCTTCACACCCTCGGCTCATCCGGACAAAAGCTGTACACTGTACCTCTTGTCCGTGACGGTGTCCAGTTTGCGACTCTTGCCGTGGATATTTCGACAGGAAGATATACTGCGGGATTTGTACAGTTACTCCCGGTTTTACTGCTCACTCTTCTCATTCTCGCAGGATCATTTACTGCATTTTTCATAATACTAAACACACTTAAAAACGATATATTCGCTCCTGTTAAACAGCTGCATACTTCAACAAAAAGTATTCTGAGCGGCAACACCGGCAATGAGGTCAGGTATGATTATGATGGTGAAATAGGAACACTCTGTCATGACTTTGAACTGATGCGTGCACAGCTTCGTGACAGTTTTGAACGTGAAGAACGCATGAAGTCCGACGAAAAACTTCTGATGGCAAGCATAAGCCATGATCTGAAAACACCTCTTGCTACCGTTCAGGGTTATCTTGAGAGCATCTGCCTTGACATCGTAATCGGTGACCAGGCAAAGCAGTACGCAATCAGGGCGCTTGACAAAACCATGCTTCTGTCAAAGATGACAAATGACATACTCGAGCACAGCAAGGCAGAACTCAATCAGCTTTCAATTAACCCTGAAGAAGTTTACTCAGGCCGGTTTTTTGGTGAAATGCTTGAAGGTCTCGCCAGTGATGCAAAAACGAACGGATTCACACTTACATACAGTGATATACCCGATATCATCATTTCTCTTGACCGCATGCGTATTTCGCAGGTCATGGAAAATCTTATCGGCAACGCTGTAAAATACGGTCACAAAAACGGCAGTATCAATGTTGATTTTTCTCTTGAGGATAATTTTCTTCATGTATCTGTACGCGATAACGGCCCCGGAATACCCGCAGTTGATCTCCCGTTTATCTTTGATAAATTTTACCGCGGCGACAAAGCCAGAACCATGAATGTCCCCGGCTCCGGACTCGGACTTTCAATAGTCAGGTACATAGTATCACAGCACGGCGGCAGTATCGAATGTGACAGCGTGCTGGGAGAAGGTACTTGTTTTGAGTTTTGTTTAAAGATATAAGTATAATGCAAAAGGGTATATAACAAATTAAGAATTGAGTATTGACTCCTGTATTCATTTATTCAGTGTTTAATAGTATAATAAATATCACAAAGCGCAATAATATGTAAATCAACATAATTATTTATCATAACTGATATTTATTTTGTCTTAATGATACAAGAAACTCAAAAACTTATAATATATATAAGTTATTATCTCTGTCTTTTTCGATTATCCATCAAAGTAAATTATTCTTTCTTAACGCAAAACTTTTTGTTGTATTTTTATAATAAGTGGAAAAATTATCTTGACACAAATACAGCTATATGATACAATAAAAAAGGTACAATTAAATTGTACTACTGAATAATAATATAAAAAAAGATTGGAGTAATTGTTTTGATCAGTTCAAAAAATGTAAGGAGGAGTATTGGTGCAAACCGCCAAAGCATTCCATTTACAGCTTCCAGAGGAACACATTGCAAATCTGATTATTTTGAAATATCCGAAATCAATGCTTCTTTACGTGAAAAAGAAATAAAGCAGAAAATAAAAGACGCTGAAGCATTAAAAAAAGCTGATCACTTATATGCCGGAATATAGAAAGTTTTTTCTTTAATATAATTCTCAGGACGTTGTTCGTAATAAAAAAATCCTCCTATGATAATGGACTGTTCCCAATCAAACAGACAAAAAAAAGCATCCTATCGCAGAATATCAATAAATCACACGGCTTTGCTCCGAATTTCATACGGAGTGAGGCCGTTTTTCAGATTGATACGTTCGTAGTTGTAAAAATGGACATACTCATCTACAGCATGTTCTACTTCCGAACGACAGGAAAACCTCATCCGATACAGACACTCTGTTTTTAAAGTTCCAAAGAAATTTTCCATCGCTGCATTGTCGTATGGACATCCTGGATTAGACATTGACGGCCGAATGTGGTATTCTTTACTTAGGTCAAAGTATGCTTGTGAGGTGTATTGAGACCCTTGGTCGCTGTGGAGTGCTAGTCCATCGGCGACCTTCTCTTTTTCTCTTGCTTCTCGAATTGTATCCGTTACCAGAGATGATGTCATATCATTGCCGATACGATAAGCCAATACCATCTTACCGCACAAGTCAATGACAGCACACATATATACCATTCCTTTTGTTGTAGGAATATAGGTAATATCAGTAACCCAGAATCGATTTGGGTGTGGTTGTTAAAAGACGCGCTGCAGCAAATTCGTGTATTTATGGATAGCTTGCTGGTAATGGGTATATGGTCTGCGTCGACGAATCTGTGAAAGTAAATCTAGTTTTCGCATAATACGCAAAACTGCTTTAAGATTAACATTTATCCCATGTTGACGCTTGAGCCACCCACGAACACGACGACAGCCATAGGTTTGTTTGGATCGTTTCTGGCAATCAAGAATGAGATTGATAATCCATGGACAGAAAATTTCTTAGCAGTTCCACTTGCATTCGCAACTCAATCAATCCGTTATTACGTTTTTGATCCTCATTCTCTGGATTTTTGCGTGGGCGTCCCTTCGGCTTCGGGACATAACCGTTGGCAATTAAACGTGCCTTACGGTTTTGACGGCTAATTACCTGTTTAATCTGATGTAAAGTTAGTCCATAGCTTTCTGCAATCTCCATATTTGTTTCTCCTGCTGCTTTTCGCTGAAATACCTCTTCACTTAGTATTTCTATTTTTGTATATGCTTTAGACATGAAAACACCTCCTGTTGTAGTTTCTATTCTACAACAGGAGGTGTTTTATTTCAATGTCCGTTTTTCAGGGTATAGTCCACTTTATCTCAGTAATCACCTGAACTTCATGACTGCATATGTATTCAGACAGCTTTACTATATCCGGACAAGCTCTCTCTGAACATTTCTGTACTTAATACTTAGTCTGTCTATATCGATTTTTTTATCAAGTATAATACTGACAATATCCCATAGATGATCGTTCTGAGATGAATTAAGATCCATGTACAGAGTAAACGGAGTATTCATCATAACACTGCAGCCTTCCTCAATTCCCCTGCCCGGAACACCATATCTGACAGCTGTTTTTTTACCTGAGACAACGTCCTTGTCCAGGATAACCGGACCTGTTACAGCCATATGGTGAAATAAAGTCATGCTTATAGCAAGGTCAATTACTTTTCCGTCCAGTTCTATCCATGAATGATCAAAGTACAGATGTTTTCCGTAAACCTCACCGATACATAACCGCGGTTTATACCCAAGCTCCCTGAGCACAACATATAAAACTGCACTTGACGCATGACAGGCACCTGTCCATCTGTTGAGCTTCATGTAACGGTAAAGACTACATACAGCATTTATAAGATTTTCGCTGTACGAGTTTGCGGAAAATTCATCTGAGATCAGACTGCATATATCGTTTGCCTTTTTCATTTAATTGTCCTTCTTTTTTTCTATAAAATTGTAGTAAAGTATTGAGAGAATTGCTATTATAAATATTTGTTAAAATTATTTTTGAAATATACAAAAATATTTGTATACATGACTGTTATTAGTTATTCGTGTTAATTATATCATTATACGTGAACAAATTCAACCATATATTCTAAATTTCATCCAAAATAAAGGCACACATCCCGAAGAGGGATGTGTGCCTTTATTTTGGAACTATAAATTGTCTATAAGTTCTTTTAATGTGTTATATCCAAAACTCTTAACTTTATCTTTCATGTTCTTAGAATAACAGTCCTCGGATCCTATCTTTTCAACTGATAATATATATGATTGTAACCCTTTGACTAGTTTAATTTTATCTTTATCTTTATCTCTAATACAATTAATCGCCTGCCAATAAAGAAAATTTTTTTCAGATCTTCCAACTGTTAACTTTCTCTTTCCATTTTCTAATATGGAGATATTGATTCCAGTTATTCTAACATGATTAGATATATTTAGATTATATGAATGAGTTTTATTCTTATTTAAAAATAAGCCATATCTTTTTAAAAGTTCGTTAGCTATGTTAATTATTTGATCTTCCAAAAAAATACACTTATTTGCTTTATTATATTTAAAAGATAAAGTTAAATCGTCAGCATATCTTGTATAAACCAAATTGTTTAATTCTAAAGCCTTTAATTTTCCATAAAAAATATTATCAAATTCTTTTAAATAAATATTAGATAAAATAGGTGACGTAATAAAACCTAAAGGAATTCCACGATTACTTATACTACATTTTTCTATAATATTTATACACTCTAATTTGCTAATTTGATCTTTTTCTAATATATTCATCTCGTAATACATTTTGTCTATTAACTGCTTATGGCAAATATGAGGAAAAAAATCTTTAATGTCAAGCTTAATAAAATAATCATTGTACATATGAGATTTAGCATTTTGATAAATAGAACGTCCTTTGACATATCCTTTAGTAAAAATAGATGGTACAAATCTTTGTTCTAAGAACTTATATATTTTTTGATGATATTTTCTAAGTTCACAATCATCGGATGAATACGTATATATTTTTCTTATTTTATTTTTTGTTTTTATATATTTAATAACTATATCAGGATTTTGACTTGTCATATTTCTTGTCTCCCAAATGCAGTTTGTTTCTTTTCTATTATGCATCCTTTAAGTTGGTTTGCAACATTTAATAACTTTGTGGTGATTATTATTTTTCTATTTTGTGAATTGCTATTTTCCTGTTCCATAATTATTAATTTACAAGCTTGTAACATAAAAATATAGAAACCAACTGCTTGTCTTAACTTACAAATTTCTGATGATTTCAACTCAATTTGCAAGGTAAAATCATCTATAACAAGTCCTTCAATGTTACATATTGTATTTTTTATTATTTCACAATATTTATTACTAACAAAAGTCACATGTTGAGTAATTGATTTGTTTTTTCTCAATTCCAGTTTTATTTCATTAACACATATTAACGATAGTAATTGTATCCTTAAAATTTTACTGTTAATAAAAGCATTTATGCTTTTAGAATCATTATCAACCCAAAAATCAATTGAATCAAAATTAGAATACATCTTTCTATATATTATTTTTTCAAAGTAAATTCTATTATCTTCTGATGTAGATTTAATAAAATCCAATATGTTATTACCTAGTTTGAGTCCTATCTGATTATTATGAAAATAAGTGAGATAAAAGCTTTTATTCAAAGATTTTCTATATACCTCAACATCTGGATAATAAATAATTTGTGATCCTATATTAGTATTGCTTCCTTCTCTATTAATAAAAGCCAATTTAATAAATTGTGTAATCTTTTTTTCCTCAATTGAGATATCATCGGGATAAAGCAAACATATTTTTTTTGATAAACTTGGATTTATTGCAAACATCCCTAATTCAGCAGCTGTTGATATTGTTTCATGAATAATAATTATTTTATTTGCAAATAATGAAGCCAATTGTTCCACCTGAGCTAAACTATTAAGAAAAGCTTCATTATATGCAAGATATCTTTTATTTGTTCTGGCAAAAACAAAATTCTCCTCTAATATAACTACTTTACATGTAGTATCAGATTCTATAAATTTTTTGAGAATATTACGTTTTTCTCGTTCATCGTCTTTACTATATTTATTTCCACATAAAAAAACAATATTCAATGGATCTTTATATGAAAATGAATCATTGTATACTAACACAGTCGTAACTCCTCTCAAAATAAAAAAAGAATTCCACTTGAATTTAGTACAATTTATTGAAAGGCCAGAAAACAGAATTGACGTTCCTGTCGTTCGCGGAGTCCCGCGGACAACAGGGTTGTCGGTGCTGTTTTATGGACTAATCAGAATATGGCGTGAGCCATCTAATATCATTAATATCCATATTTATAACAGTATCAATTACTTGTAAATCTGATACATACACTCTTTGTTTTCCGCACACAAGTAACAACTTAGCTTTTTCCTGTTTTTTTATTAAGAAATCAATTGAAGTATTAATATTTATAGGCTTTATTGGTATATAGCTACAAAAATCATAATTGTTTTCAATTTCATATTGTTTTTTTTCTGTTTCATATATTTCATCAATTTTACTTAGAAAAAACATCATAACTCTCCTATTATAAATTTCCAAATTGTATTAGTAATAGTATTATAGCTTGTTTTTCTAATTATTTCAACTTAATGAAGCTATAAAAGACACAAAATCCAAGTTATAGGTTTATATCTAAGCAACATCGACTTTCTTCTTACATATATTAAGTTCTGGAAACGATTCTTTCATTCTGGATCTTGTCTGGGCTGGAGTCATGTATGTTCTGGCCTCTTTAACTAATATTTCGACAAACTTCAGAATGTGTTCTATCATTTCATCCATAGTTGCTTCACTGCTGAATTTTCCGTCATGCAATGTAATTTGTTTACTTTATTATATATAATACAGGTAACGCATGCATTCTACTGGCAGAATATTTAATTAGTTATCTATGTTTTATATCAAGAATCCTAAATGATCAAGGCTGTTTCTACAATTATTCTGTAAACCAATTCAGATGTAAATAATTATAAAGACATAAAAATAATTAATTTAAAATGAACAATTATTCGAAATTATACATATTGTTTTTCACTCATTATCTAATAATAAACTTATAAGATGCTCCTCGCAAGATTTTACCAATAAATTAATATCAACTGTTTCATGCTCTTTTCTTCTTTTACTTATCAAATCTGGTGTAAATAGATATTCAATAAATCCTTGAACTTCATTAATATTTGAATAGAACTGATAGCTTTCCTGTGTTTCAACACATAAAGCTATTGCATCTAAATCATAGCACTTTTTTATTTCACTCAACCTTTTATCATACGTATAAAAATAAGGTATTAAAATATCTGTTTTATTTTTATTAAAATATAAACATTCACGTTCGTTCATTCTAAGATGAAATATATCCCAAGCCATGTTTTTTAGGTTTTCTAATACATCAATTCTGTTTTTTTGTATTTTTCCAAAAAATCTATATTTTTGACCTTTCTCAAAATAATGCTTCGCTAATATTAATTCAGGAATCATTATTGCACATAAATCATGATTCATAAAATCACATAATAAATTGATTTTGTCTTTTAATTTATTATATCTAAATTGGATATATACTATCTTCAAAAGTATACAATAAATTACGTTATATAATCTAACTAATACTGTTGTGATATATGTATTTTTTTTATTATATAAACTTATTGTCTTTTTCACCTGAGAACGGCAAAAATAGTCGCTTTTTTTCTTATTATAAAATATCTTTTCAAATGAAAATAACGTGTCCTCTACACTACTAAAATCAGTACCAGATAACATGATATTTTCACATGTATATGGAAGAGTATCAACACTTATACATTGCATTTTAATAATATCAATTACATTTTGAAAGTTTTGAGGTAGAGATGATTCTTTATTATGATAGTATCTGTCAATATAACTAACTGTTTGTGTATCAAATGAAACACATCTTTCCTCTGTCGTAAATAAATCACCATATATGTAATATCTCTTCAATGAATTAGAACTAATATAATTAGCCTTGCCATTTTTAAATGGTGATAATAGTTGATATTCTATTCCTTCAATATTGCGAAACATTTTATACAAATCTACACTGAAATCATCATCTGTACTTTTAAAAATAATATAATCTTCTAATATTCTTAGATTTTCTTTATATGCTAGTACTATTTCTTTAAAATTTGATAAATGACAGATTTTATTTATGCACTCAATTTGCGAATATTGGGAGTATTCTTGTTTTAACATAATTAATTCCTCAATAATTGTAAATATTTATAACTTCTATATTAGCACTAATTTTTATATATGTAAATCTTTTTTTATTGACCGCATATCATTAGAAGATCAGGCACACATCCCTCTCCGGGATGTGTGCCTTCTCGTTTATACAGCTGTTTGATTTACTTCTTCCATCTCTTCAGTTCCGGAAACGATTCTCTCATTCCGGCTCTTGCCTGGTCGGGAGTCATGTTTGTTCCGGCCTCTTTATTGAACATATCGAGGAACTTAAGATTGTGTTCTATCATATCATCCATAGTTACTTCACTGCTGAATTTTCCGTCCGGGTAACAATATTTGCAGTACTCGTGGTTTGCACTTCCATCGGCATTTTTACCGAGATCCTCTGCCTGCATTTTCATGCCGCAGCTCTGACAGATTTCTACGCTCATGTGATAGCCTCCTGTTATTTCAATTATGTTGTTATCAGGGTCAGTCAGGTGAAAATAGTGATAATGCGGATAAGTATCCTTTATTTCTGATATACTGCCTATATCAAGATCTCTGATACGTTCATATTCGGCGTTCAGGTCCTCTGCCCAGAAGTTAAGAATGATCCTGCTGCCGTTTTTGTCTGTAATACTCTCACTTTCCATTAACTCCTCACTCATAAGAGCGATACACTTGCTGTCGATGTAAAACTCGACATACTTGTCACCGCTTCTTAACGGACTTGTTATTTTCAGCTGGAAAAGCGAACGGTAAAAATCCAGTGATCTTTCAAAATCACTCACTATAAGAATTGTGCTTGCGAAGTGCAGTGCAGGTTTGCCTGGCTGTTCATCTTTTGTATCCCTCATGAGCAGCTTGTCTGTACTAACTCCGAACAGCTCGCTCATCCTGATGATCTTATCGACATCCGGAACAGCCTGTCCGAGCTCCCACTTTGAAACCGACTGCCTTGAAACCTCAAGCTTTTCGGCAAGTGTCTCCTGAGTAAGACTTTTCTGTATACGCAGTGTCTGTATCATATCACCAATTGTCATCTTCTCTGCCTCCCATGTTGTAATTATATATCATCATAAATAAAATGTCTGCATAGCCGGCTTGGAAATTCATGCAACCCGGAGTTGCAATAAAATATTACAGCATTTTAAAAGCCTGTCTAAAGATCATTTTGCAGCGTTTTATCATAATTATATCACATACAAACATTATTTTACAATGTCAAAATAAAAAAGCTAAAAATCACTCTCTTTCAGCAACAGTCACATGAACAGTGTCTCCCGGCTGTTTTCCGATACTCTTACGGATATCTTTCCTTATTCCGATTATATAGCAGACTGTGCCGTCATCATTTTTTATTCCCATATTTACGATACTCCCGTCATATGGTTCACCGTCAAATTCGGCATGAACTTTAATCCGGCCTTTTCCAAACTCTTTCTTTATATCATACGGGAATACTACATATGCCCCGTCCTTGTCCTCTGTTTTTTTTATTATCGCCTCAAACTCATATATTTGTGCATTCATAACTATACTCCTGTTACACTAATTATTAACAATTACTTAAAATATTTATATAAAAAGCATATCTTATTATGCTGTGAATATCTTAAAGTATATAGATCTCAAATTCTTATCGTTTAGTATTAACTATGCACATATACTTTATAACCTGTCCATGCACAATGCACAAGTTTTCATAATCTGCTTTATTTTATGCTTAAAATATGTTAATATATATTTAAAGGTCATTTTATTTAATTACAAAATAAATAAAGCAGTATCGTGTAAAACAAAGAAACAGGAGGTATTATAAAATGATTGAATCAAGATGTGGTATTTTGTGCTCACAGTGTGAGTACCGGGAACAGATGAACTGTAAAGGATGCGTACATATCGATACACCGTTCTGGGGAGACAGCTGCCCTATAAAATCATGCTGTGAAAATAAAAAGCAGGACAACTGTGGACAATGTGCTGATTTTCCATGCAACCTGCTTAATGAATTTGCATATGACAAGGAAAACGGTGATAACGGTCAGAGAATACTGCAGTGCAAGATGTGGTGCAGAAAATAGCAGATATCTTTATTATTATTCAACAGGTATAACAGCATAATATAAAATCAGGCGTCAGAAGCAGCTCATGCTTCTGACGCCTTTAAAATTATTATACTCTTAAGCCTGACCGCTTACTTCCATCGGTTCAACAACTGAAGCAAATAATGAAGTGAGTTTTGCCATACCCTCAGCCGGAGGCTGCTGAACAGCCCTTGCATATATCTCATACTTCGCTGAGGTATCAGATGTTCTTGTATTTGATTTTGCAGTTGTTACCTTTCCTGAAATGGTAGCCTTGCATCCCCAGTAACTGGCTGATATACTGGTTGATGCCTCGGTGTTTACTGAATTTGTATCAACTATCTGATCCTTGACTTCCATGCTGAAGTTTACTGTTGCCTCATCCATAGTAAATGCCGGAACAGGAACCAGTGAGAGAAGCGGTGCTTCAACCTGTACCGGCACCTGATTGGTTTTGCCTGATGCCTTATCAAAAACAACACGATTGATTGTAAACTTGATAGTCTTTGCTGTATAAGGCTTGTCACCTCCATCTTTATTATCCTCAAACGCCAGTTTCATAATCGTTTCAAGATAAACACTGCATAATTCCTGTTGTCCTTTTGCTACCTCAAGAATCGGCTGACATATCAGCAGACCAAGCGGTAATCCTACAAAATCCTGTGCAGCTGCCATAAATAAAACCTCCTAAATATTTATATTAATTTCAGGGTCTCCTGTGTTACTCTGGCTAAACCTTCAGCCGGATCTTTCTGTTTGTATATCAGTTCTATCTCACTTGCCATATTTGTTTCACAATTATCAGAAGATGCTGTCAATGCAGCCTCAATCTGATTAGATGAATTGACTGACATAATGACATTCATTTTTATATTGACCTGATCAAGAGTCACTGTTGAATGATTGACAAGAGAGACAAGAGGAACATCGATCTTTGAACTATCAGAACTTTTAATCTTAAATGCCTTTGTTACAGGTGTCAGAGATCCATCACTGTCTTTAAGTTTTTTAAAATATGTATCGACATACTGCTTAACATTATTTTTCTCAACACTTGACTGTGCCTGTCTGACTGACGAGCTTACTGACGAAATCAAATCTTCAAGATTCATTTTTATCAACATCCTTTTCATTTAATATTTCAATTTGATTTTAAACAGCAGATCCTGTCCGGTGGAACATTATACCTTGTGATCAGATCATCAATGTCATCACTTACCTCTACAACCTGATGATTGCTGCATCCCTGTACAGGAGACCACACAGCATATCTGGCAACAGTAATTTTCCTGCCGTTCTTCTCAGTTTCTTTACTTTCTCCCAGATCAGATATAAACACTTTTCCTTCAAACATTTCATTCCATTGATTCATCTTCTTTGTATCCTTTCATTGTAAATAATATAATACATTTTCTGTTCATTATAACTGGCATGCAAGGCCTCTCTGACTCTTCCCACGAGGAGTGATGTTTTTATTAGATCTTTATCAAATGCTCTGTAATCAATTAAAGCCCCACATAATGATCTAGATCCCCGTCCGTTTGTCTGCAGCTGTATATTATAGCCACCTTCAGGTAATCTTCCTCCACGTGCCACTGCGTTCTGGCAGTCTATTCTGAAATTTCTATATTGTCCAACTTCTGAATTTTGAATCCTACCTCCCTGCCTGCATAAATCATCAACATTGTCATTTTTTATATTATTTACTATAAATGAAATCACATCGTCATTATTTACATATCTAGATAATCCTCTTGCTTCGCCCGGTGAAATTGTTAATTCAGTATGCATCTTTTTTACCTCCCATCAATTTTAATGTATAGTTATTTATACTGAAAGGACAAGGTAATTATTCCATCTTATTGAGAAAAATACAAATTATTATACAATGTCAGATCTCTCATATTTCTGATTATTCGGAAGCATTAAGAAATAATAGATTCACTGTATACAAGAAAAGAAAACTGACATTATTAAGATATTTAAGTCCGGTGATTACTGACAACAGATTTACCTGTCAGCTTTTGTTTGTTACTCAGTAAATAATCAGTACATTTACAAAAATAAGCTGTTGCGTTTTCTCTTATTCAGAGTAAAACGCAACAGCTTATTTTATTATTTCCACTCTATTTTATGATTGTCACGGCATTGACTGTCAGATGCAGATCCGCACAACAGGCAGCACAACGTATTAAGCCAGACAGTCCGCTGATGCCCCTATCATTTTATCGGGAACGTTACACTCCAGTCACCTTCAGTAAGCGTATCACAAGTCCAGAAATTACACTTCAGAGTGTATCCGGAAAGTTCCTCAGGCGATACATCAAAAACATATTCATTATAATCCACACGTTCATCACCGATATATTTTACAAAACTGAAATCATAGCTTTCATCCTGTTTTATACCATCAGAATCTGTAAAATAAAAATATCCATGATTATCATTTTTGAGATGGTCCCTGATCATGATCTGAATATGAAGTCTGCCGTCTATATAGCCCATTCCTGTAAATTCTATACCTTGTACCGGAAAGTCTGCGTACGGCTCATACGGGATAAGTGCCGTAAACTTCTCACGTCCGGATAACTGCCCGTCAAACATTCTTTCGATTTCAGGTCCGCTGCATCCTGTCCAGTCAACCTCCTGTGTCTGACTGACACTTTCTATATCACTAAGACTGTAAGGTATCTCTGTTCCTTCATAGACTATTTTATTGCTTAAGAATTTACCTACTGAAAATGTCAGTTTATCACCTTTGATCTTTTTATTATGCATATGTTCGACCGTTATTAGAAATGTTGCAGTCTTTGTATCTTCATCATAGTTTACAATTGTGCAGTTTCCCGTGCTGTCAAACGGAGTATTTATATCATAGCTGTCATACAGATCAACGCTGCTGTCTATACGGTCTCCTGTCAGATCCTGCATAGTTATGTATATCTGTGCTGTGGAGTCATGCACATCAGCTGATACTACTTCCATCCTGATCCCGTTATCTTCGCAGGACATATTCACAGGCCTGAAAAACTGGGCTGCTGCCGGTGCTATGCTGTACATAGCCTCATATACCGGATCATATTTTGCTGCAAGCACAGGAACTGTAACACTGACACACAATACCGCGGCCGCAAAAGCTGCAGCAGGTTTTATTAATCTGTATCCTTTTTTTCTTTTCTTTATAGTTACACTCGTTGACGTTTCAGAAATAATATCTCTTTTCATGTCATCAGGCATTTTTATTTTCATTACACTTTCCCTGAGTTTATCATAATTCATACTACTCCTGCTCCTCTCTGTAAATCTCCCTCAGAAGGACGCGCCCCTTTTTCAGACGCATTTTTACCGCTGACTGGGTTTTTCCTGTTATCTTTGCAATCTCTTTAGTGCTGTATTCCTCAACATAATATAATGTCAGTACTATCCGGAACTTTTCAGGCAAACTCATAAGAGAATCAAGGATATGTCCGTCAGACTGCGGCTGCACAATACCGGCAGCACTTTCAAGACTTACCGTCTTATGTCTGAGTCTATGTCTGAGCAGATCCCTGCATTTATTAACAGTTACTTTTATCAGCCATGCTTTTTCATGCTCTTCACTTCGGAAAACCGGTGCACTGCGTATGTAGCTTATCATTGTTTCCTGAATCACATCCTGTGAATCTGCATGATTTGACAGCATAACAATGCAGATGCGAAATAACATATCTGCATATTTGTTCATAATTATTTCAAGTTTTTCATCCGGCCGTGATGAAAGCTGTTGCATCTTATCATCCCCCTTTCACTGATAATACGCCTCAGAATATTATTTGGTCAATTTTTATAGGAAATTGTTTATTATATATTTTTTACTTTGCTGCTTTGCCGGCTTCCTTGCCTAAATATATCACACGGTTTGTCTTTATGGAATATAATGTAATACCCGAAAATATCCTCGGGAAAAATATTTCAGAAAGGATCGGTTTTATGGATCTGAAAAATATAGGCAATATAGCTTATGAAGTTGGCGGTACTACAGTTAATCTAGCTTCAAATGAAATTATAACTGTTCTTAATGCTGACTATTCTGCAACACTGTCATTAACTGCATCCCCGGAAACCTACTCACCCGGCGATATCATAACCTTCCAGGCTGATGCTATAAATACTAATACCGGAACTCTGTTTAACCCTGTTATAACACATGCACTGACTGGCATTCCACTTTCTTACGTGCCTAACTCTGCCACTGCATTTCTGTATGATGATTCGACAACTCCTCCTACAGGTACTCCGTTAGCTATTACAGAAACTTCCGTTGCTAATACTAGTATCTCATTCGAATTTCCTACCGAATTGGCGGCAAAAGAAAGCATTATTCTGACCTATGATATGCAGGTTGCTACAACCGGTACTATTCCAAACTCCATATCAAGTACTGATACGTTTACTGCAAACCAGGCAAGTGCTACAGGTTCAGTTCTTACAGCAACTGCTACAGAAGTAATTACAAGAGAAACATTCAGTATAGTAAAATCATCAAGCCCGGCTACTGTAAATCCAGGAGATACACTGACGTATACGTTTGTTCTTGAAAACCTTGATAGTACAGCAGTAACTGTTAAAAAAGTTACTGATCCGCTGCCTTCAAACTATACAGTAACAGGAGTTACCGTCAAGGAAGGCGCAACAGGTACTCCGGCAACTTACACGAAAGATACAGACTATTCTGTAGATACTACCACAAATGAGCTTACAATCGCACCGGCTACCGCAACAACTCAAAAACTTAATGTTCCTGCTGCTACAGGTACAGCACCAAATATAACACCAGGTACAATAACTATAACTATTACAGGTACTGTAAACGCTTAACCTCTCATTCAGACTGCAGAGGTATTCTCTGCAGTCTGATCTTTTAATATCTCTGTTATGTTTGAATATGAAACCGTATTTTTATTATATTCCATAAAGATATATACCATAGAAATATTTCTAACTCTAAGATTTTTTTCAGTATTATCTTTACTGATAAAATTTGTTATCAATAAAATATATAAAGTATAATCTTTATGAAAGGTTGTATTTATATGGATATACAAACCAGTATAATATCTTCTGTAAACACTGTTCCATATGCTGTAGAATTAACATTAGCAAACTCCCCCAGAGAATTCTGCAATGGAAACACAATTACTTTTCAGGGACTCGTAAAAAATACCGGTACACAGCCTCTTGCAGACCCGGCTGTCTATGTTTGTCTAACAGACAATGACCTTCAGTATAAACCTGATTCGGTCAGTGCATATCTATATGATGAAAATCACAACTGTACTGCATTAATGCCTGACAAGTCTCTTGTTGGTAATAAAGTTAAATACAAGCTTAACAAAGAACTGCCGGTAAATCAGGAATTAGTATTTACCTTCTCCAAGACTGCAGATCTAAATATGGATAAGACCATATACAGTGTTTACAACACTTTCACATTTGAAGCGCTACAGAATGATCCGTCAGGTAATCTGTTTACGAAATCGGATAAAATCATAGTGAACAGAAAAAGAGAAGCATTCTTTGCCTCAGCGGATAAGTCATCTGTAATGCCGGGTGATACACTGACATATACTTTTGTAATTGAAAATTATAATTTCTCCGGTATAAGTTTGACTAGTCTTACTAATGACCTCCCAAAGGAATTTGTTGTTGCTGATACTATTAAATCTGAGACTTACGATCCTTCCAGAGGTGATAACCTAGGAAAGATATATGAAAAAGGCAGAGACTTTACTGTAGACGACAATAATAAACTGCTTATTATTGCTGATACTTCTATTGAAATACCATCATACTGGTATCCTGAGCCTGGACAATTGACAATTTGGATCCCGGGTACGATACTTGCTTAATTTAATGAATTATTTATTAACAGACTGCAGGACTTACTCTGCAGTCTGTTTTATTCAGGATATAACAACGGTAACATATAAGTACTGCAAAACTTATATGTTTTAAGCACTAAAATCTGTTATGACAGTCTGCAGATCATTATATACTCCTGTTCATTTTCATCAACTGTCTCAAAGCCAGCTTTTTTATACATACGCACTGCATAGTTTTCTTTCTGGACTGCCAGAGACGCCTGCTTGTATCCTTTTTCGCGGAGTTTGCTGAGCATTGCTCTCATCATTGCCGTTCCTATTCCGTGGCCGCGGTACTCCCTGTACAGGCTTATAGCAAACTCGGGAGTTTCATTGTCGATGTGTCCATAGCCGTTGATTATTCTGGTCCATACGGCACCGCAGACCTTGCCGTCGCAGACGGCAACAAGGCACATGTCATCAGGTTTGCCCCAGTTTTCTGTGTAGACTTTTACTTCCGGTTTTTCGATAATGGATCTGGGAAGGATGATAGTATCGTCCTTTAAGAATATTGATTCATAAATGAAGTCATCAAGGAGATGGATCTCGGTTTCTTTCAGTTCTCTTATTATGTAGTTCATTATTGTCACCTTTCTTTTTTAAAGATATGAGTTTATGATCAGATTTTATTGTTATGGCAGAGATTCCGTACTCTGCGGAGTACGGTCAGGGCTTTCCGGTCGCCCTGAACCTTCGGGAAATTTAAACTTTTATAAGTTAAAATTCAGTATTATATTACGCCGTAGTTCTCACTCTGCGGAGTGAGTCAGAGCTTTCCGATCGCCCTAAACCTTCGGGAAATTTACACACTTCGGTTATTCTGTAAGCATGAAAATCAGAATACAAGTCTGTAGTATCTTCCGGTTGTTTTTATTTCACCGCCGCTGCATTCGTAGGGAACGTCTTTTTCGTATGTAAAGCCCAGTCTTTCTATTACTTTTCCGGATGCCGGATTTTCGACAGCGTGGATGGCAATGCATTCTTTAATCTTCAGGGATTCATGGGCATATTTAAGTACGCATGTCATAGCTTCTGTGATATATCCGTGACCCTGGTATTTTCGGGCAAGATTGTAGGAGATATCCCAGTTGTTTTCCTCATTGTTATAGAAAATAAGACATGTGCCGATCAGCTCTCCTGTTTCTGTGAGTTCTATGAACCAGCGGTTCCATTTATCATTTTCTGTATTTTCAAGTTCATATTCTATAAATTCTTTAGTTTTGTTTATATCACTGCTTGCTTTCCAGAACATGTATCTGGATACTTCTTCATCGCGCATCCATAGGTCATGTACAGGATAAATGTCTTCATATTTTACAGGACGCAGCAGCAGTCTTGTGGTATTAAGTACCGGTGTTGCGTTTTTAACTGTGATCTTCATACTATGCGCCTCTCTTCTTATGTCATTATTTCAATTTATGTAATTTCAGAGTATGCTAATATCTTACCACATAATTTTTGCAGAGTCTATATATTTTACACCACAAAAAACGCTGATGCCGCATTCTGCAGCATCAGCGTTTTTAGATAAATATCTGAATAAATTATAAACTCTTAAGAGTAATTCCCTGTTTTGAAAGGATCGCTGTTATCTTATCAGCTATCTCCATAACCTCATCCTTTGTGAGAGTTCTCTCAGTATGAACAAAGCTTAATCGTATTGTGATAGCTTTGCCGGCCGGATCATTATAAATGTCGATAACGCTGACATTTTTTATAAGATCTGAATTTACCTCTTCAATGGCTTCCTTGATCGGTGCATACCTGTCACTTACAAATGTAAGGTCAACATCGATTGCAGGGAATTTTGAAGTTTCGCTGTACCTGATTCCGGCATTTTCAACTGATACAAGAGCATCAATATCAAGCTCGAGGAATACAACTGCTGCCTTCTTATCTATCTTCTTTATAACTGTAGGATGAAGAAGACCTATTTTGCCCAGTTCCCTGCCGTCACAAAGTACAGTGTTGTAGTTCTTCGGATGAATATACCCGTGATCTGCTTCACACGCCTTGTATGAAAGCTTTTTGTGTCTTATATCATCGATAACAACACTGATCATATCTGTAAGTTTAAAGTAAAGTGACTGTGCATCCATAGTCTTTGAGAACAGTGTGATGCCGAGTTTCTTGTGTTCGCGGCAAAGATTGTTTTCATCAACTCCGTCAACTACTCTTCCTATCTCAAAGATACCGAAGTCAGGTGCATAAGAAGCATTTGTTCTTGCCTGGCAGATCTGGTTCGGGATCATTGAACGTCTTATTGTCTCAATGTTAGGATTTGTAGCGTTAAGAAGCTTTATATTATCCTCAACATCTATTCCGAGCTTTTTGTACTCATCATTGTATGCCCAGATATATGAATGAACTTCATGAAGTGAGAAGCGTTTTACAAGGATATCCTTTATCTGTTCCTCAACATTCTTTTCCTCAAAAATACGCACAGGGAAAAGAGGTGCAGTGGCCGTATTTACATCAAAGTTGTCATAACCGTAGATTCTTGTGATCTCTTCAATAATATCAGCCTTGAGTGTAACGTCCTTTGTTGCTCTCCATGTCGGAACGTCAACAGTAAAGTTGTCACCGTCAAGAGTTACACCGAAGCCAAGTGAAGTAAGAGTATTTACTATAGTCTCATTTGAGATCTCAATACCTGTGTAGCGATCTACAAATGCCTTATCGAAGTTCAGTGTTACCTTATCAAAATGGGTAATATACTCATCTGTCAGTGATGAAGTAACCTTTACGCCGCCGTCAAAATCTGAAAGAAGTTTTACAAATCTTGCAGCTGCAGCAGCTGTCATTTCAGGATCAAGGCTCTTTTCATAACGCATTGAAGCATCAGTTCTGTGAGCAAGACGTGATGATGACTTTCTGATAGAAACAGCATCGAAGTTTGCTGACTCAAGTGTAAGAGAAGTTGTATCGTCAACGATCTCTGAATCAAGTCCTCCCATGATACCTGCAATTGCAACAGGAGTGTCATCATTGCAGATCATAAGTGTATTTTCATCGCAGTGTCTTACAACACCGTCAAGAGTTGTGAAGTCAAAAGGCTTTTCAAAACGCTTAACTCTGATCTTTTCAGCCTGTCTTGAATCAAATGCATGCATCGGCTGTCCCATTTCAAGCATCAGATAGTTTGTAAGGTCAGCAAGGAAGTTGATAGCTCTCATACCACAGTAGAAAAGACGGATACGCATATTGACAGGGCTTACTTTTCTTGTGATATTCCCGAACTGTATGCCTGTGTATCTCTTGCACAGAGGATCTTCTATCCTGATATCGACCTTAGGAAGATCATTGTATACGCTCAGATCTGCTGTATCAAGAGCTTTGAGCGGTCTGCCTGCAAGTGTGGCAAACTCACGTGCGATTCCGTAATGGCCCCAGAGGTCAGGACGGTTTGTAAGTGACTTGTTGTCTACCTCAAAGATTATATCATCGATCTCGTAGACTTCCTTTAAGTCTGTACCTACAGGGACATCATCTGTTATATCAATGATGCCTGCATTTTCATCACTCAGACCGAGTTCCTTTTCCGAACAGCACATACCATATGATGTGAATCCCGCAAGATCTCTGGGAGTGATGTCTATATCTCCGATATGAGCGCCTAGCTTTGCAAAAGCAGTCTTCATGCCGACACGTACATTAGGTGCACCGCATACAACATCTGTAAGCTCCGGTTCACCTGCATCGACCTTCAGAAGGTGAAGCTTTTTGGAATCCGGGTGATTTTCGATGGATTTGATTTCAGCAACTACTATACCGCTGAGATCACTTCCCTTATGGAAAATCTCATTTTCAACCTCTGCTGTTGAAAGAGAAAACTTATGAATGAGTTCATCTATATCTAAACCGCTAAGATCAACAAAGTCTTTGATCCAGTTAATTGAAATAAGCATTTATCCTGACCTCCTTATTTATCATCTGTGAACTGTGAAAGATTTACAAGGTTTGCGCCGTTGAAATCACGGATATCCTTGACACCGTACTTCATCATAGCAAGTCTTGTAAGACCCAGACCAAAAGCAAAGCCTGTATACTTGTCCGGATCAATTCCGCCCTCTGAAAGAACATTCGGGTGGATCATTCCGCATGGACACAGTTCCAGCCAGCCGCTGTGTTTGCATGAAGGACAGCCTTCACCGCCGCAGATAAGGCAGCTTATATCAAGTTCAAATCCAGGTTCTACGAACGGGAAGAAGCCCGGACGGAGTCTGACCTTGATATCTCTCTCAAATACTTCACTTAGCATTGTTTTCATAAAGAAGATAAGGTTTGAAATGGATATGTTCCTGTCTACCATTACGCCTTCCATCTGGAAGAATGTATTTTCATGGCATGCGTCAGTTGACTCATTTCTGAAGCATCTGCCAGGGAATATTGCACGTATCGGTTTGCCTTCGTTTACAAGCTGATCACGGTATTTTTTATAGATAGCGTTCTGTGCTGCAGAAGTCTGTGACTTCAGAAGCTGACCATTTTCAAGATAGTAGGTATCCTGCATGTCTCTTGCCGGATGGAACTTTGGAATGTTGAGTGATTCGAAGCACTCATAGTCAGTTACGACCTCACTGTAATCCTCAACGGTAAAGCCCATTGAACGGAATACCTGTTCACACTTTCTCTGTACAAGTGTGATAGGGTGATAAGAACCTCTGTCAAGCTTCGGCGGCATTGCAACGTCAAACTCAGGCATGGAGTTTATTTCTCTCTCAAGCTCAAGCTTCTGGAGTTCTGCTACCTTGTCTGCTATCTTTTCAGCAGCAAAGCTCTTGAGGGTATTTACTGCCTGACCGAATGTTTTCTTTTCTTCATTCGGCAGCTTGCCCATCTGCTTTAATAGACCTGTTATAGATCCGTTTTTTCCGAGAAATGATACTCTTATCTCTTCAAGTTCTGAAGCTATAGAAATCTTAGATAGTTTTTCTTCAAACTTCTCTTTTAACTGAACGATCTGTTCATTCATCTGGTGAAAACCTCCTTAAAAATAAAAAAATCCGTCTCATTAAAATGAGACGGAAGAAGTTCCGCGGTACCACTCATATTCGGAGATATTTTTCTCCGCACTCAAAAATCGTAATTGTGTGTACGAAAACACCCTGCTTAATTCACTGAAAAATGATTTTCACAGGCTACTCCAATGCTGAAATTCACATTTTACCACTGCAATGAACACTTTCAGCCCGGGATGTTCAATCTCTTGTGCAGTAAAAGTAAAAGCTACTTACACATTTTCTTCATATGTTTCTAAATGTATCATAAATCATGGCAAATGTCAATAGAAATCTTTGTAAGCGGGCAGATTTTTCTCGGATAAATTATCCCGGTACAATTCAGTCATGCATTATTCTAAAGCTTTATATATGCACAATCAATACATCAGTATTCACTCAGGCTCACTCACGAGACAGCTGCATGTTATATCCTGAATTTAATGAAAATATGCAGAAATTACTTGATAATGCTAAGAATATGTGGTACTCTAAAGAAAGGCACAAATGTAAAATTAATCATACGTTTTTTACCTGGTGAGCTTCCGAAAAACCGTGCGTTTATAAATTCTTAAATCAGATGACAGATAATTAATGAAGGGAGGTACTTAGTTTGAAAATAATATCTTTAATACTTTCTGCAGCTATTATGTTTTCGGCATATCAGCCAACTGCAGTTATTGCCGGCACAAACAACAATGATAAGACAACAGAGCTTTATGAGCTTACTCCATCAAAGACAGGTGTGGATGATTTTATTGCAGCTTATGGCGAAACTGCCCAAATGAAAACAGATGACAGCTACAATGTTTCTCCTGGGAAGATGGCAGACAAATATGGCTTCAATGTCTTCAGATCCACTGACTCCGGCAAGAGTATACTTCTCTACAATGACAATGTATACCAGCTTGGTGAATACTTCGGAGGTGTTGGTGTCACATCCTTTGCTGTTTCTGACATTGACTGTGACGGATTCAGTGAGCTGTATTTCACATACTCATGGGGATCTGGTATGCAGCGCTCTCAGATAGGCTGTTTCGACACAAGAAATGAAAAAGTCACTTGTTTTGAATCGTTTTGTTACCCGAACGGGGAAATGATTCTGACAGATGATGACGGTGTTGTGTCGGCTTGCGCGGGTGACGAAAGTTCTGTTCTTACTCCGGCAGAGAAGATTGCGGAAATAGTATACGACGAAAACGGTATAACATTCAGAAAACTTTCAGATAAGATCACTGAGATCGTGATTACCGAGACACCGTTTGATATAAACTGTGATGAATCGTTCAATGCTATAGACGTAATGGCTCTCCAGGAATGGGTGCCTGATGTGCCTTTTGCAGAAATAAAAAATATTAAAGCGGCTGATGTTAATGCAGACAGCAATGTAAATATTTTAGACCTTTGCCTTATAAAAAACGAACTGGTTACACAATATTCTGCGGACTGATAAACGCAGCATAAATTAACAATAAAAATACTTCCGATCAGATGATACTCATAATTGGGTATAGACTGAAAGGAAGTATTTTTGTTTGGTGGATGATTTTCAGGATGTCTCAGCTTAAGCTGAATATGCCTTGCCGTGCGGCCGGCAGAACTGTGCATACATGCTCAGAGTTAGTGTTGCAGCACAGAATTTATCTTAACGATCCAGCGACTTTCTCATATATCTTGCCGTAATAGTCCCGGCACTGCTGATCATCTGCTCAGGAGTTCCTGTAAATACGATCTCCCCGCCTCCGGTGCCGCCGTCAGGACCTACATCTATTATATAATCCGCCTGCTTCATAACGTCAAGGTTATGTTCTATAACTATAACGGTATTGCCGCGTTTTACGAGCGAATCCAGAAGCTTCATGATATCACATACATTTGAGGCATGAAGACCGGTTGTCGGCTCGTCAAGTATATAGATATTTCCCTTGCTGTGAAGGTGCTTTGCAAGCTTTACTCTCTGTCGTTCACCGCCTGAAAGAGTTGACATAGGCTGTCCGAGTGAAAGATATGAAAGTCCTACTTCATTCATGGCGGTAAGCTGCTTTGATATCTTCCTGTTCTCACTGAAAAATTCCAGTGCCTCTTCTGCTGTCATGTTAAGTATTTCAGTTATATTTTTACCATGGTATTTATACTTAAGTGCTTCTTTGCTGTATCTTGTACCTTCGCACTCTTCGCATTCAGTAACGATCGGATCCATAAATACAAGCTCTGTAACTATGACGCCCTTGCCCTTGCAGGCAGGACAGGCACCCTTGGAATTGAATGAAAACAGTGAAGCGTCTACACCATTCTCAGATGCCATTACCTTTCTTATCTCATCAAAGAATCCAAGAAATGTAGCAGGAGTTGAACGTCCTGTAGCTGTAACCGGTGACTGGTCTACCATTACGACTCTGTCATTATATTTCTGTGCAAATACGTCTCTTATAAGGCTTGATTTGCCTGAGCCTGCAACTCCTGTTACTACTGTAAGCACGCCAAGCGGCACCTGAACCGAGACATTTTTCAGATTATGAATGTTTGCATCTGTAATGGGAAGAAACTCTTTCGGAATACGTGGTGAAGGTTTGACGGGTACTATCTGTTTCATTGCATTTCCTGTAAGCGTTCCGGATACGAGCAGCTGTTCATAACTTCCCTGGAACAGGATCTGACCGCCGTTTCTGCCGGCAAGCGGACCAACGTCAATAACTTCGTCTGCAATTGTTATGATATCCTTGTCGTGTTCTACAACGAGAACCGTATTTCCCTTATCACGAAGATTTTCAAGCATATGTGACATTCTGTGAACATCTCTCGGATGCATACCTGTACTCGGTTCATCAAAAATGTAGATCATACCGGTAAGTGAGCTTCCCATGTATCTTACAAGCTTGAGTCTCTGTGCCTCGCCGCCTGAGAGTGATGAGGATTCACGGTTCAGAGACAGATACGGCAGACCTATATCGATCATTCTTGTAAGTGATGCAGTCAGACTTTCGATTATTGTTTTCGCTCTCGGATCATCGACTCCTGAAAGTACATCCCGCAGCTGAGTAAGCTCCATATCGCACATTTCTGCAATATTGTATCCTGCTATTTTACACGCAAGTGCCTTTTCATTAAGACGTTTTCCTCTGCAGGCAGGACACTCAGTCTGTTTTATCAGTTCTTCTGCCCTTGACTGCATAGCTTCGCTTTTATCAGAAAGATCACGTTTAAGCAGAAGACGTGCATACTGGTTGTATATTCCCTCAACCTTTTTGCTGACACGTTCCCCGCCTTTTTCCTCCGCTCCGTACAGCAGAAGATTTCTCTCACGCTGAGTATAGTCCTTCAGTTTTTTATCAGGGTCAAACAGTCCGGAACCTGTATACTGCTGCCAGTACCAGCTGCCTGTACGAAACAGTGTTGTGTCTATCATTCCTGTATTCAGGCTTTCCTCAGGCAGCAGAAATGCATCTACATCCAGTGTAGTTACCTTTCCTATTCCCGAACACTCCGGACACATGCCGTTTGGATCGTTAAATGAGAAAAATGATGCAGTCCCGGTATACGGCTCTCCTATTCTTGAAAACAGTACACGCAGTGCCGAATACATCTCACTTATCGTACCGACTGTTGAACGTGCATTTCCGCCGAGTGCGCTCTGGTCTATTACTACCGATGCAGACAGATTTTCAATAAGATCAGCCTTAGGCTTTTCATACTTCGGAAGTCTTGAACGTACAAAAGCCGGATATGTTTCATTCATCTGCCTCTGGCTTTCAGCTGCAATAGTATCAAATACTATACTTGATTTACCCGAACCTGAAACACCGGTGAAAACTACGATCTTTTCCTTAGGAATGCTAAGAGAAATATTCTTGAGATTGTTTTGTGTAAGTCCCTTGATATTAATAAACTGAGCATGTGACATAAAGTTCCCTCTTTCTTTTTCTGTGTGTTTGTTCTTATGTTTTATCATGTAAAATGAGGTAATTCACATTATATCACTTGTGATTTTAATTGTAAAGGAATTTTTAGTATCTGATTTGTCAGGTTTTTTATTTTCTGTATTTCTTTATTAATTTACGTCTTTTCGTATTATCAGACAGTACGGTGTATCGGTATTCAGATATAAGGCTTTCATTATATGCTCCTGACACAGATTGTCTGCCTTTATATGATCTGTCCTGACTTCCTTTCCTCTGTCCCTTAATCCCAGATCGATACACCACAGTTCTATTTCATTCATTTTAACAAGTTCTTTTTTTATGTAATTAAGAACTTCTCCTGCATATTTTTTCAGATCACCGCATTCAAGAACTGCACAGTATGTCCTGCGGGTCCCTATGTCTTGTGTAAAATCCTCCTTTTTTACAGCATAGACACACGGGAAATTTAACTTATCTTCACTTTCACACCATACTACCGTATTTTCCTTATCAGGATCCGTTGAGCTCAGCAGTTCATAATCAAGTTCTATTCCTGCCTGCCTCGCCTGACTGACACTATAGTATCTGACGTATGGATTTGTGAGTTCATCAAGCGGCGTGTCTGCCGCAATGTACTTAAAATAGCTCATATAATACTCCTTTTAAAAAATAATATGATCATAAATTCCTTGACACGCGATCATTGACAATGTTAAAATATATGTATAAATTATATCACAAAGCAGGGAGTGAATGTCTGTATGTTGAAAAAATATTTAATAATGCTCTGCTACTCAAGATACAACAGCATGCGTATTATGAAAACCGGATCACAGAATACAGACGAGCTCTGGCAGTTTGCTTTCGTGAGGATCACACATGAGCATTGATATTTTTGCCTGACTTTATGACTGGAAATGATATACAAAAATATTTATGAGGTGATTTTATGAAAGTACAGATTACACATGCTGCTATATACACTCCTGACCTTGAAAGACTTAAGGATTTTTACATAAAATTTTTTAATGCAAAGAGCAATGAAAAATACGAAAACAGCAAAGGCTTCTCAAGCTATTTTCTCACATTTGACAGTGATGTCAGACTGGAGATCATGTCACATACACTTCTTGAAGTAAGAGAAGTACTTGAAAAGGTAAACGGGATCAGCCATATTGCATTTTCAGTCGGCACAAAAGATGATGTAATTGCACTTACAAAGCGTATTACTGATGACGGTTATACACTATACAGTCCGTGCAGACAGACAGGTGACGGATACTACGAAAGCTGTATATCAGATCCGGACGGAAACAGGATCGAGATAACAGAGTAACATGTCTGAAATGCTCACGATCAGATCTGATCTTTGAAAACATAATCATTAATAAAAATACCGGTACACTTTCTTAAATGTGTAACCGGTATTTTGTTCATCTGTGTGTTTGTGTACTTACTCAGTTATAAAGAAAAAAATACTTCATATGTACCAGGTCAAGGACATTTACACTGCCGTCTTCATTGAGATCGCCAAGGACAAGCTGCAGGTCAGAAAGCTTTCTCAATCCAAGTAGATACTGAGTCATTATTACATAATCACTGCAGTTGACAGTTCCGTTTGTATCAAGATCGCCCATAAGATAACCCGGATTATGAGCTTCATCTGTAATACCTGATACCTCAAAATCAAGTTGGATCGTATCAGCAGGCAGTTTAAGTGAAGCTATATCGTCGTTGCCCTCAAACTGAACATACATGTAGTATATGCCGTCTAATTCATCAATATAGTATTCCACCAGATCATATAAGTCGAACATATCTGTTGAATTCATTCTGGCGCCTACAGGGGAAATATTAAAATTAGGATACTCTTCGGCTGAAATTCCTGTACATATAACGGCATCTGTTTCGTCTCCAAGTATAGTAAAGTATCCAAATCCAAGTGAAACACTGTACCTGCCGTCCTTATAAATAAATGCAGGATGGTTTTTATTTTTCATATCTCCGGGCAGACTTGTAAACTCCGTATATTCTTCTTTCATGTAATCGTAAGCCCTGATATAAGCTACATAGGCATCATAACCGCTGACAGTTTTGAAATTTAATTCATTATCTGATGCATACTTCTGTACAGTCGATCCCTCACGGCAGTATACTGTAAGATCTTCATTTTTTGTGTATGTATTATTTTCGGTATCATGAATATATCCGCGATATTTGCCGCCGAAGTTCGAAATACTTCCCATAAAATACAGCTCTTTCAGATTGTCACAGCCTTCAAATGAATTACAGTTGAGAGGATTAGCATTATAGTCCACAGCTGAAGGGATGACTACTTTCTCAAGTGAAGTACAGTTCTTAAATATATGTTCTCCGCCGAATTCTCTTGTAAGATCAGGAACAATAACCTCTTTCAGTGATGTACAGCCGTTAAAAAGATCATTTCCGTACACTACCAGGTTATCAGGAAGATCTATAAAACTCAGCCCGGTGCAGTCTTTGAATGCAGCCCAGTTTATAGTATGTACAGTTTCAGGTATTATTATATTTGTAAGACTTGTACAGCCCTCAAAACAGCTGTATCCGAGAGTAGTTATTCCATAAGGAAGCACAATATTTTCAAGGCTTGAGCAGTTCGTAAACAGATAGTCACCCGCTAACGGATCATCCGGATCTTCTGCTTCCTCCGGGAGCCTTATGTATTGAAGAGACGTACAGTCTTTAAAGAGCGAATGGCTTAAAACGGTTACGGTATCCGGGATCTCCAGTGATTTTACTGATGAACATCCTTCAAAAGCGGATTCCCCTATAGATGTTACTCCGTAAGGAATATCGATCTCACTGAGTGAAGAACATCCCTTGAAAGTATACGCATTTATCGCTGTCATATCATATGGTATTTCTACTTCCTCCAGAGAACTGCAGCCCATAAATGCAGCCCTTCCTATATCCATTACGCTGTCAGGATATATAACTGTCTGAAGCTCAGGACATTCCTCAAACATGCCGTCCGGAATTTCTGATATTTCTCCCTTTATCTCACAGTATTTAAGCTTTGGGCAGCTTCTGAATGCACCGTCGCCTATTTGCGTTACACTTTCGGGAATAACTGCTTTCTCCAGATAATAGCTTGATCTGAAAGCATCCTTTTCAATCTCTTTTACAGTATCAGGAATAATAATTTCCCTCTCTGTCCCGAACAGTGTTCTTATTGACGTTACCGGCAGACCATCGATCTCATCCGGTATCTCAAGAACAAGAGGTGCTGTCTGTACAAGTCCTGTAATTACTACCTGATTGTCCTCTATCTCATAGATAAACTCATCATTTCTCAAAGCAGATACCTTCCGGGTATCCCCGGAGATCATAACAGTTGCTGATACTAACGTCAGCGCAGATAAAACAGCGCATAGCTTCCCTTTGTTTTTTCTCATAATTTCCTCCTGATTTTTGTGTCTGTTTCTTAAAATGTTTTTAGGGTCCTTAAATTGAATTATTCAAATACAGCTTTAAGAAATTTTTCAATATCCTTATAATACAATCTCAGTAAAAAAATTATATCACAAAAGCACAATTATGTAAATAAATATGTATTATTATTTAGAATATGCTGATGTTTTATCGACTTAAGGCCATTTTCATATATATAGCGGCATGATCGTACTTTATCAAGTGTGCAGATATAGCATCTGTAATATAATATTACTAAAAAGAGCCATGCACGAAACGATGTGCATGGCTCTCTCTGCTTAGAAAACAGATGATGCTTACAGCAGGTTTAAAATACTATCCTATATCCGGATCACTTCTGTATTCCGCAAGCTGATCATTCCAGTACTGCTCATCATCATGCGTTATCTCTCTGATGACCCTGCACGGATTGCCGGCAGCAACTACGCCGGAAGGAATATCTTTTGTTACTATGCTTCCTGATCCGATTATAACATTACCTGATACCGTTACTCCGGGATTGATAACTGCATTGCCTCCTATCCAGACATCATCACCGATCGCTACCGGCTTTGCATATTCAAGTTCCATATTTCTGACCTTTGCATCGATAGGGTGACATGCTGTATAGATACATACTCTCGGACCTATAAAAACATTATCGCCGATAGTAACTGGTCCCTCATCAAGAATCAGAAACCCTGTATTCGCAAAAAAATGTTTTCCTATTCTGATCTGTGCACCCCTGTCACAGTAAAACGGCGGTACTATAACAGCATCATCTTCAAGCTGGGCAAAAATGTCTCTCAGATACTTCATTCCTTCGTTTGACTGCGAGAACTTAAGAGAATTGAAACTATCAAGTGCCTCTCTTGTTTTTTCCCATGAATTGTCCCCTGTTTTATAAGGGTTATAAAGACGTCCTGAAAGCATACGTTCTTTTTCGGTCATTTTGAGTTACTCCTTTGGCAGACAGAGATATTTTTGTGTCAGTCTAATTGATAATTGCGTAATTATGATCTTACTGCATTTATTATTAAAGATTATTAAGTTTTAATACATAAAAGCTGTTTTGTCAGAGATAAGATCCTATTTGCTGCATTTATCCGGAGCAGATATATTTTAATGATATTTTTTACTTGAGAATAATCATACTGTCTTAATCTTTAAAACATAGCAGAAGATGATATGTATTGCAAATCATCATTAACAGTGGCATAATTGTTATAAAAAATAATTATAGCTGTGAGGTACATAACATGAACAAATCGTCAGAATATTCCGGAGAGCCGGACAGCAGCACAACAAATAATATTGTCATTGCAATAGATTCATTCAAAGGAAGTCTTACATCACTGCAGGCAGGAAACAGTGCAGCAGTCGGGATAAAACGAGTTTATCCCAAAGCACATATTACGGTTCTGCCTCTTGCAGACGGCGGTGAGGGAACTGTAAATGCTATGATTTCAGGCTGCGGCGGAAAGAAAATAAGTACGATTGTATCAGGTCCGCTTGGTTTACCGGTATCATGTGAATACGGCATATTGAATGATAAACAAACTGCAGTCATTGAAATGTCGGCTGCAGCAGGCTTAACTCTTATTGCCGAGGCTCAGAGAGATCCCATGGTTACCACAACATTTGGAGTTGGCGAGATAATAAGAGATGCTGTTAAAAAGGGCTGCAGAAATTTTATTGTCGGCATCGGAGGCAGTGCGACTAATGACGGCGGAGCCGGAATGCTTCAGGCTCTGGGATTTGAGCTTCTTGATAAAAATGGTCATGACATATCATATGGAGCACAGGGGCTCAGAGATCTTGTAAGTATAAGTAATAAAAAAGTGATCCCGGAGCTTTCTCAGTGCAGCTTCAGGATAGCCTGTGATGTTGATAATCCTCTTTGCGGTGAAAACGGCTGCAGAGTTTTCGCTGTGCAGAAAGGTGCAGCAGACGAAATGCTGACTCAGATGGACAAGTGGCTTGATGAATTCGCACGCATTGCAAAGTCACTTTATCCTCATGCCGATGAAAATTATCCGGGTGCCGGTGCAGCAGGAGGCCTCGGCTTTGCATTTATGACTTTTCTGAATGCCCGCCTTGAACCCGGTGTAAATATCATTCTTGACAGCATAAATCTCAGAGAAGAAATAAAAAATGCAGATATCCTGATCACCGGAGAAGGAAAGCTTGACAGCCAGACAGTAATGGGAAAAGCACCATGCGGCGCGGCAAAGATCGCAAAAGAATACTCAAAACCTGTGATTGCCCTCTGCGGATGCGTGTCGCCAGACGCCGGTGTATGCAACAGTGCAGGAATTGACGCATTCTTCCCTGTTGTCCGCAGCGCCGTAAGTCCCGACGAAGCAATGAACACATGCAATGCTCAAAGAAATGTTGCTGATACCGCCGAACAGGTTTTCAGGGTTATCAGATGTATGAATACGAAATAATCTTTTCTGCACACTTCATAAAACACTAAGATTATTATTCTAAATCAGGCAAATCATGTACCATCATGATTATGGCTATCACCATAACAATAATTCCGCCAGCCATACGTAATACCGAGGAGGAGACAAAATCATTTATACTTCCGCAGAAATATTTTTGTGGATCATCAGGTAAATACCATACTTTGATCTCCATGCCCTCAGGAAATTCTCCTACCCTGTACGGACACAGACAAATATATTCTTTATTTTGCGCTGTAAATGAGACAACAGGGTAAGTACCATACTTGGATGTTTTATTTTTTATAACAGTTCCGACTGTAAATTTACCTGTTCTGATTATTTTCTTTGCACCGTTCACCTCTTCAAAACAATTAAGAGGCATTGCAAGAGCTAATAAAACAAATATGAACAAACCGAAAACGCCTGTTAATTCCATTTTTACACTCCATAACATCGTTTTAAATCTTAACGTGAAATCTTATAATTATTGTTACTGCATTTTTTAATATTCACTCAGCTTTTACAGCAGAGCCGCCTCTACGCCGATGGTTCCCATTATTTCATCTTTGTTATCATCCCATGAGACCCTGTAGAGCCTGCTTCCGTAGTGAACAGTTTTCATTTTATCCAGTGCTGCACACAGCGGGTTGTTCTCAAAACCGCCCCATATAAACAATGAGTAATCTGTCCGGGCTGCTACAGATCTGAGAAAATCACTGCAAAGCTTTTTGTCATTGTCCTTTACATACAGATATGATATTACAGCAAAATTTATATTTTTCTGAGGCTCAGGAAATTGCGGATAACCGAGGAGCTTTGTCGGAAGATGCGAGACAAACCTGTAGATTCCGGAGTATGAGCACATTTTATACTGCTTATGCTCCTGCTGATTGCAGACAAAACAGCAGGCTGTGATCTCGCCTTTTTCCCTGATGCAGAAAAAATCTGCCTTTCCGAATCCTTCACAGCTGTAATTTACAGGTGTAAAACTAAGCCTTGAAAAATGTGTTTCCATAAGCTTATCAAATCCGTCAGGATTATTCTTTTCGACACTCAGAATATTTTTTGCACCATGAAAACAGTATGTAGTATAATGCCCGAGATAGCTGTAAAGAGGCATATTTTTATGATGCTTTTCAAGCAGTGAGACAGCCTGTCTGTTGTCGTCAAGAATGGTTGTGTAGAAATAATGACAGTCAGAAATGTTCCGATAGAGAAACTGATATGCCTTTGCTATAAAAACTATTTTGCTTCTGTAATCAGGATGGATCTTAAGTCCTGTAAGATATCCGCATCTGCATGACGTGCCGTTAATATACTCCTGTCTGATAACAGCACCTCCGACAGCTATTGTCCTCTGGCAGCTGTTGTCTGTTATGACCATTATCTTTGATTCATCTCCGTCTGCTCTGAATGAACTGACAGGTTCAGGGTTGCGCAGATACTGAACACTTATCCCTCCGTCAAAGCCCTCACTCTCAAAGATCTCCCTTATGCCTTCATTATCTTCATCATTGCAGAATCTCAGAGTGTATCTGTCATTTTGGAAATTCATCAAGATTTTCTCCTATCGGAACGTTCATTTTCTGGTCGACCTCTCCGCCTATTCTCAGATTCATTCCCCAGAAAAGTCCCCACAGCAGCGGACTCGTCCTGCCGAGTGATGCAAAGCCTCTGTTCATAACCGTTTTTGGGGAAGAAAACTCTTTTCTCGCTTCACGGCACAGGCTGCTCATTTTTTCAGCAGATAAAAGCCTGGGATTGAACGCAAGTTCTCCGTAGTTATAGCCGTCCGCCAGCCACCATTTGTCATATATAAGGCGGTTCTCACTTTTGAGTCTGTCATACAGGGCAGTATTCGGAAACGGGAGAAGATGATTAAAAGCTGCAGTATAAAAATTATGTTTCTTTGAAAACTCCAGTGCATCATTTATTGTCCGCTCATCGTCATTATCATAGCCGAATACAAATGTTGCATAAATGCCTATACCTGCATCATGGATCCTTTTTACAAGCTCATCACGCTCTCCGAGTGCGTAATTGAAGGATTTGTTCATCTGATTGAGATTAGCTTCGTTAAGGCTTTCAAAACCGATAAGAATTATTTCACAGCCGCTTCTTTTCATTGCACTCAGAAGCTCCCTGTCCTTTGCCATACTGAGTGTACCCTGACCTGCCCACTTGATGTGTAATGGCTCTATATCACTGAAAATACCCATCGCATTTGAACGGTTCGCAACAAGATTGTCGTCAACAAGGAAAAAATACTTATGCTGCGAGCTTTTTATATCGTCTGTTATAAGTTTATGGTCACGACAGTAATATCTGCTGCAGTAGTACTTTGAGATCGAGCAGAATTCACACGAATGACAGCACCCTCTTCCTGTTTCAACAAGTGATACAGGAAGATATTTTTTACCCTCAAAAATGCTCTTGTCAGGACGAACATTGTATTCACCGGTGCCTCCGTGATATATTTTCTTAAGTGCTGAGTTCTTCAGGTCATCAAGCATCTGTGTCCATACCGTTTCAGCATTTGAAACTATTACGCTGTCACAGTACTGGCTTGTTTCCTCAGGACACAGAGTCGCATGATATCCGCCCATGACAACCGGAATTCCTCTCTCACGAAATTTTGCAGCTATCCTGTAACATCTTTTGGCTGTATATGTTTCAACAGTAATACAGACAAGATCTGTCTGTGTATTGTAGTCAATAAGCTCGATCCTGTCATCAAATAGCTCTGTCTCTATATCATCCGGCGTAAGTGCCTTGAGAACAGCTATGGTAAGCGGCTCCATTTTCCATGTGCCTATATATTTCTTGCCCGGCTTCTTTCCGATCGCGGGCAGTATAAATGTAATTTTCATTTTGATCCGTCCTTTACAGTACAGGAATATCTGAGCTATCGCACATAACTTCCCTTGTAAACCTGTGCCATTTATCAGCATATCCCTTGTATCCCATATTCAGCGGCAGTGAGAGCCATGGACTGTGAGCAAACGGAGCAAGTCGCTTAAGAACATTTTTAGATGCGTATGTAGCTCGCCATGCACGATCGGTTCCTTCAATAAGCTCATCTACAGTCATTTTTTTAGGAGTAAATACAACGTGTTCAACATCGTACATTGCCCAGTTCCGTTCAAATATCCTACCCTCTTTTTCAAGCTGGTCATAGTACTGAGTCCTTGGGAACGGAGTAAGGATAGAGTATCTCGGCAGGTCAATCTTAGCTTTTATTATCATTTCTACAGTTCTGTCAAAAACGCTCGCATCCTCTTCATCACCGCCGAATGCAAAACAGCCCTGTACCTGTATTCCGTTTTCATGAAGCTTCTTCATAAGGTCCACATAACTGTCGACCTTATTTACTCCCTTGTGGATATAGCTCTGGGATTCCTGAGTAATGGATTCAAATCCTATGAGAAGTCCGCGGCATCCGCTCTTTCTGAAAACCCGCATAAGCTCTTCGTCTATTCCGACACTTGACGTTACAAGTCCGAGCCATATTATTTTCAGAGGGATAAGAGCTGAAAACAGTTCAATGGCATACTGTCTGTCTGTTATAAGATTTACATCCGGAAACAGAACATGACGGGTATCCAGTGCTTCGATCTCAGCAACTACTTCCTTTACCGGTCTCTTGTAGACCGTACGGCCGAATGCGGCAGGATATGCACAGAAACTGCATGTGTGGCAGCATCCGCGGATAGCTTCCACTGTTTTCGTCGTGATATAACGTTTTGAATTCAGAAGTTCTCTTCTCGGGACCGGTTTTCCTGCGATCGTATAGTCACTGTTTTGCTTATACAGATTTTTATAGTCCCCGTTTATATAATCATGGATAAACTGCGGAAAGGTCTGTTCTGAAAAACCTGTAAAAACGACATCAGCATGCTGTGCTGCTTCTTCTGGCAGCATGGACGGGTGAACTCCTCCCATAAAGACTGTCTTTCCTTTTTTCCTGAAATAATCGGCATACGCATAGCATCTCGGGGATGTTCCTGTTATACAGGTTATTCCAACAAGCTCAGCATCAATGTCAAGCGGGATCTTACCTGCAGTTTCGTCATAAATTGTAACCTCAGCATCAGCATCCTCCGGAACAAGTGCTGCAAGAGTCGTAAGCGTCAGTGGTGCGTAATGCAGCGATTTTCCGAAACTTCCTGAGTATCTGTGCATAGCTCCGGCCGGAGCCAGCAGTGCTATCTTAAGCATTTTGTATGGTCCTTTCTTCTGTTATTTCAAACCAGTCATCCCATCCGGATTTTTTGCTGAGATAAGCAGGCTTTATATCACCAAGTCTCATACCGTCTGAGACGTTTCTTCTGATATAATCATTGCGTGGGTTCCCCGATACCAGTCTTACCTTTGCAGCTCTGAGCTGACCAAGACTTCTGCAGTAATCATAATGATAGCTCTCTCTGAGTGCCCTGTCGAGATTTTCGCAGGTTATATCCCTGTTTTCCGTGTAAAGACAATAGCTGTCTTCACATGGTGCAAGCAGGCAAAAGCTGCTGTTTACGCCGAGTGAAGTGCAGACGCTCCTTACAAACATTTCAGTAAGCTTTTCACCGAACAGATCTGAGGTTATACCCTGTCTTCTCAGAAACCGCATTCTTGGCGGTGAATCTTTATAAACCTCGAGTATCTCTACTATATCGCCTATGCAGTACCTGTAAAATCCGCCGCCTGTAGTTACTATTATTTCGTATTCACCCTTTTCAAGCTGCGCCGCAGTACAGATCTTCCCGTCCCTGAGGCTTCTGAACTCAAAAAAATGTGAATATATACTGAGTCTGCTTCCAACCTCACCTGTAAGCGGAAATGAAACAAAACACTCAGTTGCCAGCAGCCCCTTAGGCTGAATATATATACCAGGAAAACGCTCCTTTACTGCTCCTGCATAATCAGCCGCACTTGCATCTGCCCACATGCTGATTATCTTAAGGTCAGGAAACAGGATATCAAAACGGTTTTCACTTACTGCTTTTTCAAGCCTTGCTGCGCTGCACCTGTCAAGCTCATCAGTAAGCTTACCGGCATTATCCCTGATAAAATCACACAGAATAGTCAGGAACGTCGGATTCCAGACTGAGATAAGCGAAAGACTGCCGCATTTTATCAGCTGCTTAGCAGTCTTCATATAAAAATCCTGCATATCAGCCGAGATCTTAACATCACTGCTGACCGCAAACAGTCTGTTCATAACAGACTGCACAAGCGCACCGAAATACTGGGCATCCTCTTCAAATCCTACAGGGATCCCACACTCCGTATAACTCTTTTTGCTGGTAACAGGTGTTATGCTCCAGTAACTTTTACCGCTCATGACACCCGGGACTTTGCTGTAAATATCATAAAGCCACGGCATGATCCCTCTCTGAAATTCCTGCCTGAGAGATCTGGTATAAGGTATAAGCTTTTTGCCCCCGGATGATCCGCTCGTAAGCTCAAAAAGAATGATATCCTCATAAGTAAGGACATTTTTTTGTCCCTTACTCATTTGTTCTATGTATGGCTCATAATCCTCGTATACTGTCAGCGGAACATGTGCTGAATACTCTTCATAGCTGTGTATCTGAGCAAATCCGTATTTTTTTCCGTAGACAGTAGCAGAATTTTTCTTCAGAAGCTTCATAAGATAATCATTCTGAATATTGCAGATGTCTGCCTTTTTCATGAATCTTAAGTACTCCGGTTTGTACATAAGTCTGCAGAAATGATTGAGGAAACTGCATTCAGCGCTCATTGAAAAGGAGTCCTTTTACCCTGTTTTTGAGCATAGCCTTGTCGATCTTTGCAATGCATGCAAGATCGTTTCCGTCCATATAATGCGGATTTGCCGCACAGAAAAATGCTGTATCCCTGTTTTTCAGTTCATGTTCTCCTATATCGGCAACGCCTGCCTTAAGCTTATCCTTAATTCCTTTATATTCAATAACACCTGTCTGAGGGTTGTATTCATCCGGATACAGCTTTGAGGCATAGGCATCTATAACGCTCTTTTCATACTCAGGTGTCTCAGCCCTGCAGCATGGATAAAACTGCGTCCAGAACAAAGGCATTATCCTGTATGTCTTATATCCCTTGCAGATAAGAAACCAGTAAAATTCATCATACTTCTTCGCATACTCAAACCAGAAGTTTGCAAAGACCTTAAACAGCTCTATATCCCCCCAGTAGTCCTTATGAATGATCGTATCTCCTGAAAACATCCCGTGAACTGCTTTGCCGTTCACAATCACCTCAAGCACCTTCTGTGTAGTAAAACCCACCAGTCCGCCTGTTTCGTGGAAGAGCGCAAGACAGTAATCCTTGTCACTGAAATCCCGTCTGAATACTTTCTCATCTGTATTGTCATAAAATGTTTTCATAAGAGTGTACATAGTACTGATATCTTCCTCTGTATACTCACTTACAGGCTTCACTATTCCCTTAAGCATAATTGTCCTCCGTTTATTTGAGTCCGAATTTCATTCCCTGTTTTTTAAATACCTCTTTTCTGAAAAGAGGATTGTATATAAGATATGTAAAAAATCTGTACGGTGTTCTGAGATTTGTATGCGGCTCCAGTGCTCTTGTAAAAATTGACCCTGGACTGTTGAATCTTGCACGACATTCAAATGATATCTCGGTAAGCTCGTCAGGTGTCATATTTTCAGGTACAATGCTTGCGTAATTAAATCTGTAGTTCTCATCAAGCCACCATTTACCTCCGTAGAGCAATCTGCCTTCCTTTTCAAGCTTCTCATACAGAGGCGTGTTCGGATACGGCATAAGTATATTGAACGCTGCAAAAGTAAACTTATTCTTTATAGCAAAATCACATGTGGCCTTTATTGTCTCAGGCGTATCTCCGTCATGACCTACAGTAAAAGCTGCCCATGTCTGCAGCCCCCAGCTTCTCAGCTGCTCAATTTCTGACTTATACATATGAGACGAACCGTTTTTATTTGTGTTCTTGTTCATCTGTTCTATACAGTCAGGTGAGATCGATTCAAATCCTATAACGAGTCCCAGACACCCGCTCTTAACCATCAGAGTCATCAGCTCCCTGTCAGCAAGCATATCTATACTGCCCTGACTTACCCAGTGGATCTTAAGCGGGATAAGTGCTCTGAAGAGTTCCTTTGCCTTGCTGTGACTGCATACGATATTGTCATCTACAAAGAACAGCAGCTTTCTTTTCTGTGCTCTGATCTCTGCCACTACGTCCTCGACAGGACGGCAGAAATGACGTGCACCGAAGTAAACGCTTGAGGCACAGAAACTGCACTTATGACTGCAGCCGCGTGAAAACTGCAGGAGCGTTATCGGAAGATATCCTTTGCCTTCAAAAATATCACGGCGTGTTATAACATTGAGCTGCGGGCACTCAGGCTGTACTACATCATACCGCTTTTTAAGACTTCCCGCTTTAAAATCAGAGATCATAGTTTTCCATACAGGCTCTGCATCTCCGACTATTACGCAGTCACAGTGCTCAGACACCTCGTCCGGGATAAGCTTGGCATGCATCCCGCCCATAACAGTCCTGACACCCCTGCGCATAAATTCCTCACTTATCTCATATGCACGTCTTGCAGTAAACGTCTCAACAGTAATAGCCACAAGATCCGTATGCTCATCATACGGGATCTGCTCCATTCTGTCGTCATACATAACCACTTCAACATCATCCGGTGTAAGGGCCGCGAGTATTCCGAGCTGCAGCGGCTCCATTCGTGCCTCATCCACATAAAGGCTGTGTTCACGTCTGCCTATATTAGGCTTAATCAGTGTCAGCTTCATTTAATATCCCCCCCAGCAGCTGTCCTTGTTTTTTATGTATCTCTTTGCGTGAGATAAAGTTTGCAAGTAAAAATACAAACATGTTCATCGGTGTCAGATTTACCGGATTTGAAAAAAGACGTCTGAATATGCATCTGACAGAGTAAAAGTCAGTTCTTATCTTAAGACACCCGTCACGCAGCTGATCCGGTGTCATCCCTGCCGGAATAAATGCTGTTTCACCATATCTGTATTTATCGGAAAGCCACCATTTTTTATATCTCAGTCTGCCGTCACGTTCCATACGCGAATATACAGGAGTTCCCGGCATAGGTATCAGCGGATTGAAGTTTGTTACTGCAATATTATGTTTTACTGCAAAATCATATGTCCTTCTGAAAACATCATTTGTATCTGTGTCATACCCCAGAACAAATGTTGCATATATAAGCATTTTGTGTCTGTAAATATTTTTTATGATCTCATCGTAATCGGATGCACAGGCATTGGCGGATTTGTTCATCATCTTCAGGCTCTCAGGATTGAGACTCTCAAATCCCATCAGAACAAGAAAACATCCTGCTCTTTTCATTTCATCAAGGAGATCATCATCACGGGCCGCATCCATACTTATCTGGCATGCCCACTTCTTTTTCAGAGGCGCTATTTTTCTGAAAAGTTCAACAGCAGATTTTTTATCATAAAAAAGATTGTCATCTACGAAAAATATTATCTTTTCATCTGAATTTTTAAGTTCTGAATATACGGATACAGCAGACTTTCGTCTTACACCGCTGTACATTGTTTTTATAGAACAGAAATCACAGTGGAACTTGCATCCGCGTGATATCTGGTATACTCCTATGCCGTGATATTTGTGAGAATATACGGATCTGTCCTCCCTTATCTCACTCAGAGTAAATTTCTCTTCTGAGATATATTTTTTCTGCAAAAATCCTTTTTTACAGTCCTCAAGCATTTTGCCCCAGGTATCTTCTGCATCGCCTATTATCACACTGTCAGCATACCTTAATGCCTCATCAGGCATTACAGACATATGAAATCCGCCCATAACTATATGATTTTTATCTGTTTTATATTTCTTTGCCAGTAAATATGCACGTTTTGCAGTGTATGTTTCAACAGAAAATGCAATAACATCGCAATCAATAATATCCGGCAGTTTCTGAACACGTTCATCTATAAAATCTATTTCATGACATGCGGGTGTGAGACTTTTTATTATTCCGAACAGCATCGGCTTCATAGCATCCGAGCTTATATGTTCAAACATATTGAGCCTTATAAATGTTATTTTCATTTTCTGCACTCCTTGTCGTTTCCCAGAAACCTAAAGCCTATATTAGCTCCAAGCAGGACAAAAATATATGGCTTGAGTTTCCACGGCGAAGAAAAAGTTCTTTTGAAAATACGCCGCCAGCTGAAAGTTTCATGCCATACCTGACGGCTTATGCTCTCGAGCCTTTCAGGAGTCATATTTGCCGGTCTGAATACTACATTTTTCTGTGTGTATTGTGACCAGTCCTTTGTGATGATCCTTCCGGCTTTATCATAATCATCAAAATACCTGGTTCCCGGATATGGTGTCAGAAGTGCAAAACGACAAAGGTCAAGACCAAGATTGTCTATTCTCGCAGGCAGTTTCAGCAGCTCCTCTTCTGTATCACTGTCAAATCCCAGCACAAAACAACCGTTTACTGCAATACCGTGACTATGTAAATTATCTATGATCTGTTTGTACCTGTCGCTGTCATTAAAACGTTTTGCTGCATTTTTAAGAGATTCGCTGTTTAATGATTCGAGTCCTAAAAGAACTCCCCGGCATCCGCTGTCATAAGCTGCCTGCATAAGCTCATGATCATTTCCGAAGTCGGCAGTTGCATTTGATGCCCAGAGGATCTTAAGAGGCTGCATTGCACGCATAAGTTTTATTGCATATTCTCGCTTTGCAAAAAAGTTCGGATCATAAAAAATAACCATTCTGGTTCTGAGAGACCTGAGTTCATCTATTACATCATCTACAGGCCGCGGATCACTTTTCCACATTATACTCATCGAACAGTATCTGCAGTGATTATCGCATCCCCTGTCCGCAATAATTCCCGGAATATCAAGTGAATGTCTTTTTGACTGTTTGTTCCTTACAGGTACAGGAAAATCAGCCGCGCTCACATTATAGTCTTTATATATATTCTCAGGTGTTCCGTCTCTGAAGTCACTGCAGAATTTCGGCAGTGAATTTTCAGCTGGCCCTATAATGACCGTATCACAGTGAAGCAATGCCTCATCCGGCATAGCCGAAGCATGATAGCCTCCTATGACTGTATACGATCCGCGTTTTCTGAATTCTTCAGAGTGTCTGTATGCTGTAATGGCACTCGACGTATCAGCTGAAATGATCACAAGATCATATTTTATCTTGTCGTAACATACTCTGCTGCTTTTCTCATCGACAACATCGATCGTCTCAAATATCTCATCAGGAATAAGCGGATACATGGCTGCAAGAGTAAGCGACGGATACGAGAATAAACTTGAAAATCTTCCTCTGTATGAACGTTCAGTTTCATTCCATGCATGGATCATTAGCATCTTCATTTCTGTTGTCCCCTGCGCAATGATCTTTTTTATTTTTTACAGACCATTGCACGTTCTCCCTATTTAACAATTTTTCAATTATTATATCATATTTTATCCATAAAATCAACAGTTTTCATTTTTCTGGAACACGCATTAAAAATAATATTGTCAAAAAATGAAACTAAGAGTATAAACTGATTGTGTATAAGAACACAGTTCATACTCTTAGTTTTATTTATATTCATGTATTAATCAATAATATGTATCACATTCAACCCTGTATTTCATTTTCTGAAATTTCGGAATATCCGAGAAACTGAGCAGCTCTTCTCTGCTCATTCTTTTAAAGTCATAAACCCTCCAGTCAAATATTTCTGAATCCGGAATCGTACATATCCCGGCTGCCTCTCCTGATATTCTCCATATTGGCTGACCATTTATCTCGGCTGACAGGATGAACGGCATTTCAAATGTAACGCACAGCTCTGAACCTTCACGATTTATATCAGTCACATCAAAGGATTCCGAGCTTACTATGTTTGCACCTGTTATCTGTTCAAGGATCTCCTCTTTATCATCAAGATAGTTAATATCCTTTAACATCTCACCGAGTTCTGACGGATCTTCAACTTTTTCTGAAGCACATTCCCACAGCAGTGTCTGTGATATAATATCAAATAATTCCTCTGACATATTGCTCCCCTTCTTTATTTCTGATTGTGTTAATACATCACCCATAACACATTAACAATATATATATTATTATTTATTCTCTGATTATGTTATCAACTCCTTTAATAAAGAACCGGCACAGGACTTAACCTGGTTACATAAAAATCAGACATGATTATTATAACAATATATTTTACGTTTGTAAATATTTGTTTAAATGTTTTATATATATTTTTTTCTTCAGACGCATATTTCTTTTCGGTTTTGTAAGTGACATTCATCTCAAATGCCGCATATACTGATAAAAACTGAATTTTTGAGGTGGGTTATGGAAAATAACAAGTATCCGTTTATAAATCTTCCGCTGCCGTATGAATATGATGCACTTGAACCGTACATAGACAGAAAAACAATGCATCTTCATCACGACAAGCATCTCCAGACATATATTGATAAGCTAAACAAAGCTATTGAAAATCAGCCTAAACTTCAGAATCTCACACTTGATCAGCTCATCCGTTATGCACCCCAGCTGCCATGTGCGTTAAAAAAGGAAATACGCAATAATGCCGGAGGCGTATTCAATCACCGTTTTTATTTCAATATAATGCAGAACTACTGTGAACAGGAACCTACAGGCCGGCTTGCATATGCAATATGCCAGAAGTTCGGAAGCTATGACGGTTTCAAGGAGGAGTTTAAAAAAGCGGCACTCGGCGTATTCGGATCAGGATATGCATGGCTTGTGTACGACAGAGGAAAACTCATGATCACAACGACTGCAAATCAGGATACACCGATCGAGAAAAATCTCCTTCCGCTTGTCTGCATTGATGTATGGGAACATGCTTATTATCTCAAGTATTACAATGTCAGGGCTGAATATGTGGAAAACTGGATGAAGCTTATTAACTGGTCTTATATTCAGCAGCTTTATATGAGTCTGATGTAACTGTATGCATTGAATTATTTTTAAATACCGCATCATTTTTCAGGTGCGGTATTTAATTGTACGGTGTCCACGTAATACAGATTACAAATAAAAAAAGTGAACTCTTAAAAAAAATTAAAGCAGTAAGCGCAAATACGTTTACTGCTTTATTTCTGACAGACAGGATTAAACAAGTACAGGTTTCTTGACTTTTTTACTTATAAGTTTCTGCTCAAGGATATCTGCTATTCGCTTGCTTGCAAAACCGTCTCCGTACGGATTGCTTGCATTGCTCATCATCTTATACATTTCATCGTTTTCAAGCAGACGCTTAAATGTATTGTAAATAGTCTCCTCTTTGGTTCCGACAAGTTTCAGGGTTCCTGCTGCTATTCCTTCAGGACGCTCAGTAGTGTCACGCATAACAAGAACAGGCTTGCCAAGTGAAGGAGCTTCCTCCTGTATTCCGCCAGAATCCGTAAGAACAAGATAACTGTTTGCAAGGAAATTGTGAAAATCTACAACGTCAAGCGGTTCAATGATCCTTATCCTGTCATCCCCGCCGAGCTCCTCATTTGCAACCTGTCTTACAGCCGGATTCATATGTATAGGATAAATAGCCTTTATATCAGGATGTTCATCACATACACGACGAATAGCCCTGAACATATGCTTCATAGGTTCACCGAGGTTTTCTCTGCGGTGAGCAGTTATCAGGATCATTCTGCTGCCCTTTGCCCACTCAAGATCAGGGTGAGTATAATTATGAGAGATAGTTGTTTTTAGCGCATCAATAGCTGTGTTTCCTGTTATATAGATATTGTCTTTCTCCTTGCCCTCCTCAAGGAGGTTATTCATTGCCATTTTAGTAGGAGCAAAGTTATATTTGCTGATGATTCCTACAGCCTGACGGTTGAATTCCTCAGGGTACGGAGAGTAAATGTTATGAGTACGAAGTCCCGCTTCAACATGTCCTATCGGGATCTGCATATAAAAGCAGGCAAGTGCAGTTACAAAGGTCGTAGAAGTATCACCGTGAACAAGTACAACATCAGGCTTTACTTCTTTGAGAACCTGATTGATTTTTGTCAGGATTCCGGTTGTAACATCAAATAAAGTCTGCTGAGGCTTCATAATTGAAAAATCATAATCCGGAACAACTCCGAACGTTTCCAGAACCTGGTCAAGCATCTGTCGGTGCTGACCTGTTACGCAGACAATCGTACGGAAATTGTCTCTCTTTTTGAGTTCGTTGACAAGCGGGCACATTTTAATTGCTTCCGGTCTTGTGCCAAAGACAAGCATGATAGTTTTCATAATACAACTTCTTTCTGTAAAAATATTGAATTTGTAATTTATTTATTATCACATTCGGAATTAAATCCTTTCAGGGTATTCATTCTTTTTGCCATTCAAATAATTTATGAATAAGTTATTATCTTAATATCAGATTCAAACTAGTCCTACTTACACGAAAACGTATAAACTAGCTTATCTCAAAGTATAAAGAACAAAGTTTTATCAGCAAACAGTCTCGTTTGGTATCTGCGGTATTATATTTTATATAACAATACAACATAAATCCAATTTCTTTATCAAAACCATATTTATTCACAAGGATATTTAGTATAGATAATACATTATCGTTACTATATATTTTTTTAAATTCTTCTATTTTTTCGTTTTTCTGTCTAATCTTATTTTTATTATATAAAGATTTAAGTTTTTCTATTTTATCTGTATCAAATGTGTTATTAACCGGATAAGTTCCATATTTATCATTTAGTTTTTTTCGAGCTAAATTATACTCTTTATTAAACTCAATTGCGGCTATTTCCGGATTTAAAAGATATAATATATCCAACTGCAATTTAATATTATCATTCGGAAATAGCATATATTTCAATTTGAGCATTTTTTTTGACTGTAATACACTCCAGCAACTACACATTATAGAAGAACGCCATGAATCATTAAAATGAATTCCATTTCTATAATACAAATAGTGATTTTCAAATTTCTCCATGTTTGATTCACCTGGTAATTGACTACACTCATCATAAAGATAACTTGACACCTTACTGTCAGCATCATATACCATATGACCTTGTGATTTACTCAATAGTTTGAAAAATTTCTTTGAAGAAATAAAAGAGTCATTTAGCTGAGAATCAACATAATGAGATGCATAATAAGGACGACCCGTCACCTCTCCACAAAATCCAGGAAAGCAAAGCGATTTCCTGTATGGAACCGGAAACTTACTGTATTCAGAAGAAGTTCCAAGAATATAGCTCATAGCTTCTGCATCAACATCACGCTTTTTATCAACAATAACATCTGGTCTTCTGAACTCAAACGGTGACTTTGATAGTATTTTCATCGCAATATCAAAATCTTCTTCATAAGTCGCCCCACATGCAGTGTGAGGTATTATACGATCTTTATATTGTGGAAACTTTGATAGAGCACAAAAACAGATTCTTGAGTCCAGACCTCCGGTAACATCTACTATAAAGTTATCAAAATGTCGTGAATTGAGAGCAACTCCTACATTATCAACTATCTCATCTGCCGCCTCACGTAACATTGTATCATACAACTCTTCGCTATATTTTATTTTAGACGATAAGTCGTAGTATAAACTTGTTTTCTCAATAGAAATTAAGTTTCTATTTGTATCAATTAATATCATGGAATCAACCGGTAATACAAATGTATCTTCAATATTTAATTCTCTTGAAAAATTCTGCATCATTAGCTGATTGTTTTTAGATAAGTAAGCATACACTTTTTCGTAATTTATAGATTTTGCAATATTAAAAGAAGACATAGCAATAAGCAGCATATGATACCTGTTGCTTATCAATAGCACACTATTGTCTTTATAATAATAAACCTTTGACATACCAAAATAGTCAGTACGAATAGTAAATATCCCTTTTTTATTAAATACAGCAAAAAAATTGCCTATCTGCCCATATAGTTCCTCAGGATCGTTTAATTTATTTTCATCTTTGTATCCAAATATCAGACTCTCATCATTTCGGGAAATTCCTGAAAAAGCTATAAGCTTCTTATCCAAAGAATTTGTATTTTGAGTCGCGGCAATAGTAATTTTATCACTGCAGATAACATGACAATCTAGTTTTTTTGATAAATTGGATAAGACTTCTTTAATATTACTTTCCCCTGAAATATCATATCCTATAACGATATCCTGATAAGGATATTGTGTCCTCCAGAATGGAAGCTCTATCTTTGGTTTTTCAGAACATTTTGAAATAAAAGATAAATACTCTTTTTCAACTTCCTGTGCATAAATCATTATTCTTTTAGAATTAACTGACTCTTTTTTATACTCATCATGATCAGAGTATTTATACCTAATAAATGCTTTTACAAAGTAGAATGTATAATTTTTTTCCTCTGAAATATTAAAACAGCAATGATTTAATTTACTGTACATTACTTTTTCAACTATTTTGTTGTCTTTATTATACAAATAAAATGCATATTGTGTATATTGATTAGATAATTCATAGTCCATTATAACATGGATTTTTCCATTAATATAAGAACAAGATGGTTCATTGATTATCATATATCAATTCACCTTATTTCACTAAAAATACATCTGTCTTTGCCGTATGCTTTATACCATCAACTACAGCAAATACCTTGGCATAGTATTCACCCGGATCTTTTAATGAGCATACATACTCTGAGATAGGTGTATACAATTGTTTGATGCATGGTTCCTGTTCATTAACACGGTATAAATACCAGGCATATTTTGCGTTATCAGCAAGTTTTTCTTTTACATCCATTTTCCAGAATGTATCACTTATGTGTTCTGCAAACGGGGATAATTTGAATGTCTTAACTTCATCTTTGATCAGTGCAGGGGATGTCTTTTTATTGGCTGTGAATTCTGTTTCAGACTGAACCTTATCCTGATCTGAATTCTTTACAAATGCTTTTACAACATATTTTCCGGGCTGGTCTATTTTATAGGACATAAACGGATTATGCTGATAAGAACCCTTGAAGATCTTTTTTGAGTTTAGTTCAATATACCATGCATACCTCAGATCGTCTGCCTGCCCGGTCATATTGGTTTTAATTACGAGTGTTCCGTCACCATATAAGTCAAATACGTCAATTTCTCTTATTTCCATCTCTTACTACCCTTTCTCTGCCGGAACTGCTGATGATTCTGACTTCATGATCTGAGCTGTTCCGTCTTCATTAATTTTTATGTATGCTACATCCTCAGATTCCTTTGAGCCATCCGGATGTTTAATAAATGCCCTTATTTTATACAGATTTGCCTGTGCACCTGAGAAATCGTAAATGAATGAAATATCCTTTGAATACTTTGCTGAGTGGATCTTCTGGTAAGCTCCCTGAGCCAGAAGGACTACCCACGTATACATGTTTTTATCGTCATCAGCAGTTTTGTTGCGGAAAGTAAATGAATTTTCATTCTGTTCGTATTCAACCTTCATAACAGAAGGTTTTCTGCTGTTTTCGAGTATTTCCCCGAGTGTAGGCATAGGTCTTTTTTCTTTATACGGGAATGCTTCTTTTACACATGCAGCCGCAGCTTCATAATCCTTTTTCCTGCATAATTCAAGAAAATTATTTATCAGAGAATCCGTATAATGATAATACTCACTGTATACATCAAGTATCTGTTCAACTATCTCAGCACATTTTGCAGCATTCTCTGCGCCTGCAAGCTTTTTGAGTATCCAGTTTGAAGTATAATAATCATATCTTTTATCCATAAACGAATCAAGAAGACCTGAATCTCTCAGCCAGCAAAGCTTTGGCTGCTGAAGAAGCATAAGCTTTTCAAAAAACTTTGGTTTGATCACATTTGTGACTGAACCGGCAGTCTGCGCATAATAAACATGAATAGGAAGATCGATCGCTTTTATTCTCTTTGATGAAGACAGAAGCTGCCAGGAAAAAAGTGTATCCTGTCCGGCCGAACCCACTACCTGTTCAAGATTATTCTCAGTAATAATTTTTTTTCTGATTACCATTGCCTGAATACTGATAGAAAGGAAATTTACCTTAACAAGGTTATCACCGAAACCGTCAGTAAACGTATCGGTACCCGTACCATCAAGTATTTTTCTGTAGTTGTCTGCGGTTTTATTTTCAGTATCACATTTATACATGTTTCCAAGAACGATGTCGAAGTCATCATGAACAGCGATATCAAATAGTTTTGCATATCCGTCACAAACGGCTTCATTATCCGGATCAAGAAATGTTATATAATCTGATGATGCAATTTCAACGCCTTTGTTTCTCGGACGTGATGCACTGCCGCTTCCGCCGTCATTGAAACAGTACATGCTGACATTTGTAAACCGGCTTTCTATTTCCCTTGCTGTTTTGATCGTGCGTTCATCAGTAGAACCATCATCAACGAATATTATTTCCATATTCTCAAACATGCTGCTGCGGCGCAGAGAGTTAAAGCACTTTCCGTACAGGTGCTTACCGTTATTGTAGATCGGAACAACAACAGAAAGGAGGTACTTTTTCTTTGCCTTTGTATTTCTGACACTGACTGCATTATATGAAAAATGATCAATACTGTATCCGTTTTCGATATTTTGTTTTCCGTTCACGCCAAGCAGAAAATCTGCTGTAAAAGCATCCCGCCAGAATAGTGTCCTGTATTTGCTGTTCATTGAATTAACGTAATTATGTTCAGTTCCAGTATTTAATTTCCTGCCGTTATACCATGCATCCTTTGTGATATACGAACATGCGGTATACTTGAATCCGTTTGCCATATCCTCCAGATAGTAGGATCCATAAACGGAATTTTCATCGAACCATGAAACCATATCATACTTATCAAGAGTATCTTCACTAACGTCCGTAACGCACATCAGAACCTTTGGCTGATAGGTCTGACGATCAAAACAGTCTGAAACATTCTGTGTTATTTTATCAGCTATAACCAGAATCTTTCTTTCAGGCTGAGACGCATCTATTCCGCATGGCATAAGATACTGTTTCATTCTGTCAAAGCATGTATGTCCTGTCATAACTGAACGTACACCCGCTGTCTGTAATTCATATATCTCTTCTTCGTTCATATTGTCTACTATCAGCGGCACTTCGCCTGAGTCATGAACCATCATAATATCCGGGAGCATACTGTTGACACCTACACTGAAGTTTGACAAAAGCAGAATTCCGTTTGCCTGGAGCTCAAAGCCACGATTAGCAAACATTGTATTACTTGTCTTTACAGAATTAATATTGATTGCCCAGTCAAACAGTTTATGTACCTTCTGGAGTTCCTGATGCCCGAGAGCCGGTGATGAGAACTTAAAATATTCCTCAGGGAACTGATAGTTTTTATTTGCAGGATAGTTTCTGTCTACAATATGCAGATCATATGTTGAGTTGAGCACTCCGTCAAAAATAACAGCAAGTTCAGCACAGCGTTTCGGATATTTTTTCATCCATGATCCTGAGAACAGAACAGTTTTTTCTTTTGTCTGCTGATGTGATCCGATCGGATTATGTATCTCAGGATTTATTCCGAATGTAACAGCTGACACATTTTCATTATTACAGTCTTTTTTATAATAAGGAATACATTCAGCTGCTGATGTAAATATATAATCACATCTTTTGGCATAATCAAGAAACAGTTCATAGTTAGGCGGATCTTCTTTTGAATAGAAAATTGTCTTCACTGAGTTGCTGTGACAGTAATCCAGAAGCTCAAAAGCCGTCTGACGTTTTGCATTTGTTGTAAGCGAACTCAGAGCTGCCAGACCTGCCCATTCGTTGTGGATTCCCCTCCATGCACTGACGAATAAAAGAACGTCCAGACCATTGTCTATTTCTTCTTTCCAGTTCTCCGGAGTCAAACATATAAAATCAGCTGCTGATCTTATGGAATCAAAGAAAAACTCATCACAGATGATGCCTATCTTAAGACAAAGCTTTTTATAATATCTGATGCCATTACTTTCGGGAATATCAAGTATTTTAGTTTTGTAGTTTTCAAACCAGTTCTCCTGAGCTTTGCTCATAGAAGAAATGACCTGAACTTCCGGAGCCGGCTTCTGAGTCGCAAGTCCGAGCTCAAGCTGAAGATTTTCAGTTGACGGAAGTTTTGCAAAATATTTTTCTATGAACTTAAACTGATGGAAGCCTCTGTTTTCAACAGGTTTATTTGCCTGTTTTGTCCAGAAGTATAACGTGAGCCGTCCAAGCTTTGAATGTGACAGCGCATCATATCTGGTCCTGAGTCTCTCATACTGATGAGTCAGTCTCTGAAGCTGCTGTGACTGTGAGGCGTTTATTTTCTTTATTTGTGCAATTTGTTCTTTTTCCTTTTGCCTGAGTTTCTCTGTCTTATCAAGTTCTTTTTGCAGCTCATCGATTCTCGAGCGGAGAATATGATTTTCTTCAACATTTTTCCCATATGCCGCCTGTAGTCTTGTTAATTCTTCTTTGAGAGAAGAGTCATAAGAACTTACAGATGCTCCTCCTGTATCCAGCGTAGTATCTGTTACAGGATTAATCCTTTCAGAGTTCCGGCGATTCTTTTTACTCATTACAAATCCCTCATTTGTTTTTGGCGTATTTCTTCATACATTACCCGTTTTTCAGCTTCAGTATGTGAATTGAATTCTTTTATGAATGATGCATACTCAGCAGTCACTTCCATACAGTCTCCCATTTTTCTTATGTTTCCGCTCTGGATCCATATGGCCTTATCACAGAAGTCTCTGACCTGAGGCATCGAGTGACTTACAAAAATAATTGTCTTGCCGCTTTTTCTGAACTCATTCATCTTATCAAGACATCTTGCAGTAAATGTCGGATCTCCTACTGACAAAGCCTCATCGATGATCATTATATCAGGATCAATATTTACAGATATGGCAAAACCGAGTTTTGAACGCATACCGCTCGAATATGTCTTCACCTGCTGATAAATAAAATCGCCCAGATCAGCAAATTCGATTATCTGAGGTGTCAGCTCTTTTATTTCGCTGTGACTGAGTCCGAGAAGAAGGCACTTCTGCGTGATGTTTTCGATGCCGGTAAGCTTTATATCTACACCGGCAGACACTGCTATCGAAGATACATTTCCCTTTGTTTCAAGCGTACCGCCTGATACTGCCGAATATCCGGCGATCAGATTTGCAAGTGTTGATTTTCCGCTTCCGTTGAGGCCGATAAGCCCTACTGACTCCCCTTTTCCTATTTCAAAGTTTATATCGTCGAGAGCATAGAATGACCTGCCGTATGACTTAGGAAGAAAAAAATCAAGGTATCTTTCTTTCTGATTTCTGTATATCTTATAAACTTTGCGTACATCCTTTGCTGTAATAGCTGTTTCCATAGCACACCTCACATACAGTCCAGAATATTGTTTTTAAGCTTTTTCTGGAACGCTATTCCTATCAGGTATAATAAGACTGTCATCCCCCAGAAAACCGCAGCTGACTTAAGATCCTCATAAAATGAAGTTCTGTACAGCATACTGTTTCTGAAGCCTCTTATTACATAGGCAATAGGATTGAGTCTGTCAAATACCTTATAAGCCTGCGGCATGTTGTCTCCCGGTCTCCACATTATAGGAGACAGGAAGAAAAGAAGTCTCATTACCATTTCGATGAGCTTTTTAAAATCTCTTGCAAGCATTACAAGAACAGATGTAAACTCGGACAAGGCAGATAAGAAACAGAAGGCAAAGAATATATAATATAACAGATTTATCATCTGCCATGAGAACGTACATCCGTTAGCAAAATATATAACAGCCATCAGCGCGATCGTCCAGCAGTTATCAAATATTACTGCCAGTATACTGCTTATCGGAATGAGAACGGTTGATATGTTGGCTCTCGTCAGCATAGTCGCTTTTCTGAATACAGAATTTGCACCGATGTTTATGCTGCGGCTCATCAAAAGCCACGGGGTAACTCCGCACGTAAGCCATACTACATACGGATAACCGTCAATGGGATTTCCATGACGGATCCCGATGCCGAATACCAGCCAGTATGCTCCTATCTGAATAAGCGGAGAAATCGCCTTCCACAGCTTGCCCAGAAACATATCCTTGCCTGACAGTTCATATTCAAATCCCGCAAGAGATATTATCCTGTGAATATTGCGAAAAATATCAAGCGTTGATTTTTTCAGAAAACGTATGTATTCTTTCAAATTGTCTTCTCCTCTTTGAAGATTTCGTAATTTGCGCAGTCGGATGAATAACCGTTCTCAAGAAAAATGTCTTTTTCATCAAGTCCGGCTAAAAATCCGGTCTCGTAAGAACTTCGCCAGAAAACAGTTGCATATTTATCACCTATCTTCTCTGTATATTCATGCTGCGCTTCGCCTTTTGTTATGTAGCTGCAGTCTGTGTACTTAAACCCGTTTATCATATCTTCAAGATAATATATACCGTATTTTCTGTCATTCCCCCAGAATGAAACAATATCGTATCCGGACAGCTTCTGAGGATCACATCCGCTTTCTATAAGAAACTTATTTTTATATGTCTGTTCATCAAACATTTTTTTTAAAGTCTTCTCATTTTTACAGTTATCAGGAAGCACAACGCATACTGACGGTGCAGAAAATGAGTAATAAGTATCTGAAGAACTGTTAAGTACTGATAATATATTTTCATATATGGTATTGAGTCTGTATACACTGCGCACAGCACTTAACTGTTTTGTATACAATTCATCGGGTTTTATGCTCAGTACCTGCTTTAATTCCTTATACGAATCAACAACACATACATGACCAAACAGCTTCTTCATGCCAGTGCTCTCATTAGAGATTATCACACAGCCGCATGCAGAAGCATCGTATACCCTGTTTGCAAACATTGTATCACTCTCACAAACTGAGTTAAGATTTATCGTATATGTAAACATTTTATAGACAGAGGCTATTTCCTTATATGAAAATGATGAAATTACATTTTTCCAGTATTTAAACGGATACTGATATCTCAGATTGCAGATATTAAAATTCCGGTCTATTATTGCAAGACGGAAGCCGGATCTTCTTACCCATCTGAAAATATTTTTCTGGTCAGATATTCTTCTGGGATATTTCTTTATCCATGATCCTGCAAAAAGAACCGAATTTTCGTATTTATCTCTGAACATTCCAACCGGATTATGCAAAACAGGGTTTATTGCAAAAGGCAGACAATAACACGGTGTTTCAGGGAAACGTTCATTGTACATAGGAATGCATTCTGCTGCTGAGGTAAATATAGACCTGACATCACAAGCCAGATCAATAAAAACATTAAAATTGGGAGGATCTTCTTTTGAATAGAAAACCACCGGCACCTGGAGCCCGGCAGCAGCCTCCTTTATTTTTGTGATCTCATTAAATGCCGCACTTCCCTGTCTGTAAGCGGCATCCCATTCATGGTTGAGTCCATGCCATACAGACACAAGAATAATAATATCCAGAGTTCCGATCAGATTTCTCCAGTTGTCAGGAGTCAGATAGATAAGACTGCAGCTGGACTTATATGTCTCAAAAATGAATTCATCAGATATAATGCCAACTCTGGCATCAAGCTTATGATAATATCTTGAGCCGCTGCTGACAGGCATATTTCTGAGACCGTTCATAATTGAATCCTGTAACTTCCTGTCACAAACGCTTTTATACAGATTCCATTCGTGTCTGCTGAATATTTTATATGCTTTTTTTAATGCATTTACTTTTGTCATTCATTGCGATCCCCTGTCCTGGTTATGGTGTATCAGAGATACCTGTGATTTTTAAAATATCTGACAGCTGACCTGAAGTAGAAAATGCTTCATTGATCTTTTCAGGGATTCCTTCTATCAGGATGATACCATCACTGATATATTTACAGGTCAGAATTTCTGAGAGTCTCTGAGAACCTCCAAAATCATTGCTGATAACCTTCATTCCACACGCCGCCATCTGCAGCAGTCTTCTCGAAAACATAGTCCGGGATGTTGTTACAGTGTTTACATTCACTGCGTATTCATACTGCTTGCACAGCTGCGGGATATCCCTAAATGGAACTTCATTATTAAGATATGACTGATACTTTCTGGGAAATCTGAATTTTTTTTCAGGACTTTCTGATTTTCTGTCGTAGATATCAAGTGACAATCCCTGACTGATCACGTAATCAAGTAATTTCTCCAGGTCCTGACACCTTTGTGTCTGATCAGAGTACCAGCTTCCCGTAAATACAACAGAGTCTTTTTTATATTCTTCACGACCGGGGTTGAACATTATACTGTTTACCCCGAACGGAAGAACGCTTACATTTTCATGTCCTGAACTTTTATACATTTCTACGCACTCAGCTGCTGTAGTTAATATGTAGTCAAATTTTAATGCTGTATCAGTAAAGTTATAGATCTGGTGGTTAAAGTATACCGGGTCTTCCTTGTTCCAGAATACTGTCTTTATATTATTGCTCTGACAGATCTTCAGGATATCAAGAAGTTCTTTTCTGTTGTCAAAAATAAGTCTTTCATCTTTATATATCCGGCCGCGCCAGCAATTTCTGTACTTGTCTATACCGGACCATGCAGATTCACAGAACAGTATATCGGGACGAAACTGCATAAGCTGTTTTTCAAAGGTACGCGGATGAAGAAAAATGCAGTCATAAAAATGTGAATAGTCCTGCCAGGTCATCTCATCACATATAAATGCTATCCTCGGACCTGGTCCGTTAGCCTTTTTGATATCAGGAATATTCCCGTCTGATTTAAGTACTGCAGCCGGATAAAGGTAAATATAGTGGAGCATTGAATTGATAAATACGTTGTTTTTCAGTGAGTGTTTATATTTCATAATTAAAGGAGTGAAACATTGTTGCTGTCAGCAAGAACGCCGGCACATTTTCTTGTATCAAGAATTATTTTGCCGCTGATCTTTGCAGCATTTTCATTGAGATGTGAATGGCTTACCATTACTACCATAATGTCTATATCATTGATAAATGAATCAAAATTATCATACTGATTATCAGTGATCTTTCTTTCAACCATCGGATCATAGCATTTTGGTGATGCAGCAAGATGTTCATTCATTTTCTCAATCAGCTGCAGTGTCGGGCTGTCACGTACATCATCAACGTCTTCCTTATATGTAAGTCCGTAAAAACCTACACGGTCCATTGAAATGTTGTATTCACGGCAAAGTGCATATGTACGTTCAAGAACGTAATCAGGCATACTGTCATTTGTAAGACGAGCCTGACGGATAAGCTTTGCAAGCTCCGGATAATCACCTACAAGAAACCATGGATCAACTGAAATGCAGTGTCCGCCAACGCCGGGACCGGGTGAAAGGATATTTACACGTGGATGCTTGTTGGCAATACGGATGATCTCATTTACATCAAGTCCATCGCTGCGGCATATTTTCAGAAGTTCATTTGCAAATGCAATATTGATATCACGGAATGTATTCTCAACAACCTTTGTCATTTCTGCAGTCCGGATATCAGTTACTTCTATGTCACCCTGGCAGAATGTTTTATAAATACTTCTGACTTCTTCTCCGACAGCCTTATCATCAGCACCGATCGTTCTGGAATTATGAATGAGTTCATATACCATGTTTCCAGGTATTATTCTTTCAGGAGCATGAACAAGATGAATATCCTTTCCTGCTTCAAAACCATACTCAGCAAACAGCGGACGTACATATTTATTCATTGTACCCGGAGATACGGTTGATTCAACAACAATGATCGAATTTCTGTCACATACTTCAAGAACATTCTTAACAGCACCTATAACGAAAGCAGGATCAATTTTTTTAGAATCCTTATCATATGGTGTTGCAACGCATACGATATAAACATCAGCCTTCTGATACTGTGTTGAAAATGTTATATTGTTCTTAACAGCCTTTTCATACAGCTCTGTCATTCCCTTCTCCTGAAATGGAACACTGCCGCTGTTAAGAGTATCAACAACGCTTGCTTTAAAATCTGTTCCTACAACATTTACACCGCTTGATGCCATCATAAGAGCAGTCGGAAGTCCGATATAACCTAATCCCACAACATTCACTTTTTTCATAATACACATTTCCTTTTAAATTATTTTTTTCATCTGTGCATTTTAAGCACAACAAAAAATCCTGGCATAAATTTTTTAACAGCAGAAATCGACAAACCACAGATAAATGTAGATAAAGACAGCCTGTAGCGCATAAACCATACAAGAACTTTCATTTTCCTGCTGCTTAGCTTAGCTGTCCTGATCTGCTGCTGTACTTCCTGACATGAAATAATTTTTCTTACCTGTGAAAATTTGTATCTCATTTTTTTATTGCAGTCACCTGAAATTTCATTTTCTATACATCCGACAATACGTTCTACAAATCTTTTAGCAAGAAACTCTGAAGTGTCCTGTTGAATACAGTCCATATTCTGAAAATAGTTCATAAGTTCATGATGCTCTGTTGTCCTGATCTCAAACATGTTATTTCTGTACATTTTACTAAGAGAATTGCAGTTATGCTGCATGTAATCATAGAAACACTCATCAAGCATCAGGATATTATTGCAGTACCTTGTATATTCACATACAAATGTAAGATCTTCTCCAAAATCCTTATTTCTGAACCTGATATTGTTTTTTCTGATAATATCCATGGATAATAATTTATTACATACAGAGTACATAAGCCCGCTTTCCCATAGTCTCAGCAGATTTTTCTGAATCTGTTCACGATCGTTGAAACATTCGAGTTTATGATCAACACTGCATACCTTTTTTCCCCCGGGAAGAACGTAATTAATTCCGAATACTGTCAAATCTTTGTCAAATAATGCTATGTTATTAAGCTTTTCGACAGTTTCGGGGGTTAAAATATCATCCCCGTCTACGAAAAGGAGATAATCTGTTGAACACTTTTCAATGCCGAGGTTTCTTGCCGCCCATGCACCTGCGTGTTCCTGAGAAAAAACAGTAAAGTTTTTATATACACTCTGTATGTTTTTACATATCTGCAGACTATTATCTTCTGATCCATCATCAACAACGATCATTTCAAACTTCTCATTTGTCTGATGAAGAATACTTATCAGGCAATCTTCAATATAGGCTGCCTTATTATAAACAGTAACAACTATAGTAATGTTTTTCTCGGTCAAATTACACCTCTCTTATTATAAAAGTGGTACCAGGATTTCATAATATGGATTATAACACTAAAGATTGTAACTATAGTATTAAAATCACTTTAACATTTTATCACACCATAGTATATAATTCAACATAATTCGACAAAATATTTTGGTAAAAATGGTATAGAATATAGATTTTTTGTTGAATGTAAATAAATAAATCATTACTCTTTTGGAAGATCAAACATAAAAATGCAGCTTTGGTATTTTTATGGCAGTACACAAAAAAGCAGCCGGGAATAACGGCTGCTATGATAAATATTCAGTTAAATATTTTTATCGGACACTGTGTTTTCCCTGGATCTCATGTTGCTGTACTTACAACCAAATAGAAAGCTTATACTTAGTAAGTAAGATATATTTATTTACTGTAATAACGTACTGCTCAGGCCGGAAAAAATTTTCCTCTTATTATAGGAGTATCACTGCGGATCAGAACTCCGTGTTCACTAAAAGCAACATCATCAATATCCATCACATACATACTATCAACTAGCACCTTTATATAAAATCCTGAGCGTGGGCGGTGACCGTACTGCCTGGCTATATGTTCTTGAGTAGTATATTCAGTAAATTCAGGCATTCTTATCCTACGCATCGGAACCGGAAACTCTCCCCCCGAGCCTTTTTTTGTCATAATATAATTATTATATTCGATTTGTGAAGGTGCCCTTGGAGGATTAGCAGCTATTCGCCCACCAACCGTTCCATTAGCTTTAATCCGATTTATTTCCCACTGATCTCTTAGTCCCCTGTAATATATCCTCGAAGCCATGCTATTATCCCCCATTTCATTTTTTTCGTATTACAGCTCACACTCTGCATTACTTATCCTTTTATCTGATAATTCTGTGTTCACCTTTTAAGCAGAATAAAAAATAATCTTTTTCCTGATAACAATTTTGCAGAATATTATTTTAACTGATATTTGTATGCAGTATATGTAAAGTTTTTGTATTACAGCTCGTTTCCTCTACATCTATATTACGTCTTTTATTCAGATATTCCATTGCTTCTTTAATTCTGACCATCTGCACCTCTCATTTCCTGTTTATTAAGCCAGTGCATCGATCTTAGACGACCAGATATAAAAGCAGATAAGTGATATTTGCATTGATAATTGTCACCCATAAACAATTATTAGGTTGACATTATTCTGCTCATATGCTACAATGACAAAAGAAAAAATAATCACTTAGGAGTGCTTTTAATTGAAAAACACAAGAACAAGATCTATGATCCTATGTGCTCTGTTCACGGCACTGACAGCAATCGGGGCATTTATACGTATTCCTGTGCCTGTTGTACCGTTTACTCTGCAGTTTCTGTTCACCATGCTTGCCGGACTTGTGCTGGGAGCAAAAAAAGGAGCGCTGAGCGTTGGTCTGTATGCGCTGCTGGGACTTATCGGACTGCCTGTTTTTGCGGAAGGCGGAGGGATATGGTATCTGCTGAAGCCCAGCTTCGGGTACATACTGGGGTTTGTTGCTGCAAGCTTTGTTACAGGACGCATGACCGAGACAATGAAAGAGTTCAGCTTTAAGCGGACGCTTCTCGCTAACTTTACAGGACTCTTTATTGTGTATGCAGCCGGAATGGTATGGTATTATGTCATATGCAATTTTGTTATTAATACGCCGATTGCACTGTGGCCGCTGTTTCTTTACTGCTTTGTTCTGGCAGTACCGGGTGACATATGCCTGTGTTTTCTGGCAGCTTATATATTTAAACGTCTGAGACCGATTTTGTGTAAAACAGGAGTAACTGAAAATGAATGTTGTTGAAAGATTAAAAGAAAAAGTCCTTCGTGGTGAAACGATAACACGTGAGGAAGCTATTGAATTGTCACATCAGCCGCTTGAAGAACTGACAGCAGCTGCTGACGAAATACGAAAAATATGCAGCGGAACAGGTTTTGATATCTGCACGATCATTAACGGCAAATGCGGTAAATGCTCTGAAGACTGCAAGTACTGCGCCCAGAGCGCATACTACAAAACAACATGTACCGAAACTTATCCTCTGCTTGATTCGGATGCCCTTCTTAAGGAAGCAAAACACAACGAAAGCCAGGGTGTATTGAGATTCTCTATCGTAACATCAGGCAAAAGGCTCTCAGATACTGAAGTTGACAGCTTGTGTGAAAGCATTAAGAATATCTGCCGTGAAACAAATATCAGGGTCTGCATTTCACCCGGACTTCTTGGTTTAGAGCAGTTTCAAAAATTAAAGGCAGCCGGTGCCGAACGTGTACACTGCAATCTTGAAACTTCAGCCAGATATTTTCCTGAGGTTTGTACAACACATACATATGAAGAAAAGATCGAAACACTGAGGGCCGCAAAGAAAGCCGGACTTTCAGTGTGTTCGGGCGGAATTCTCGGACTTGGCGAAACCATGGAGGACAGGATCGATATGGTCATGACCGCTCGTGAACTCGGAGTTAGATCTGTTCCAGTAAATCTCCTTAACCCTATTCCGGGTACGCCGTATGAGCATAATAAGCCTCTTACAAATGAAGAAGCCTGCCGCTGCGTAGCAGTTTTCAGATTTCTTATCCCGCATGGTTCGATACGTCTTGCAGGCGGACGCGGACTTCTTGATGACAAAGGACAGGCATGCTTTATGAGCGGCGCAAATGCAGCAATAAGCGGTGATATGCTGACAACAGCAGGAATTACTGTTAAGACAGATATGAAAATGATCAGAGAAACAGGATTCGGGGTAAGAGCGGACAATGAGTAAAAATCTGTTTATCACAGGCACCGGCACTGATGTCGGAAAAACATATGTAACGGGACTGATCCTGAAAAAGCTTAAAGATTCAGGGAAAAATGCAGCATATTTCAAAGCAGCGATGAGCGGAAACAAAAGAAAAGAAGACGGAACTCTGATCCCGGGTGATTCACTTTGTGTTAAGAATATTTCAGGAATTTCACAGCCGCTTGAAGAGATGTGTCCGTATGTATATGAAAATGCAGTCTCCCCTCACCTTGCATCAAGGATAGAAGGAAACCCGGTCAGAATGTCTGTTGTAAAAGAAAGATTTGATGACATATGCCGTAAATATGACTATGTTACAATGGAGGGCAGCGGCGGGATACTATGTCCTGTATGCTTTGATGAGGAAAAGATACAGCTCACGGACGTTATAAAAGAACTGGACCTTTCATGCCTTATTATAGCTGACGCAGGACTCGGAACGATCAACAGTGTAGTTCTTACAGTTAAATATATGGAACACGCCGGTCTTCCTGTCAAGGGCATTATCCTCAATCATTACCACGCAGGAAATGTAATGGAGGAAGACAACAGATTTATGTGTGAGTACATGACAGGGGTCAGGGTGCTTGCATGTGTCGGCGACGACGATACAGAGCTTGAAACAGATGCAGGGCTTCTTGCATCATTGTATGAATAACAACCGGAGGGTAAAAAATATGATCTGGTATCCTTATGAACAGATGAAGACAATGAAAGAACCATATAAAATAGTTGATGCAGAAGGTGTATACTTATATACTCAGGATAAGAAAATGATAGATTCCGTATCGTCATGGTGGAGTGTGATCCACGGATACAAAAATCCCGTAATCACACAGGCTATAAAGGAGCAGGCCGACAGGTTTTCACATATTATGCTCGGCGGTCTGACACATGAACCGGTCGAAAGGTTGTCAAGCAAGCTTGCTGAGTTTCTGCCCGGTGACCTTGATTACTGCTTTTTCTCGGATTCAGGCAGTGTCGGCGTTGAGGTTGCACTCAAAATGGCTCTTCAGTATTATGTAAACAAAGGTGATATGAAGCGTACAAAGGTCCTTGCTCTAAGACATGCATACCATGGTGATACATTTAAGGCAATGGAAGTCGGAGACGATGAGGATTATCATTTTATACTTGAGGCATACGGTGAAAAAAAGTATACTGTTCATATTCCTACTGAAATACCTGCACTTGAGGATGCTTTCTTAAAATATCATAATGAGCTCAACTGCTTTATTGTGGAACCTCTTCTGCAGGGTGCCGGCGGAATGAGAATGTATGATATATCATTTTTAAAACGTGCAAGGCAACTGTGTGACAATTATGGTATTCTCCTGATATTTGATGAGGTTGCAACAGGTTTCGGGCGTACCGGAAACCGTTTTGTGGCCGACCTTGTGCTTCCTGATATCATCGTTCTCGGAAAAGCCCTTACAGGCGGACATATCGGACATGCCGTGACTGTTGCAAATAAAAAGGTGTATGACGGTTTTTATGACAATGCACAGGAAAAGGCTCTCATGCACGGCCCGACATTTATGGGGAATGCACTTGCCTGCAGTGCAGCACTTAGGTCCATCGAATTATTTGAGCAGCAGGATTATATGTCTAAGATCAGACGTATCAAGCAGATCACACGCCGTGAAATGTCGGGATTTACTGACGAAAGGATAAAGGAAGTCCGCATAATGGGAGGATGTGTCTGCATCGAAGTATACGACAGCAGCGTTCTTGACGGTTACCAGCAGTTTGCTTATGAACACGGAGTATTCAGCCGACCGTTTCTTAACTACCTCTATGCTATGGTACCATATATCATCACAGAGGATGAGCTTGTAAAGGTTCTTAGTACAATGAAAATGTGGTTTGAGAAGAAGTAATTTACTTTAAACTTTGATAAATAAAAATAATACGCCCCTGCACCGGAATCTTCACTGGCCGGTGTAAGGGCGTATAGTTGTATATTTATTCTGTTTTCTTTACCCTGACATAAACAAATGCCTGAGCATAATGAAATTATAAATTTTTATATAGCCGTTGTCATCAAATGCTTTCATAACATCAGCTGCCATTTTATAATTACGGATATTATTTATCGTATAAACTTCGGCTTTCCGTCAAATACGTGGATATTTGCCTGGATTCTTGCACGCTTGACAAACTCAAATATCTTTATTTCATTAAGAAGAGCCATTTCCTCGTCTGTAATCGGAACAAGCCATAGAAGATTTACAGGAGCACCCATAAATTCGTCATATACCGGCTGTTCCATATTAGGAACCAACGAAGGATTAATAAGCAGCAGATTTGTAAATCTGTCAGAAATTCTGCAGTCGATCGTATGTCCGTGTCCTAATATATCGAGTTCTCTCCATGGCATACATGATATTCCTGACATGTATGAAAACATTTTTTCACATATCGATGAGTAGGATTCCTGCGCACAGAATCCGAGTTCTATTCGGCCAAACAGCTGAGAGTCTGAACCAAACTTTATATCAGACTTCGGCATCGGGAACATACTTACTCCAAGTGTTATTCCATAGATCCTTCCGTATTTTCGTCCCTGCATAATAGCCTTGGGAGGAAAATTGCCGCCGTCAATGGCATAGTATTTTTCATGCTTTCCAAAAAAGCCTTCGATCGCTTTCATATGCGTTGTCTGAATATCCTGCCAGGGATCACGGTTCATATAATTCCAGAACGCTGCACTTTCTTCAGCTCTCTTAATTATTGAGTCCGGATCATCCGGAAAACCCCAGGCATACCTGTGCTGTCCCTTTGCGTATCTTGAAAAACCGGGAAAGTCATATAGTCCGGCAATCGGAGGAATAGTACACAAAAGCTCGTTGTTGTAGAACAGAGCTGCGCAGTCGCCTGATTCATACCATACAATTTTCATTTTACTCTCATCAAGTTCCATACCCCTGGGATCATGTGCTACATATCCTGCCGGCAGCATCGGTGCACCGCCGCCCGGACCATCCGGAAAGACGAGTTCATCAGGAGCGGGCTTTCTGTTACAGATCCATAATATTCTCAGCACCTTAAATCCTTGTTCAGCCGCACCCATTATGTAGAAGTAATAACAGTCCTTTTCCCTTGAAACGCAGGCCGTAAGACCGCATATCGGAGATTCGCTCTCATAAATAAATTCCATAGTATTTCTCCTTATCAGTATAATGTCATGGTACTAAAAAAGTCTTTTCTCAGACTTGTTTTTCATTCAGAAACATATTTGTTTTGCATTATTTTATTTAGCATTTTCTGCATATTTTATTTTATTATACAATAAAATGCAACTCAGGTCAACAATATTTAACAGAATTATTCATTATTTTTTATTTATTCTATCGATATTTCCGGCTTTTATCGCTGTGATAAATTTATCTGAGACAAAAGTGTAATGAAAAATCCTCACTGAATAATTTTTCAGTGAGGATATGAAAATAAATTATTATTTATCACGGATTTTTATCATTCTGCATTTTTTAGTGCATCACTCTTAGATATGTGTCCTATCTTGATATACTGAAGTGCAGCAACCACAGCATATGAACCAAGTCCCAGTGCAGCCATTTTTACAAATACACTGAACGGAACATAGTATGGCAGCCAGCCTGAATAGCCTGACATAGCAACAGTGATAAGTTTATCCATCAGTACATTGCAGACCGGGATCGTGATAAGAAGTGAAGCGGCAACTACAAGTGCAGTAGATAAAACGTAAAGTCCTCCGATCTCTGATGCTTTATATCCGAGTATTTTCGTCATTGATATCGACTGTGCATTCTTTTCAATGATTATTTTTGACAGAAGATATATTATCAGGACAAACATAATAACTCCGAAACCTACGAAAAGCGTCATCATGTTGCCCATAGATATCTCAAGCTGACGTGATACCTTTGTAAAGTCATCCTGTGTGATCTTTGAGGCAATATATACATCCTCTATATCGGTTATTTCATTATCAGTAAAGTATCCGTTGAAATATCCGTCTTCATTATCAAACGTTTCATTAAATTTATCCTGGTCCATAAAGATCGCTATTGATGAAGGATAATAATAAACACCGTCAATAACAAAACTGTATTCATCATGGCTGTATTTTTCCTTAACTTTGAGTGTGTCACCTTTGTGCAGTCCGAACTTTTCTGAATATGCATTTGTAATATATACACCGTCTTTGAAATCAATATCAATGTATCTGCTGTCAGCTGCAATTCCATAAACCGAAGCAGTTTCACTTTTATGTTTGATGTCAACAGTATCAAGTGCACCTGCGCAGAATTTTTCAGCGCCGTCTGTCTTTGTCTCCTGCCCCGCTTTGAGCAGATACTGATAATCACATATCATATTTGATGTGATATCATGCTCATAATGTGTAAGCAGAGGGTCTAATCCCAGACCGAAAAGAAGAATTACATTTGCAAGTAATACACCTGTAAAGATCGTTATGTAGTTAGGTATATTCTGAAATATTACACGGATCCTGAATCTGTGCAATATCGGAATTTTTGTATTAAGGTGAAGTGCCTTCTTCTTAGTTTTTCTGGCAAGATCACGTCTGATAAATTTGAGCGGTGAAAGACGCAGTTTGTCTTCAAGTACCGCTAGATTTATGATGAACATAAGTATTAGCGGACCTGCTGTTGTTTTGATAAATGCGTCTGCATTCCATAGTGTAACATATGTAGGAAGACTGTAGCTGCCGTAATATGCATCTGCCATATAGTCCTTGAGACATGTATATCCGAGCACATTTCCAACAGCCGCCGCAATCAATACTACTATCATCGGCATAGTCAGATAATGACGCACCAGTTCCCCTCTTGAGTATCCTGAGGCTCTCAGTGTTCCAATTACGTTAGCTTCTTTTGTAATAGTATTGCTTGTCATGATAGCAAAGATAAATGCGATAATTGCAATAACTAAGTACAGGAAAACCGTGAATGCCATATTATCGCCCTTGAGATCGTCACCTGTAAAAATAATAGCCTGATTTGAATACTCAGGAATATAGTTTGTTACATAGTTCATTGACTCTATGGCTTTTTCAGATAGAACGTCAATAAAGTCATCACTCATTTTCTTTGCTTCTTCATCGTCACCGGGAGGGTTATCATACTTGAATGAATAGCTGTAATGCAGGTTTTTGTCATTTATGCTGTCATATCCCTCTCTGGTCATAACAGATACACCAAACTTTGATGCATCAAACATCAGATCTGAAGGGCTGGAATACAGTGCACTATAGTCTGAGAGCGCCACAAGACCTGAGATCTTAAGAGTTTTTGAACCTAATTCTATTTCTTCACCCGTTGTCAGCTTGTTGTTATCCGCATACATTCTGTCTATTGCTATTTCATTCTCACTTTCAGGAAATCTGCCGTCCATGAGACAAACCCTGTTGATTTTCTCTCTGTTGATAAAAATACGAAGTGTGCTGTCAAAACCGCCTGTTTTTTCTTCTTTATAGAAGTTTTCATATATAGTGAGGTTTTGTTTTTCGAGCTCTTCAATAAGTTTATCATCGGCCTTTGCGCCCAGTTCGAAGTTGCCGTCCTCTATGTTGTACTTTGTAAATCCCTCATCGTATGCCGTGACCATACTGTCATTTGCAACAAGAAAACCTGATACTATAGCAATCATTCCGCATACAAAAATAAATATTACAATATACTTTCCTGATTCACTTTTCAGTTCTCTTGGCAGGCGGCGGTTAAGCGGGTTTCTCATAAAAATCCCTCCTTACCATTCAAGATCAGCTGCAGCTGTTTTCTTTTTATTTACTATGTTCTCACGTATCATTCCGTCTCTGAGCTTTATAACTCTGTCAGCCATATTTTTTATTGCATCATTATGTGTTACCATGACTACAGTGTTGCCGTACTTGTGATTAACGTCTTCAATAAGCTTGAGAATTTCCTTTGATGTATTGTAGTCAAGTGCACCTGTCGGTTCATCACACAGAAGTATATCAGGATTTTTAACGATTGCCCTGCCTATTGCTGTTCTCTGCTGCTGACCGCCTGACAGCTGGTTCGGCAGCTTGTGTCTGTGTTCATAAAGGCCGAGTGTTTTCAGCAGCTCGTCAACATCAAGCGGATTGTCGCTTAAATATGCTCCGACTTCAACATTTTCCTTGATATTAAGGTTAGGTATCAGATTGTACATCTGAAAAATAAATCCAAGATGTTTTCTGCGGTACAGAGTAAGTGCTTTCTCATTCATATCCTCTGTTTTTTCACCGTTTATTGATATTGTTCCGCTGTCTGCGCTGTCAATTCCTCCGATAATATTCAGAAGTGTTGATTTTCCGCTGCCTGAAGGTCCGAGCAGTACGCATATCTCACCTTTTTCTATTTGTATATCTATTCCCTTCAGTACTTCAACCAGACTGTCCCCCTCTCCGAAATGTTTTTTGATTTTGCTTATCTCCAAAAACATAACTACCATCCTCTCTTTTGTTTAATAGACATAAAAAAACCGGGTATAACCTATAAGCTATACCCGGTTGCAATTTTCATATCTGCAGTCTTCATGTATAGCTTAATAAGTTATACATGAGTCTCGCAATTTAAAGCAAGCCAGACCATAATGGTCAGGATGTTGACTTACTACGTAATAAATACGCCTGTTACTCCCTCATGGAAATTTTATATATACATAATAGCATATAAAATTCCATGCGTCAACCTTTTATCAAATTTAAATATATATATATTTGTTATAAGCTACAGCTAAGTTAGTCTGAACGAACTATGCTTTTGTGCTTTTTCTATAATTTTTACCGTATCCTCATACCCCTGACTGATTCTTCTCCCTGAACCTTCAGGTGTAAAATCAAGTGTTCCGCTGAAGATAAGGCCCTGGGATTTTTCAGGAACTATTTCAAGTACAGAGGCATCATTCATACCTTTCAGATCTGTCTGCTTATTTGCGTTCAGACGGCATACTATAATATTTCTGACACCGGAATCGTAAACAGGTTTTACAGGGATATTGTCTTTCACACCCCCGTCAATATAAGTACTGCCTTCTAGTTTCTGGGGTCCGAATACAAAAGGAAGTGCAGATGATGCAAGTACAGCTTTTTCAATATATTCAGGGGTTCTGCCCGTTATTGTCAGATATTCCATCTTAGCTTTTGAGATATTATAGGCACCTGCAAATATCTTCATATCCCTTCGGCTTACATATAAGAGGTCAATATTTTCATCTATTATTTTCTTTATTCCATCGCTTGTAAAAACACCTCTTCCAAAATATCTGACAATAACCTGATAAAGGATAAGAGGATTGTATCTGAGGAACACCCCAAGTGACAGTAAATTTGCAGCATTCATTTTCAGGATACTGTCAGGTGAAATGTTGAGCCATATTTTCTCAGCTGTTTCATAGTCACCGTTTGCAAACAGCAGTGCATTAAGAGCACCGACTGAAGTACCTGATACTACAGAAATATTTTTGTCGTAACCGCTTTCCCTGAGTGCCTTCCATACTCCGATGTGGTATGCCCCCTTGCCTCCGCCGCCTTCAAAAACAAGACCTGTTCTGTTCATGTTTCTTTTGGATTCTCCTTTCGGTAAAAATAACACTGTATTTATTATCATCATATGATGACTGACTGGTAAGGGAAACTGATGATGTAATTACGCGGTTCTATTTATATGATTGCAGCATGATTGATCGCTTACTTTCAGAGTGTTTTCATATTAAAATTTTACATAACTTTATCCTTCCGGGTAAAAATAAACAGCCAAACTTTTTAAGATTGACTGTTATATATTAAATATCGGGTTCTGGCAGAAAAGATTTGAGCTGCAATATGTCTTAATTCTTCATACCGCTCTTTATCAAATTAGTTTTCGCCGTAATGAAGCCCTGCCTGCGCAATGCTTTGAATACGGATTGTAAAATCGAGAAATTTATCATTCATACCATTATTCTAATTTTAGTTTTTTAAATTGCTATCCACCAGCACACTCCGAATTTATCTATAACCGTCGCACAGTACTTATTCCACGAAACTGATTGAATAGGATGAATGACTACACCACCATCGCTCAAAAAATTAAAGGCATTGTTTACTGCTTCTTTTGTTCCCATTTCAAAGACGTTAAACGTCATTGTCTCCCATTTCATCTTATGAACAATATTTATATCACAGGGATTTACAGCTTCAGCTAACGCCAGAAATCCTTCACCATTAACGGATAATTCACAGTGTTCGTAAGCAGTTCCGGTATCATTTTTGATTTCAAATGTTATCTCAGCACCAAAAGCCTTACAATATAAATCAGCTGCCTCAAAACTGTTTTTAACATAAACCTGATTATAATTCTTCATATCGCACCTCAATTCCAGCTTGGTAAATTCCTGTTTATTATATCACCTGACTCTGAATCTGTAAAGAACCCAGCGTAATCCGTCCCGTAGAAATCATGACTGACATTTGCAGGTAAGCTTTATAATCTGATCATTTTTTACCTACGTATAACTTTACTAATCTGGTCGTAAGAGTATATTAGCTGGTTCTGATATTCTTATTTACTCTTATGACCTGATCAGACTTATTATTTCACAGTTTTTCATAGTTGGACAGACACGGGGATATTTGACGCTAACTAATTTTCTGACTTATTGTGATAAAATAAACCATAATTGATTTCACATTCCTTATATGGTATAATCAAATCAACAGACCAGAAAAATCCTTAACAAATGGAGGAATCTATTATGCTTGTTCTTAGAAAAGCGGCAGTAATCCTTTGCGCTGCACTGATCCTTCAGACAGCTGCTGTGCCTGTAACTCCGGCAGCCGCAGAAACTTCAGGCAGTATCCGCAGCATTTATGCTGATGAAAATGAAAACGTTCTCAGTGCAGCTGTATACACAATAAGACCGAGACTCAGCGGAAAATTTTTAACAGCGGCAGAAGACCGAAACGTACATCAGTGGGAATCTCTTGACAGCAAAACTCAGCAGTGGCAGATAATATCAACTGGTGACGGCTTCTGCAGGATCTTATCTGAGACTGATCATTCACTTGCACTTACAGTTGAAAACGGGAATTCTGATAACGGAAACAATATATATCTGTCACAGTATACAGATAGTTCATCGCAGCATTTTAAGCTGCACCGAACTGATGATGCATATTACATAACTGCTCAGTGTTCAGGAAATACGGCACTTGACGTCTATGATATAAGCTATGACAACGGGGCAAATATCGACCAGTGGGATTACTGGGGAGGTGAAGGCCAGAAGTTCTATATTGATCCGGCAGATGACAGATATACTCTTACGCACGGAGATATAAACGGTGACGGCAATGTTGATATCTCAGATCTTGTACTCATGAGAGCCGGGTGTCTGTATGGATATGATGAGTATACTTCTGCTGTTGCCGATATGAATGAAGACGATATTAATAACTCAGATGACATACATATAATGAACAGTATCTTATCCGGAATGGATACAGGTTCTGATCCTCAGCAGTGCTCTATAACACATAAAAAACAAAACACCGCATATCTGTTTGCATATTTCGGGGGCAATGATCCGTCACAGGAGCGACTATCATATGCAGTCAGCCTTGACGGTTATCATTTTAATGCGCTTAACAACGGCAGTCCTGTATTTTCATCAGATACAGGCACAAAATGCCTGCGTGACCCATATATTTTCAAGGGTGAAGACGGCTTTTACTACCTGCTTGCAACCGACATGAAGTCATCTCTCGGCTGGAGCAGCAACAGAAATCTGATAAGTGCAAAATCAACAGACCTTGTTCACTGGTTCGATGAAACACTTATTGAGATAGCTGACAAGTATCCGTCAATGATGGGATCAGACAGAGCATGGGCACCACAGGCAATATATGATCCGGCTAAAAAATCATATATGATCTACTGGGCAAACCATTCATATGAAACAGGTAATGCCACTGTCATGTACTATGCATACAGCAGAGATCTTAAAAATCTGGATACATCCCCTGCTCTTCTGTTTGCACCAAAGAACGGTGACAGTGCTATTGATGCAGATATTATATTCAGGAATAATAAATACTACATGTACTATAAAAACGAGACTAACAAACGCATCTATCTTGCACAGTCGGAAAATGCATCCGGACCGTTTTGCGAAATAAAACAGATCTCAGAGGGAAATATCGGCGTTGAAGGACCGAACATATACAATATTACAGGTACGGACAAGTGGCTGATGATGTCCGATGCATATGCAAACGGATACTATGTAATGCAGGAAACAGCTGACCTTGAAAACTTCAGCACCATACCCCGAAGTTCATACAGTTTTGATTTTACTCCAAGACACGGATATGTCATACCGATCAATGATGATCAGTATGATGCTCTTACAAGTGCATTTCCTTCTGACTCTCTGTCACCGAGGAATACAGGCTTAGCTCCTGTCAGGATGACTGTCAGTCTGAACACACAGCCGGATATGCCGGAGACTGTTGCTGCCAGGTACAGCAACGCAATGACTGCGGACTTCCCCGTTATATGGAATCAGTCGGAGCTTGACGCAGTTAATACGTCAGTTCCCGGAGTATATAAGATTACCGGCACAGTACAGACTGATATGTATAATGATCCGTTTATCAAGGAGCGTGCCGATCCGTATATTGTAAAGGACACGGACAGTGGTTATTATTACTTTACTGCATCATATCCTGCATACGGCAGTGCAGATCAGGGCTACGACAGAATAATACTCAGACGCAGCGATACAGTTTCAGGACTGGCAGATGCGCAGGAGAAAACTATATGGAAAGCACACTCAGACGGAAAAATGGCAAAACACATATGGGCTCCTGAAATGCACTGTATTAAAGGTATATGGTACATATTTTTTGCGGCCGGTGACAGTGATAATGTATGGAATATAAGACCCTACGTACTCAGATGCAGCGGTGATCCGTATACAGGTTCATGGACCGAATGCGGTCAGATGCAGGCATCAAACGGCGACACATCGTCATTCGCGAACTTTTCTCTTGATATTACGTATTTTGAACATAATGGTAAGCATTATGTAATATGGGCTGAGATCAAGGGTGATTCGTCGCTGTTCATGGCTCAGATTGACCCTGACGAACCGAATAAGCTTATCTGTGCACCGATAATGCTTACAAAACCTGAATACGACTGGGAAAAGGTGAATAACAGGGTTAATGAAGGTGCCTGCGTACTTAAAACCGATTCAAGGATATATGTATATTTTTCAGCCTCAGGAACAGGAAGCGAATATTGTGTCGGAAGGCTCGAGGCTGATGCTGACAGTGATCTTATGAATCCGGTCAGCTGGAAAAAGCTATCAAAGCCTGTTCTTACTTCAGCTGATGTATATGATCAGGCAGGTCCCGGACACAACAGCTTTGTGACTGATGAAAACGGAGATCTTCTGCTGGTTTACCATGCACGCCCGTCATCTCATTCATATAAAGAATGTGGTACGTACTCCTCAGACCCGCTCTATGACCCATGCCGTCATACACACATAAAACGAGTATATTTTTCACCTGACGGAGAACCGGCGATAAGCATGAACAGGGAAGAAGAGTTTTCATCAAGGTTTCAATCGGTTACGGCAGTAATAACGGTGAGATGATATTCTGTATTATTCACTGAACATGCAAAAATGCCGCCTTCCGAAAACCAGTTTCACTGGTTCCGGAAGGCGGCTTATTTGTTTATTTCAGTACTAAAAAACAACTATCAGTGCGGCATCACTTTTCATTTAAAACAATGCTTTTCATAAGTATATAATCAAGTGAATTTACAATACCGTCACCGTTCATGTCTGCTGAGTACTTCTGTGTAAGATCAAGCTCTGATCCTTTCATAAGATACTTTTTAAGGCTTACAGAATCAGACGCTCCGATTTTGCCATCCATATCAACATCTCCGCGGAACGTCTTACCTATTGAAGTGTCAAAGTAAGTAAGTTTTGCTTTAAGAAGGATCATATCAAGAATATTTACGATACTGTCATCATTCATATCTGCTGCACTGCTCTGATCGTCTGTAAATGTCATCTTAGAAAGAAGATATTCTGTAAGCAATGCTGCATCCGCAATATCTACCTGGCCGTCAGCATTGATATCACCCTTAAGCTCATCATTTCCTTCGTTGTCAGAAGTTACAGTGTCAAAATCCAGCCACAGCTGTACTGCATCGTTATCCGGTTTGTATGCAGGAGATGCTGTATTCTGTGAAGCAAGCTCGTTTTGCGTCAGAACTTTGCTGTAGAGTCTTACTTCAGAGAACTGTGCCTGTGATCCTCTGCCTGTTTCAGGACATGCACCTATGGTAAACTTAAACTGTGAGGATGCTATGCCCTCTGTGGTCTCTATTGCCTTTTCATCAAGTATCTTGCCGTCAGCATAAACACTCAGGGTATTGTTCTGGGCATTATAGATACCTGCTATCTGATGCTTTTTACCCTGCCATGATGCTGCCATAGCATCAGGCATCTTATAGCTGAGACTTCTCCACGCGCTTCCTGCATATATGAAGAAATCAAGATTGCCCGGTGTCGTTCGCAGTCCGAATGAATGATCGCCTTTTGATGCAAACATATTGAATTCTGGATTTCCTGTCGGAATTACATTAAGTTCAACTGTAAATGAATTTTTGCCTTCAACGGTTTTACTTATCTCGCTGTTCGAAGGAACAGAAATTGAACCGGACATATAAGTCTCACCGTCTGATTCCTTAAGTGATGCTGATGATGTAATAGGAACACTTATCCTGTTTTTGCTCTGGTCAATTACGCACAGACTGCTTCCTCTGTATGTTTTTGCTGTTTCAGAAAGAACCTGCTGCGAAGCATCCGATACTACAGGAACTATAGTAAACTCCCAGTTATATACTTTATCTGAAGGGAGAAGATACTGTGAGAGTGTTCCTGGTCCGCAAGTTGCAGTACCTGTTCCCATGGAACCGTAGTTTATACTCAGGATAGTTTCTTTTCTTGGTTTAAGCTCGTAAACATGATTTACAGCATTCAGGTCATCCGGTGTGAAATGAAGTGCACTTGCTTCAACAAGACCTGTAGAGGCTACCATGATACTGTTTTTATGTTTGGTGCTCTGTACTGACATCCATTTTACATCTGTCATAGTTCCGCAGTCATCGACTTTCATATAGGGATAGAAAAGTTCATTAACTGTGCTTGACCATAATCCCTGTCTTGCATTTGTCTTTCTGTCGTTAAATGTTTCGACCGGTCCGTTTCCGTACCAGCTGACATTTTCAAAGCCGTCAGGAAGCGTCATCATTGAACCGACTCTGAGGAAGTTGCCCATTCCTGACTTTGTTGCATCAACGCTCATGCTTACCTTTACTTCACCAGCGCCGTTAATTGTATACTTCATTGATACTTTAGTGTTCTTTGCATTTGGAAGCGTAAGATCAACTGTGATTATCTTCTGCATAAACTGATTTTCACTTACGTTGATACCATCTACTGTTACACGGTTAAACGCACCGTTCCAGCTCGTGTCAAAGAGCTTTTGATTGCCTGAACCACCGTCATTTTCGACGAGTCCGCGCCAGAAGTTCGGAACAGGACCGCTGCTTACAAGCATTTCTCCCTTGTATGTATAGGAGCTCATTACTCCGTTTGCTTTGCTGATGCTGAAACTGAAATTATCGCCGTTTACAAAATATTCACCGCTTTTTTCAGTTATCTCCACAGGTGATTTGCTTATTTTCGTTTTGCAAACCGGTACATCTGCCGGAACAGAAAACTGTGCGTATGACATTTCAGAGTCAAGCGGCACAAGATCTGTTGCATCTTTTGTAAGTGCCGAGATATTCAGATAGTACTCATCACCGGCCTTTGGATTTGAGGGAAGTTCAAACGGTACTGTTATTTTTCCTTTTGTCTGAGGAGCAATGTTCACGTTTTCAACTATTCCTTCATCAGTTACGATACCGTTCGTCAGCAGCTGCCATCTGACATTAAGTTCATTCAGATTTGTAAAATCACTTTCGTTAAATACAGATATCTCTCTGTCAGCGATCATATTGCTGTCCGCAGTAAACCAGTAATTCTGATACTGATATTTTACTTCTGCAAGTTCCGGCTGAGGTGTTCTGTCCGGGCTTATAATTCCGTTTTCACAGAAGCTGTTGTCATTAGGTACATCTCCCCAGTCACCGCCGTAACCAAAGAAGTGCCCTTTGCTTTCTTCAGAATAAAGATTTTTATGAGCGTAATCTTTGGCATAATAATCCCAGTTGAGCTGGCTTTCAGTCAGACTGGAATCATGACTGTAATCGAGCCACACCAGAACCGAAGAATCAGAGGCTGTTATTTTCGGTGTTAGTGAACGCTGAGAATCTATCTCACTCTTTGTAAGTGCTCTTGAGTAAACTCTCGCAATAGAGATCATTCCGTCAACTGTTCTGCCCGTCGATGCATCATAACCTATTCCAAGAGGGTCATTTCCCGAAGCAATAGAATCGGCGACACTTCCTGACTTCATGAGTATTCCGTCTACATACAGTGACATATTGCCTTTGTCATAGACTGCTGCTACCTGATGCCACTTATTTGTCCAGTCAGACGGGAAATCACATGAAACAGAATTCCATCCGTCATTATAAACGAAGAATTCAAGGCCGCTTCCCTGGCTTTTTGTTTTAAGTGCAGCCTGTTTGTCTCCCTTTGAGATAAGTACACTGTTTTGTCCTGTTGATGCAGGCTTTACTATAGTCTCAAAAGTAAATGATCTGCCTGTTCCGGACAAAGCAGCATTAATTGCACCGCTGCTGTTAATTGCTGTATGTCCTGCAAAAGCAGCGCCTCCATTGAGACTTCCGTCTCCTGCATTTCTGATCCAGTCAGATGACGATCCTACGCACTGAGCGGTATTGCCTTTATCGTCCGTTAATTCATAGCCTGTTGACTGTGAATTTATCGGGATCGCTCTTGACTGGTCTACCCAGTCCCAGATAAATCCTCCGAGCATATTGTCAGCACTTCTTATATTATCCCAGTATTCCTTTAGTCCTCCGACAGAGTTGCCCATAGCATGAGCATATTCGCACATTACATAAGGCATTTTTCCGCTTCCTGCCTTATATCTGATGCCGTCCTGACCCGGATACATCTGACTTGATATATCTACGCCCATGGAATCGCCCATACCTTCACTGTGTACCGGTCTTGTCGGATCGTTTTTCTTGAAGTACCAGATCATATCCCTGAACATTCCGTTTGAAGTATTAGGATCACCGGTGTATACCATCTCATTGCCTATAGACCATGCAACAATAGCCGGATTGTTTCTGAGTCTCCTGAACGTGGTATTTGTTCTGTCCATAGCAAGCTCATAGAAAAGTCCCTTCGCATCATTGTTGTTCATCAGTGCATGTGATTCCATATTAGTTTCTGCCATCATATACAGTCCGTACTTGTTGCATAGCCAGTACAGATATGAATCATTGCTGTAGTGGGAAGTTCTGATTGAATTGATATTGTTTTGCTTCATTAACTTTACATCCTCAGTCATACACTCCTGTGTTACAGCTTTTCCGTTGAACGGATCAGTATCATGTCTGTTGACACCTTTTAAAAGTAATCGTTTACCGTTTATAGTAACCGGATCCCATCTTGTCGTTGTTACTTTGTAATTAGAATCGACCTGAGTTCGTGTAAATCCTATCTCTCTGAAGCCCAGCTGTGTTGAGACTGTTTGTGCTGTCTTTCCTGTACCGTCAGTCAGTGTAAGAACAAGTGCATAAATGTTAGGATCTTCTGCTGACCACAGCTTTGGAGACATGATCTGTTTTGAGATTTTTAGTGTACTTGTTTTTCCTGATGCTATCTCCTCAACAGGGACGCTCTGGCTGTCTGCAATAGTTATGCCGTTTTCATCAACTACAGCAGCATTTACACTCCAGCCGCGCGGTGTATCTTTTGAAAGATTTTTAACATCAACAGACAGATTAAGTGAAGCATTTGTAAAACTGTCATCGAGATCTGTCTGTACTGAGTAATCGTTTATTTTAACAAGAGGATCACTTGTAACAAATACATCTCTGAAGATACCTCCGTCATAGATCATATCCTGATCCTCAAACCAAGTTCCGTCGCAGAACTTATGTACTTCAACAGCAAGTGTGTTCTCACCCTCTGTGAGATAATCCGTAATATCAAAACAGTGCGGACTGTATGAATCCTCGCTGTATCCTACTTCCTTTCCGTTAAGATAAACGTAATAGGCTGATTCAACACCTTCAAAATGCAGATATACCCTTCTGTTATCAGCTGTCATAACATCATCAAGTGAAAATGTCTTTCTGTACAGACCCACAGGATTATAGTTTACAGCAGCCTCCGGAACAGTAACATAATCATACTTTGACTGCCACGGCATTGTAAAGTTTGTATAGATAGAAAAGTCAAAACCCTGACGTGTCCAGCTTTTCGGAAGATTTACAGATTTCCACTCATTGCCCGGTGTATAATTACTGTTCATAAATCCGGAATCGAGATACGGCTGTGCTTTGCTCTGGTTCTGTACAACCGTAAGCTTCCATTCTTCATTTTCACCTGTAAGCATCTTCATATATGAAGATTTTTCTCGTGCATTGTAGTCAAAGACTGCATCGGCTGCCGTATCAGATGACTGATAAGGAATTATCGTAGCTGTTGCATCTTCTCTGTTTACTGCAAATACATCCTCACCTGTTACCATGTTTCCTCTCAGGTCTGTGTAGTCTGTACCTGTGTATTCCTTGTGAGTAAACTTTTTTGAATTGACATCAGCTGTAAAAGCCGGTGTCAGGCCGTCTGACGAGTTACCGCCGGCAGCTGACAGTATCGTTTCATTTACAGGGATCTCTGACACGACAAATGCCGCTGCCGCAATTAATGACAGTGCTCTTTTTTTAATATTCATACTTTCACCCTTCCTCAGATCAATAAACCTTAATAACCTTTCCCCCTAAATACAGATTTTGTATAATTATATATAATAATTATAATTCACTTTTCCATAAAGTCAACATTATATTATTAATTATGAATATGATTTTGTTAAAAATGCTATGTAATTACTATTATTTGTTTTCTGCAAATGGTACAATTAGTTTATTAAGACTTTGTATAGTATGATAATTGAAAAGGATTACAATAAATGCTATCATAAGTCATAGACATGTGTGGTAAATTTTATCTTTTTTAAGTTTATAATTAATACATGTCATTGTATAAGAGGCGGCTCTTTATATTTGCAAGGTATAAGAGAGAAAGATATTAGGGAAGGACTGATTGTTTATGGCTAAAACCAAAAGAGCACTTTCTATTGCGCTCGCGATGGCATTTTTTATGTCATCAGTTCCTGCATTTAATATTACGGCATCTGCGCAGGAAAATATCCAGACAGCTTTTTATGTATCACCTGACGGGGATGATATGGGCAGCGGTACTAAAAGCTCTCCGTTCGGGACACTTGAAAGAGCGAGAGATGCTGTACGTGAAGTAAACAAGGATATGAGCGGAGACATTTATGTTTATCTGCGCGGAGGTACATACCGAATCACGCAGCCTGTTGAATTTGACACACGTGATTCAGGTACTAACGGATATAATATCTGTTACACAGCATATGAATCTGAAACTCCTGTCATCAACGGTGCTACACAGGTTACCGGCTGGACAGCATACAATGATCATATTTACAAGGCAAAGCTTGACAGAAACTATAAGCTCAGAAACTTGTATGTAAACGATTCCAGAGCACATATGGACAGCATAACCGTAAATGCGAAAGGCGGATACGGAGAATATTCAATTACTGCAGGCCAGGCTTCATGGGCATGGGACAGCGGTAAAAAGAGTGACGGAATTTCATACAATCCATCAGATATTCCGCAGATAAAATCCAACAAGGATGACCTGGAAATAATCAACGGCACAACATGGAATGAAAATATCGTCTGCACCAGAGATATAATCTCAGCGGGAGGTTCTACTGTTATGCTGCTTCAGCAGCCTTATGGTTCAATAGCTCAGACTCCGGGCTGGGGTGCAGGATTTTCATGCAGCGGAACACATACGATCTATAACGCATTTGAGTTTCTTGATTCACCCGGTGAATTTTACTTTGACAAGACGCAAAAAACTCTGTACTACTATCCGAGACAGGGAGAGAATATGGAGACTGCTGATGTTGAAGCCCCTGTTACTGATAAACTTATCGTTGTAGCCGGCGAATCAACAGGCAACCGTGTTAAAAATATAGGATTTAACGGAATTACATTTGAAAACACCGACTATCAGCTTACTAAAGTAGGAGATTCATACGGCAAAACTACATGTCAGGGTGCAAACTCCTATACTGCTTTTGCAGATTCTAACTGGCACAGCAAAAATTATGAGATGGTTGACACACTTCCAGCTATAATTCATGTTACAAGCTGTGATTCAATTAAGCTTACCGGAAACACAGTAAAACACAGCGGTGCTGACGGAATGTCATTTACAAATGACGTTGTAAATTCGGAAGTGTCAGGAAACTATATCACGGATATCACATCAAGCGGAATTACTGTTGGTCACCCGCAAAATATCTACATTGGTGACTCAAACGGCTCAAACCGTGAAAAGTATCCGAAGGGCGTAGAAGGTGTCTGCAAGAACGATATTATAACCAACAATATGCTTTATGATATAAGCGTGGTTCATGGTTTCGGCGGATGTGCAGCCATTACTGCTTATTACGCTGATTCTGTAAAGATCACATACAACCAGATAAAAAAGACTGCATATAACGGAATTCATCTTGGCTGGGGCTGGTGCAATTTCCTTGACTCAACGACCTGCAGAGATAACGTTATAAGCTACAACAGGGTCATTGACTCACTTAACCGTCTGCATGACAGCGGCGGAATATATACCATCGGCCAGATGCCGGGAACAGTTATCAATGAAAACTATATCCAGAACATACCGGCAGCGGCTCCATACCAGCCAACCTACGGTCTTCATAACGATGAAGGAACGGCATATATTGAAGAAAATGATAATGTACTCGAAATAAGCCCTGATGTTACATATACAATAAACTGCGAAGACTATGGAAAAAAACATGATCTTACAATACTCAGAACATACGCTACAGTCTGCAGGATGGGTATTGATCCTCCGTCAAGTAAAATTGACAAACCAGTTGTAGTAGCAGATAATGTATGGCCGTTTGAACAGTACAGGATATGCCTTAACTCAGGTATACAGGAAGAATACAGAGATATTATTCCTGACGGACTTTTCTCACAAAGCGACATTGTATTCCCTGCAAGCTGTCAGGCAAAGGGCGGCATTAAGCTGCCTGTCAGATCGGCCGGCAAAAACTACACTATTTGGTTTGCTCCTGACAATACAACATCATTTAAGCTTGGCAGCAGCATGACTAGATCATCGTCAGGCTCTTTATCAATAATGACACCTGAAGACGAAGGCATATATAAATTATATGTTGTTGATGAAAACGGCAGGATCATAAGCAAGTCAGATAAAATACTCAGAGTCAGCGGAAGTGCCTCACAGATCGACGCCTCATCATATTCAGATATGTCCGGAATACAGACTGAAAACTGCAGCGAAGGCGGTCTTGATGTTGCTTATATTGACAACGGTGATTATATAGGCTTTAAAAACATTGATTTTGCACCCGGTGCAGATTCGATAGATATGAGACTGGCATCAGGCAGCTCCGGCGGAGATATCGAGATACGTCTCGGCGGTCCTGACGGTCAGCTTATCGGTTCAGCATCAGTTGGAAATACTGACGGTTGGCAGACTTACATAACAAAGACCTGTGATATTAAAAACACTACGGGAATACAGGATGTTTATTTTGTTTTTAAAGGCGGCGAAGGCTCACTGCTGAATATGCGCTGGTGGAAGCCGAATATCATCCAGAACACTAAGCTTGCGGGTGATGTTGATGCAAACGGATCTGTAAATGCATCTGACTTCATTGCACTAAGACAGTTTCTCCTTGGCACAGATGATAAAGAAAACTACGGGTACGATGTAAATAATGACGAAGCAGTAAATATAGTTGATCTGATTATTCTTATAAATATTCTGATAGAAAGTTAAACGACATCTATCCCCTCAGTGCATAGTGTACTGAGGGGATTTTTTTATGCCTGAGGTCTAAAAGTCACATTCTTTTGAATTTTTCATAAATGTGTTTTAATATGGAATTATAACACTCTACAATTAAGACTTGAAATATTTGTATATTTCTCTGATTTTTCTTATATATGTTGTAATAGCAGAAAATTACATATATAATTATTGTGTACCAGTAAATATATAGAAAACAGATAAATTAATTTAGTGAAAATGATATAAGCTAACTCATTTATCTGACGATCATAAATGTAAAATTGAGAAGGGTGTTGCTGAATATGAAGATCAGATCTTTTATAAGGAAAATTATCATACTCATTGCAGCTGTATTTTTATTTATTAATATTCTCTGGTTCTTTTTTGTCTGGCTAAGATATTATAGCTGCTATAAAGATCTTGGACTGGATAATTCGAGTCCGGTAAGTTATATAAATGATGATGAAAAATACACATATTCAATAATCGCACCTTCATATCTTGACACAGACTGGCACGTGTCTGTAGATGATACAGAAATCAGAGACTCATCAGGTAAAATATTAAATAATAAAATTTCAAGACTTACTATCTGGCCCGAAATAGGCGGTAAATATAAAGCAGAATTCTTCACACGAAGATTTGACGGCAGCACATCCGGTGATCAGGACCAGACAGCAGGTGCAACTAAATGTAAGTTCTGTCTGACCCGCAACAGAAAACTTACAAAAACTTCAAAACAGCAGCGCAGCATCTTTGAGGCTGAAAAAACTGAGCTTGATATGCTTCTGGATAAAGTGGATAATATGTGGGATATTTTTTCTTAGCAGACGATCATCTGCTGTAAATTATACAGCAGTATTTTTAATAAGACAAATGAGGGAAAAAAGTTCTGATCAAATAATATGGAATTAATTAATAATCACTTTACATAATTATTTTATTATGGTACAATTTACTTGTAAGTCAGCTGAATAAACGGCTTTACATAATAAGAATAATTTAAAGTCTGAGACATATAAAACAGGAGGATTTCAGAATGAAAAAACTCAAAGTACTTAAAAGAGCAGCGATTTTTGTATTCTCATCAGCATTTGCATTATTCGCAGTATACAATTTTGCATGGATGTGGCAGCACGTAAAATTTGAGTCTTTAAAAATGCATCATGCACCTGAAGAACAGGAGGAAACTCCCGTTGACGGTTATGCTTTTTACTCTCACGCAAACGTATCATCTTTTGATAATTTCTATATTACTATTCCAAAGTATCTTCACGGTTACGGTAATGTCTGTGTTTATCAGAATTTTGACATGTGCAGTGACACAGAGACACAAAAATCACCTGATGACGAATACAGTATAAGGATACAGGCAAACCTCCATCTTCTTCAAAAAACAGAATACAATGTTCAACTTACATATAACGGAGACTTTATACATGATAACCCGGAGTGGTCACGAGGCGGTGACTATTTCGTTGATAAAGATATGAACCTATTGGATACTGAAAAATATACTGAGAAGGAAATAAATCTATATAACAGTTATCGTGACAAAATAAAACAGCAGTATCAGAAATGTCTTGATTTTTACGGTAAAGAAAATATTGAGAAACTATAATAAAATAATCCGCAGATGTCTGAAATAAGACATCTGCGGATGTTTTTTTATTATAGTAATACTGACATTGGCTTAGCAGTCAAATGCATTTATTAACCCCCAAAAAAGCAAAATACGCATTGTACCTGCCATCTATACAGGCATCTGATACTTAATATCAGAATAAAACCATTCCTGCACCCAGACCGGCTTCTTCACGTATCTGAAATCCGAATTTTCTATAAAACAATTCCTTACCAGCTGATGCACCGCAATATGTGCGTATTTCCGGATTGAATTTTTTCAGTTCATTTACTTTTTTTATAAGGTAATTCATGATCTGAGTTCCTATTCTTCTTCCCTGATATTCAGGCACAACCATAATATCCTGTATATACAGGAATATTGCTGCGTCTCCTATAAGTCTTCCGAATCCAATTATTTTCTCATCATCATATACACTAACAGCATATATTGTGTTTTTAAGTGCTTTTTCTATTATTAATAAATCTCTTGTTCCCCATCCTACAGACATGGTAAGTGCATTAAATTCCTCTGCAGATGCAGCCTTTTCCACATATCTGACCATTTACAGTATTCCTTTCTATATATACAGTTATCGATAACACTATGTAAACCCTGCTGATTTTAACTGCCGCTCTTATTTATCTTTGAGTTATGTAAGATCCATCCTGCAGCAAGACCTGCAGCGGAGATAGCAGCACCAACCGGCAATGCCCATATATTCGGCCATAAAAAAATTCGCGACGTATCTGAGTCAATGCGGCTGACAACAGAATAAGGAACAAGCATATACATGATACCGTAAAATATGCAAAAAAACCATTTTGCTTTTCCGAAACAGTCATTTCTGGCTGTCAGCAGTGAAATAATAAACGTTGCCACAGGCAGCAGGATCCACTGAAACAACCTGCTTACTCCAGCATCATGCGGACCGGTATCAATGAACCATAATATGATCTCAGCTCCGGTCCAGATAAAAAGATAGGCTGCAATAAGAATGACTGCGAACAATTTGTTCTTACTTTTTACGACATCTGTACTTTCTTCAAGATAATCCATATAGCTTCGTTTCACTTTAATTTCCTCCTTGAGAAGGTGATCAAGACTTACGCAATAAAGGTCACTCATTTTAATAACGCTTATTATATCAGGATATGATTTTTCATTTTCCCAGTTTGAAATTGTCTGTCTGCTTACACCAAGAGCTTCGGCCGCCTTCTCCTGTGTAAGTTTTGCCTCATTCCTCGCGTTTTTAATTTTCATTCCTATTTCCATAAGTACTCCCACCCTATTATTTTTGCTGGATTAAACCAACATCCCAAGGATAAAATATTTTTTGTAATTTGTCTATCAAAAAGCCTTTACTTTGCATATTTTCTGATGTCAAAATTCTTTTACATTACGTAATCAGGTGCTTTGACACACCGTATTGCCCGATAACCATTTCATGTATTTTATTCCATTATATCATATTAAGTTTCCTGTTTCAACCGCATATACAGCTTTCTCAATATCTTTGTTGTCACTTTCCGGTCCGGATCCTTTGTGATTTTTATGTACTCCTGATTTTTTCTTACTGATGACTATATGTAATCCCTTACCTGTCAGTGAATACAGAATATGAAAAACTACTGACAGCACAAATACAAGATCTGTCTTATATCTTCTGAATATCTGACTGAGTTGTCATACTGCAACAATTATTTAATTGAATTGCGCTTAAGCGTATGGTATAATTATTTTATGTGTTTAAATGCATATGTATGAAAACTAAAACTGAAATGCTGATCGATAAACGTATTATCATATAGTTTAAAATACTATTGACTTTTTAAAAACCTTAAAATCTTAAACTTAAAAAATATAACGGAGAATAATATGCCTCAAATTATTGAAATCACTGACTTTGAATCACCTGAACTTGATGTATTTGCGCGGCTCACAGAGGTGCAGCTGCGAAATCGCAAGGATCCTCAGAAGGGTATTTTTATTGCAGAAAGCGCTGAGGTAATCAGACTTGCACTTGAAGAAGGCTATGAACCGCTGTCAGTACTTATTGAGAAGAAACGATTATATGGCCCTGAACAGAAAATTATTGAACGTATCGGAGATATCCCGGTATACACAGCTGATGAAATTCTGCTCACAAAACTCACCGGATACAAGCTTGTTCGTGGTATGCTGTGTGCAATGAGACGACCGGTGCTCCCCTGTGTCGAAGAGATCTGTAAAAACGCACGCCGTATTGCTGTTCTCGAAAATATCGCTGACTCGACAAATGTCGGAGCAATAATCCGCAGTGCTGCTGCTCTGAATATTGATGCAGTACTTGTAACACCTTCCTGCTGTGATCCGCTCTGCCGCCGTGCTGTCAGAGTCAGCATGGGTACAGTTTTTCAGATACCATGGACCCATATAGGAGATGATGCATCCGGGTGGCCGCATGAAGGAATAGAACGGTTAAGAAATCTCGGGTTTAAAACTGCAGCCATGGCGCTGAGTGATGACTCTGTAAGTATTGATGATCCGGATCTGATGGCAGAGGACAGGCTTGCTGTCATTTTCGGTACTGAAGGCACAGGATTATGTCAAGAAACCATAGCTGAGTGTGATTACACAGTACGTATTCCGATGTATCATAACGTAGATTCACTTAATGTTGCTGCATCCAGTGCAGTGGCATTCTGGCAGCTCAGAGTAAAATAAAATATATTTTCGGGAGAATAAATAAATGATTAAGGTTGTCAGGATACGGCTGCCGCTTGATTATACAGAAAATGATCTGAAAAGGCTTGCAGCAATGATGCTGAAGACAGATGAAACGGATATTGAGTCATGCGTACTTACAAGACGAAAAACTATCAATAAGGATAAAAATGATGTTCATTTTGAAGGGACAGTAAATGTTAAGCTGTCAGATAAGCTTATTGACAAGGATGTAATTATTCACTCAAAGTGCAAAAATGCCTCACTAGCAGAAGATAACACATATTGTGTTCCAAAGATAAAAACAGAAAAAAGGCCGGTGGTAATAGGCTTCGGTCCGGCCGGAATATTTGCATCCCTTGTGCTGGCCGAAGCCGGGGCAGCACCGATAGTACTTGAACGCGGATATGATATTGCACGCCGAAGCAATGATGTAAGCATCTTTCATGGCGGCGGAAAGCTTAATACAAGCAGCAACATACAGTTTGGTGAAGGCGGTGCAGGTGCTTTTTCTGACGGCAAACTGAAAACCGGCTATGTGGACGCACGGAAATTTAAAATTCTCACAGAATTTGTTCTCGCCGGTGCTGATGAAAGTATATTGTATCTTGAAAAAGCTCACATAGGAAGTGACAGACTTCACACAGCAGTTAAAAATCTTCGTGAAAAAATAATATCACTTGGCGCGCATGTGCGTTTCGGATGCAGACTTACAAAAATTATTAAGAAAAACGGCCGCATCTGTGCAGTCGGATATGAGTGTGGCTCAGAGTACAATGAAATTGAGACCGACAACGTTATTCTTGCCATCGGACACAGTGCCCGCGATACAATAGAGTATCTGTACAGCGAAGGAATACAGATGCAGCAGAAAAATTTTGCAGTCGGAGTAAGAATAGAACATCCGCAGTCACTGATAAATAAACTGCAGTACGGAAAATCTGCCGGACACCCTGCTCTGGGCTCAGCAGATTACAAACTCGTAACGCATCTTAAAAACGGGCGAAGTGTATACACATTCTGTATGTGTCCGGGCGGATATGTAGTTGCGGCAGCCAGTGAAGAAAACGGGATATGTACAAACGGAATGAGTGAATTTGCACGTGACTCTCAAAATGCAAACACTGCCATGCTTGTAAGCATTACACCTGCCGACTTCGGTTCTGATCATCCTCTTGCCGGAATTGAATATCAGCGCACGATAGAACACAGTGGTTTTATAAGCGGCGGCGGCAATTATTTTGCGCCGGTTCAGCGACTGGAGGACTTCATAAACAACACAAAAACCACTCGTCTTGGAGATGTCAGGCCGACATATACTCCAGGTACTGTATCTGCACCTCTTTCAGATTATCTTCCCCGTTATATTACTGATTCACTCAAGCAGGGACTTCTTGATATGTTTGACTGGATGCCGGGTTATTACTACGCTGATGCACTCCTTACTGGCCCTGAAACAAGAACGACCTCCCCGGTCCGTTTAAGCCGCACTGAAGCTCTTGAAGCTGTTGGAACCAACGGACTGTATCCATGCGGTGAAGGTGCCGGATACGCCGGAGGAATTATCTCAGCCGCAGTAGACGGCATGCTTTGCGCAGAGAAGATAATTCAGAAGTATACAGGTATTTAACATGTGCTCCGCTTACTATGCGAAGATAAAAAAATGCAGATATCATACACTCGCCTGTACGATATCTGCATTTTGCATATATTATTTGTTTATGTATTCTGCTTGGGATACTATGAATTTTTTAATGAATCAAATTTACGTATTGCCTCATCCATTGAATCAAGAGCCTGATCCTTATAGCCGCTGATTATGTCAAGAGTTTCAAATGTATCCTCAAATGCTGCCTTCAGTGTCTGAACTGACAGATTTCCTGACTGTTGAGCCATACTTCCTATCTGGGCTCCCTGCTGTCTGAGTATCCCCGAAGTTCCTGCCATAATGCTGTCAGTCATGTTTCCAAGTGACTTTATTTTCTTCAGCACCAGTTTCTGGTTATACATTGAACCTGCTACAAGAACAGCTGTTCTGAGTACTGATAATGTAACAGTCTGAGCACGGTCAATTCCACGTATAAGCTCACGGTTGTTTTTTTTAAGAATTTCAAGAGATACCATTCCCTGCTGATTTACCATCATAAGCTGATTCAGATCAAAGAGTCTCTGTTTCAGAGAATAAAGCACCTCATTTGTAATAAATTCTCGTTTTTCTTCACTTATCTGTGTACTGTAGCTGTCAAGAAAAGCGGAGATCTCATTATCCATCTGAGTTCCGAATTCTATTTCCTGGCTAAGCTCAAGAGTTATTTTTTTGAGTGTCTGTTCCTCTATTTCCAGAGTGATATTGTCATTTTTCAGAACAGATTTTCCTTTATCAAGAGTCTGCATTATTTCATTTATACTTTCCTCAGCCTTATTGTATTTATCAAAATACGCTTTTACAGGGTTGAAAAGTTTTCCGAGAAATCCTGAACCGTCAAACTCTGTATCATCCGGCGAGAGCTTTTTCATCTGAGTGCGAAGTGAAAGAAGACCTGCAACTATACTGCTGCTTTCACCCCACAGACTGTTTACTCCCATAAACTTTGACTGAAGAACTGTATTCTGCCCTGCTGATCTTTTCATTGTATCAAGACCAAAGCTGTCAATTGCCTTTACTATCCCGCTTTTTGCTGTGAGCGAACTCATATCAAGCTTTTTGATTGCCTCAATATTAAACTCAGTTTTGCGTTTCAGTTCATCCTTCTGTTTTTCGCTCAGCGCTACTTTTTCTGAAATAAACGTGCTGATTTTTTCTGCATCCGCAGTCTCCATGGAGAACTCCATCAACAAATCCTCCTTTTTTACATCTGAGCATTAAACAGATTTTTAAGCTGATAAACAACGTCATCAGAATCTGCATTTATGCTCGCAGCTTCATTTATTGCTGATATCTGGTCAAGAGCTGAAATATTTGCATTATAACCTATTGTGTAAACAGGAACCTTCAGCGCTTGCAGAATATCCTGTATATCGTTTAATTTGTTGCCGAAATTCGTTTCACCGTCGCTAAGTACAAAAAGCATCGGCTTTGTTTCAGGATTTGCTTTTTTATCTTCCATAAGCATGTTAAGAGCAACAAGTATTGCATCAAACGTTGCTGTACTTCCTGAGGCATCAAGGTCAGTGACCGCACCGGCAAACAGCGAACGCTGGTTTACATCAAACTTTGCTATAGGAAGATTTACATAAACACCGGTTGAATATGTAACAAGACCTATTGAGTTATCAGAGTTTATATACTGAGCTCCGTTAAGCAGGGATCTTTTTAACTCATTAAGAGGCTCACCATTCATACTTCCTGAGATATCAGCTACAAAAACAGCACTTATCGGTTTATCGCCGTCTTTATTTTCTTTCCAAAGACTCTGTGCCTGAATAAGCGTATCTCCTGATATTTCAGGGAGTTCACATACGTACTTGTCAGGATAATCAAAACCATATTTCTTAGCCAGATCCTGATACTCATCCTTCTCGCAGAAGTCAAGAAATTCTTTTGCTATCTGTTTCTTGTCATCTGAAAGTCTGCCTATAGAATAAACAGGACTGTTGTGATATACACCAAAAGGAGTAAAAACGTATTTGCTGCGTAAATCAGCTGAGTTTACATATGTCTGATATTCCATAATAAAACCGTCAAGTATACCTGACTTCGCTGATTCTCTCATCTGGAGTGTTGTGTATGCTACATACGGTACATTTGCCTGAAAGTTTTCAAACCCTGCTATTGCAGTATCACTCAGAGGGTCCTGAGCATCAAAATTAAGAAGCGTGGAAATAAGGAAGTTAAGTCCTGTTGCACTTGCAAAAGGATTTGTGTATCCCATAGAAATTTCGCTGTTTGCTGTGGCTTCAGTGATTGTTTTCATATCTATTGAACCATACTTAGATATAAGTTCGTCATATTTTTTCTTTGAAAGAAGCACGCCGGCAACATTTTCAATGAGTTTTTCCTGCTCCATATTGATTTCAATGCCGTTTGACTTGAGCATTTCACCCCAGAGTTCATTTGAAGGTGAATACAGATCCGGCACATACTTGCCTGACGAAATATAATCCATTCCCATACCTGAAGCAACAGGTCTGACTGCTACGGATACTTCCTTTCCGTTTATCTTTATTCCGGAATTGTTAAATGCCTCTGCAACATCATTAAGCCATCCGTCATTTCCTTCTCCTGATTTTTCAGTTGATGAAAAAATCTCAATATATGTATCGGTTGTGTTTTCTACACTAAGAGGATATTTTTCTATTTCAGGAAGTTCATCTTTAAGTGATGTGCTGTCCAGCTGTATTGGTTCCTTCCTTGCCTTAACCTGTGTGACGTCTATATCCGATACTTTTTTTTCAAGACTTTTCATAGCCTTATCTTCTGAAATTTCATAAGATTTTTTACCAATATTTTTTGTTACGTTAAGACCGACTGCAATTCCGGTAAACATCAGAACCGCTATTGCGGCAAAGGTCGCTATGAGTTTTACTTTCTTATTCATACCACTATACCCCTTTTAGTCTTTATAAAGCTTTGTCTGCTCTATAAGATCATTTAAATTTTTTATTGCCTCAAGCTTTTCTATTTCACTTTCCGTAACATCATCAAGCTTTGAAACCTCAAGAAGAAGACTGTCCAGCTTCAGTAAAATATTTTCATTCTTATCTATTTTATTATGAATATAGTCAACATGTTCATCAAATATTTTAAGCTTTGCCTGAGTCTGCTCCTGTGTAAGACCTCTGAGCTTTCCGCTTTTGACATTTGTATATTCAGAGTAGTCAAAAATAATCAGTCTGTTTATTATACTTCTGACATCTGAGTAGAACAGGTCAACCACTGATGAAATTATCTGCATGAATCTTGCATAACTCATTTCAGCAGATGAAAACTCCTGTTCAAGCAGTGTCTGAAGCATTTGATTTTTTTGTTTAAGTCTTCCGATCTGACTTATAACCAGCTCAATATCCTCCGAAAAGATCTTTTTTCCCTGGTTATCCTTAAGTGCCTGAACATAATCCTGCTCTTCAATAAGGTTTTCCTCTTTGTATACAGCGATTTTTTCAGGAGATGTAATTATTTTATAGTTTCCATAAAAAAAAGCCAGTGTACTCATACCCAGTGTAGTAAGACTAAGCGCAGTAGTTACAATATTTCCACTGAATAAAGACAGCCCCAGAAGTCCCTTTGAAAAAGCAATAATGTTTGCAGCGGCTATCCCGCCGTTAAGCCCTGCAAGTTCTGCAATTCTTTTTTTAGGCAGCACTTTTCCTCCCCCTCACAGGAATATTTATTTTGATATTTTTCCCTTTACTTTCTATTATACCATGTCAGTGAGTTTAAATCAATTATTTTTACTAATTATACCTATGACCAGCCCCACGTCTTCAGCAACAATATGGCAACCCTATTGTATTTCAGAATATCTTTATAGCAGCAACCATTAACTTATACACAAACAGCCTGCCGGCCAGATGTTTCTGGTTAGCAGGCTGTTTTCATACCCATGGTTGAGCTTATATTTTAATAGCGCTCTCGTCAACCGATGTTTTCTTTAATAAAGTCTATTGTCTTCTCCCTCATCTGAACTCCTGCATCACCTGAAAAGAAGTGATTTGCTCCCTCAACAGCTTCAACATGCACAGACCTGAATGTTTGAGCCGCTCTTTCAAGATACTCAGGAAAAGCGCCGCCTATTGATTCAGAAGTTGTCCCCTCAAAAAGCAGTACATCTGAATCAAAATCAGGCATCTTGTCGTAGATGTCAAACGAAAGAATATCCTCAGCAAAGGCCTTGCCCAGTGACTGAGATGCATCCACAACATCCGGTATTTCTGATCCTTCCGGGTACCTTTCCCTGACCTGGTCACGCATCTGGTATGATGGTTCAACCAGGATCAGTGCTTTTATATCATCGTGTCTTTGTTCGGCAACATATGTAGATACCAGACCTCCGAGGCTGTGTCCCCACAAAAAGATGTTTTTGCTGTCTATCTCAGGCTCAGAAGCTATCTTATCAAACACAGCATTCAGATCAGCTGCCTCAGTAAGCGGTGACATGTCAAGAGGTGATCCTTCGCTCTGGCTCTGACCCCCTGTTCCGATAAAGTCAAATACAACGCCTGCGATCCCGTTTTGCGCACATAGACTGGCGAAAGTCTCCAGATCAGTGTATGATTCACGCATTCCACCCGAAAAAATCACTGCCGGAAACGGTCCTTCACCTTCAGGAAGATATAGTTTTCCGAATATTTTCATGTTATCTCTGTAAAAGATCATTTCTTTCTCATTTTTTGATACATTAGTGTACTCAGAGTCATCAGATCTGCCTTGTGAAGTTCCGGCTGTTGTCAGCTGCGTGGTTTCCACAGCAGCTGAGGTAGTATTGTCTGTGGTATAAGCGTTTTCTGATGTGGCGTTATTACTGCATCCTGTAAGTAAACACAACGTCATCAGCAGCGCTGCGACCGATTTATTTTTCATAGTTACCTCCAAATCTGAGAATAAGCCTGAGCTGACGGGGTATTCTTTTCGACAAATTCTGACTGCTGTTTATATTTTATGGATATGCATATTGTTATCATCAATCCTACACAGGCTCTTTAAAATATAGAAAGCAGAATATTATTTAGTATGTCAAATTAAAAATCTGCTTTACTGATTTATCAATTTGTATAATCTGTTAAGGCCAGTGTTTTCTGTCTGATGTTATTTACTTTCAGATAAATAAAGCTTTATCTTGCTCATCATATTCTTAATAGTTTCTTCTGACGTCTGACCATCATCATAATAACACTGTATTTCCTGCTGTGCTATACTGCTTAAACTATCATCATTAAGCACTGAAGAAGTTATTGATTCTATCCAGTTATTGATCTGATTTTTTAGTTTTTCATCAGGAACCGGAACACGGTATTCTTTCTCATTTATCAATATATCATCTTCTACACATTCATCATAAAGTTTTTCAAATGAAGACCTCTTAACAGGAAACGTTCCGTCTTGAACCACTTTATTCTGATATTCTTCTGAAATAAAATATTTAATAAAATTCCACGCTTCATCCTGACATTTACATGTTTCAAGCATAGATATTTTAAAATCAGGTATAACATATGAACCATTGCAATTTTGTGATGGAATTCCTTTGAACACAATATCGTCATTAATATATGCGTATTTCATTTTGCTTATAATATTAACATTATATATTTTCTGAACATCAATAAGGCATTGTCCATTAAGAAATCTTGCTTGAAAAGCATCCGTCAATGCGTTTTTATCACAATCCTCATCTGATTTATCGTCCTCAACACGACTTGATTTATATATTTCAAGCAACCTGTTATAATCTTTATCAATATTGCAGGCACCTTTTTTCAATTCTATAAAATCAGAATACGTCGCAAAAGGAACTTTATCAGGCGTAACACTGATTGTATCACATATCACCCCTTTATAGAATATATCCTGACCTTCTTTTTGATCAACAAAATCCAGGAATTCTTTATAAGTCCATCCTGTTTTATCTCCAAGCATTGATGAACTTCCGACTGCTGTCAGTACAGTAAATGAAGGAACTAACTGGGTTATCTTATTCCCGGACGAGCAGGACTGTGAAATGTTCATATAATAATCTTGTGAATTCAATGTATCATCAGTTTTTATATATTCAGATAAATCGACCAGTACATTTTTGTTTTCAAATATACTTGTATCCAACTGTCCGGATGATATTATTATATCAGGTACTTTACCGGTTGAGATATCCATATTAAAATTTTTACGTTTTTCATTATCATTATAACTTGTTAAAACATAAGTTACATCATCCTGTGCATTATTGAACTGCTGAATTATCTGGTTTAATCCATGTACATCACTGTCACATGCTATAGAGACTATATTCATATCTTCTGTCTCAGACTTATTAAGTCTTTTTACTTTGTATAGCTTATTGTCATACTCCGAGTACAGAAAAAAAATACTGTCATCGACAACTAGAATGTTTCTGGTTGCAACTGTATTAATCATAGAAATATTGTCAAGAACAAAAATTTCTTTGCATGTTTTATCACTGTCATTATATTTATATATTTTGTTCCGGCTATCCTTCAGAATCAACGTATCATCAGCACTATCAAGGCATATGTCAACAACATTATCAATTATTATCTCTGTATTGTTCAGCTTCTTGTTATCAAAATCCACCTGAGAGAGAATATTTTTATTATCAAGAGCTGAATAATAAGTTACATATAGTACGTCATCATACACCAAAATCTTTTCTGACGATTTTACATCCTTCATCTGGAATTCTGAGATCAGGTTAATGTGTGAATCATATTTTTTTATACTGTACAGCTCATCACTATAGTTGCAGGTCAGTAAATATATATCAGAGTCCTTGTCAACTGCAACAGATACAATATCTTCATTGTTTAAGTTATTAATTTCCTGTTTATCAGTAACTGCTCCGCTGTGATCTGTTACAGTCAGTATGTTCTTATCACCTGTTTTCCGTACATAGTAATGACAGCCATTACTAAAAGCAGCACAGCTGACAAATGCCGTTTCTTCGTCCGCATCAAGATCTTTCTGAGCAGATATTTCGTATGAGTTCATATCAGCTGTTATAAGAGAGTTTTTAAAGTGTGTACCAAACTCATAAGAAATAATCTCATTACCATTTGAAAAGATATTTTGTGAGTTATTACTTATTCCCTCTATATCCTGTGTTATGTTACTGTCTGCCTTATAGCCCATAAATTTGCTTGTGTCTGACAATATCAGGTCGTAGTCTCCTGTTCCGCCTGTCACAATACTGTAGGCCTCAGTCTCATAAAAATTTATTGTGTCACATGAATCCTTATCAATTTCATTTACAAGAAGCAAATTATTATCATCCGATTTACTAGTGACAAAAATCTTTCCTGAGCTGCTGGCAAGCATACTGATATAATCCCCGCTTATTCCCCTTACTTCACAATCCGCTGCAATCCGGCCGTCTGTATTTAGTTTCATAACACCATATGAATCAGCGCCGCTGGATGAACTGTATAAACAATAAATATTACCCTGTTTATCAGCATACATATCTCTCAGAGTCTTCCCATTATTCTGAGAAAAAACATCCGAAATATCTATCTTATTTACTTGTGCACTATTCTGAAATACTTCTATTGTGGTTGTTTTATCCTGTATACCGTAACATGAATATAATATATATATTTTACCTGCAGTATCCGTTTTCATGCTGCATGCATAAGCATCTTTAAACTCTACAGGATCTGATACAGTTTTATTTTTTTTATTTATTGTATATAAATATGTGGAACCGCTTGATTTGCTGAGTATGTATATATTGTTGTCATCTGTACAGACTGACAAGTCTTCACCTAACCCATTGCAAAATTCAGACTGTCCTATCTCATATGAAGTTTCTTTTTCATTCAGGCAATCAAATATCCTTATCTCCAGATAATTATCATATTTTGCCTTTGTAATGCTAATACTGTCATTTTCCAAATAAGCATCTATAAATATTTCTTCATCAATAACCAGACCAGTGTCAGATACTTTATATACGTCTGACAATGAAGATGATGTATTCGTTGCAGACATTGAACTCTTATTTTTATCATTACGGCATGAGGAGAATATCAAAACAACACTGCAAAGCAGTGAAAAAATTATTTTTTTTTTCATTTTCATTCTCCTTTAATACTGAACAGACATATCTTAAAATTTTCTCCGGAAGCCTGATCAAATATTAGACCATATTTATCATATATATATGTTCTGTAATAACACTGTGACATATTATCAAATGTAACTATTTTTTTGTATTTAGTATCATAAACACATGGGGTATTATTTTCGCCTGTAATATCATACCAACATACAAAGTTGTCATTCGCCGCCATATTTCCTAGCATATCACCATTATCCTCATATGTTGATAATATTTCCTGTGAGCTAGTAAGATCTTTAACACTATATGTGCGTCCATGATCAGTTACTATCCCAATTATTTTTCCGCTGCTGCATGAAATATCAAACAACTTGTCTTTATTCTGAAAACACTCTTCAGCCGGATTTGTTACACTGATAATTCTGTCATACTTTTGATTTTCTTCGTTGTATGTGATTACCCTCAGATTGTCCTCAGAACACATCGGTTTCATTGCATTTTCATAAATCAGATTCAGACTCTGATCTTCTGAATTATATTCATATACCATAGGAATAGCTGTATTATCATCAATTGTCTTATACACATCAAAATATATTCTGTTACCATTAATAATCGGACCATCAGCAGTTTGTGTTATATCATTAACAAAATTAATAATTGTACCCGATGTCTGAGTCTCAGTATCATAATAAATATAACTTGTAACTTCATCAGTTATACTGCTGAATATCCAGTATCGTTCATCTGAACATAAATAAAAAGCATCTGTCATAAAATCTGTAACAGCACAGTAACTGTCATTTGTAAGATCATATAATCCATACTGATAGTCAATATGTTCTTCTTCTTGCCCTGATTGAGATAAAGCAACAATGAGTTTATTCTGATTAATACCGGATATGAAGTAATTATATCCATTTATAGTTTCAGGCATGGTAAAATAGCTGCAGTCATAAATATCCTCTGCTTGTATTGTATCTGTTTTAATGTCATACTTGCTTTCTGATTCTTTTTTATCATTTTCAATTTTTTCGATATCATTGTGTGCTTCACTGTCAGTACCTGAAACAGTTGTACTTACAGATGTGGCTGAGGTAACTTCAGATGAGTCTGGTACAGATTCTGATATTGAATCTCCCTGAGAATTACATGAATATAAACTTAATGCAATAATTAAACAAGCAAAGATTTTTTTCTTCATAAATGTTTTCCTTTCGAACCTATAAATATAATCAGCCCCGTTTACTGTTTTCAACAGAACCGGGGCTCAATATTAGATTAACTTCTATTAATAGATTACCACATTATTCCATGATACCAAGCAAAGTCTGTTATTTTTTCAAGTGTAACTTTATAATATGCACTAACACTGTCTCTAAATGAAACACCTGTTCCATGTGCAGCAGGATCTATTATCCATATATAATTTCCATCATTAGTATATCCGTCTGTTGCAACCCAATGACACACAAAATAACTTGGATATCCTGGTAAATAACTAGATCCGTTTGGGTTTGACCGTCCGCTAATCAAACAACCATGACCGGCGTTTAAAGTCGAAACCAATCTCCACTTAACTTCGCTATATGACAGATCGCCACTTCCTGTAGTGCCGCATCCATATGCCACCCAATGAAAATTAGACATATTTGACAAAGCCTTAGAAGCTTTATAATTATTTTGATTTGTATCTACACTTTGATTTCCGCTGTACCAAGGACATTCAGTACCATTATACGGATCACCTACATACATCGAGTCTCTCATATAGTTTGCCACACCAGTCTGACTCAAATTATAGTATGCATTACTTCTTAGATTTCCTATATATGATTCACGCTGAATAACAGACTGCATTGCAGAATAGCCGCACCAATAATTTTTCTCCTGTGGATGTTGAGACATATTAGTAAGACGAACATCTTTAGCACCTACTGTCATAGAAGATGAAGCAATACAAACAGAGCCAACAAGTCCAAGCATTATGGATAAAATAGTTTTCTTTTTCATTAACAATTCCCTCCTAAGTAAGTTATTTTAACTATAAGTAAACATAAATTGTATTTTTTAATAGTCAAGTAATATTTTGCCAGAATATCAAGTGCTTGTTTAATAATGATTATAATATGTTTTTAAAATACTATTATTGCAAAAAAGTATTTTATCCTGATACAATAAAGCAAAAAGGCAGTATATCAATATATAAAATTTGTATACACTTGGATTGTATTTTTGTATTTATAAGTATTTTATTACATCATAACCAGTATTATATCAAGCAAGATTATTATAGCATTTTCTTACATTTAACACAATACATTTTTTATACAAATTTTTTTAGTTTTTATTATATAATAATTCCAAAATATTTATTAATATACATTTTTTTATGTTTTTATACAATTTATTTATTAATCTGCTTCAAAATCAGATAAAACCATTAACGCCTGTCTGAGTCTTTTACTTGATCAATATCTTTATTGACTGTTGTGCCAATAATCTCTGCTTTACACTTAATACAATAATACACCTGTTCTTTTATCAAATTAGTATTCTTCACAAAGAATTTCTGATAGTTATGTTTGAATTACATATTTATATATCTCTTTCCATCCGTATACACGAATGATTTTTTCATGAGCAATATCTTTATTGTACGGCGCATCGAAAAGCAGTACGGTCATGCCGTTTCTAGCCAGAAACAGCGCCACCTCCGGATTATCATCTATCATGATTTCGGCGGAAATACGTTTGCAGTAATCAAGCTTCTCTGCCGGAGTATTGCTTTCGGTACAGAACAAAATGTCCTCAAAGCGGAGCTCATTCTTCTTAAGCCAGCCGGTAAACAAATGTCTGCTTAACCATCCCAGCGGATTATGCTGGACGGCATATTTTCTTGCTGTGATGGCATACAGCTGATGACTGTCATCTGATAGCTGCCGGTTTACTTCCTGAGCATCTTCCCTCGGCTGAAGTTTGCAGCAGTATTCATAGAAATATCTGGTTCCGAAAAGGATCTCCTGTGAGTGCCCTACTCCGAACATATCGCCTGTTTTATAAGCAAAAGGATCAACGGGTTTGCGTTTGAAGAATATCTCCCCGTATTTACAGTTGAATCCGGCCATGTCCGTTAGTACGCCGTCAGCGTCAATTCCTATAATCATCTCTGCCTCCTGATTTAATGTTGATTATCATGCTGCGAATTTCCTCTGTGATAATGTTTTCATTCTTTCCGTATGGTTCTATTGGTGTACCAAACGTAATACGAAGCGGATATTTTTTCAGCATCCGGAAGTTAATAATTCCCGGTACTTTTCTGTCCGGCGGGAAGATGTCGTGAGCTCCGTTTATGCAGACGGGAACAACGCTTAAGCCCGACTTTATTGAAAGCAATGCCGCTCCTTTTTTAAATATACCAAGATCACCATTTCTTGTTCGTGTCCCTTCCGGATGAATGATAAGGCTATGCTTCATATCCATGATCACATTTAATGCTCGCTTCATTGCAGGAACAAAATCACCGTTTCTGTCCAGAGGAATGCCGCCCGTTATCCTGAAAATTCTCCGATGAACGGCTTTTTCCAGATGTTCGCTCGCTATAAGCGCGCATATGTTATTGATGTTCACCGCTTTGCCAAGTGCAGTCAACACCCACATACAGTCAAGATCGCTTTCGTGGTTAGGACAGAAAATGTATGCCTTGTTTCTATCAAGGTTTTCAATTCCGTCAACCTCAAATCTGTAGAACATCTTAGTAAGTTTCGCAAACACACCAAACAGACGCAGATCGCCTCTTGTCCGCTTTCCGGGATATTCATCAAAGCTCTCTTCCTTTATGTTTTCGTCCGAATGATTCTCGGTGTACAAACACAGCTTTCTGACGGTACGGCACTCAGATATGCTCTGCAATGAAAACTCAATACCTTTCTCATGCGCCCGGGTGACATATTGAATTGAGCCGAGGCTGTCGCCGCCCAGCATAAAAAAATCGTCGTTTACTCCGACATGGTCAACTTCAAGCAGATCCGAAACAATATCACAGAGTATTTTTTCTTTCTCCGTTTCCGGCTCTTCATAATCCGCTGAAAGGCAATTTAGATCAGGAATGGGAAGGTTTTTTCTATCGATCTTTCCGCTCGGCGTAACAGGGATTTCGGAGAGTCTCATGAAATAATTCGGAACCATATATGACGGAAGCTTTGTAACAAGATAATCGCACAGCTTCTTTTCGTCAATTTCGACGTCGGATGTATAGTATCCCGCCAGATACTGTCTGCCGCTGTCGGATAATTTATCAGTTACCGCTGCAAGACATATCCCGTCAAAACAGCTCATGACGCTTTCTATTTCGCCCAGCTCAATACGAAGACCATGTATTTTTACCTGCGTATCGATACGTCCGAGAAACTCAATGCTGTTGTCGGTTCTCATTCGGACAAAGTCACCGGTGCGGTAAATCGTTTCGCTTTCTGCAAATGTGCTGCATAGGAACCTTTGGGCTGTAAGCTCCGGCATATTAATGTATCCTTTACCGACACCGTCGCCGGATATGCAGAGCTCCCCCGCTATCCCTATCGGAACAGGCTTTCCGTTTAAGCCAAGAATATATATCCGTGTGTTGGCGATCGGTAAACCGATTGAAATCCTACCGTCGCTTATGAGTTGAATGGTCGACCATACTGTCGTTTCGGCAGGACCGTAGATATTATAGATCTCTGCTTGCGAGTGTTCACGCAGTTTTGTATATAAATCCGCCGGAAACTCTTCTCCTCCTAAAATAATGATCTTAAGCGTTGACAGAAATCCAAGGTTGTTCTTGTCGAGGATGTAACTTCTCATTTTTGTCGGTGTTGTCTGAATTATATCAATGCCTTTATCACTGATAAGCCTGCTGAGTTCCTTTTGCGAAACAATCTGCGAATCGTCTGCAAGGTATATTTTTATGCCATTGAGCAGCGCAAATATGCTCTCCGTAACAAAAATATCAAAGATAAAGTTTGTGACGGAGACTATGCTGTGATGATTGCCCCTGATTATCTTCCCGCACACATTGAAGTCATTGCATGCACAATAATTCACGACATTTCTGTGCGTAACTGAGGTTCCCTTGGGTTTCCCGGTCGAACCGGAGGTAAAAATAACATAGCAAAGGTCATCAGGACGATTAACATTTTCTACACGCTGTGTATTCAATGTATAGTCTATCTCCTGCAGAGGAATCTCTTCTGCGTTCCTGCAGGAACAGCCATATGTCAGCGCAAGCCTGCACCCCGCCGTTTCCAGCATAAAGTCGATCCGCTGGGCAGGATATTCCGGAGACACCGGCATATATGCCCCTCCGGACTTCAGAATACCCATCATCGCTACTATAATGTACGGACTTCTCACTGCAATAATCCCCACAACTTCGTTTGGCTTTATACCTTTTTCACGCAGGCGGTGAGCAACAGCGTTTGACATCTCGTCAAGGCGCTCGTATGTAAATTTCATATCGTCAAATAAAAGTGCAGTCTTGCCGCGGTTATTTTTCGCAGTTTCACAGAACAGTTCATGAACGCACTTATCCCTGGAATAGTCAGCGTCTGTATGATTGATCTGTGTGACTATCTTTTCGTACTCATCATCAGGCAGTATGGATACGTCATCCAGTAAAACATCATTACCGGATACTATCTGATTGATAATGTGCAGCAGACGATTCACAACCATTGGTATTTCATCATCATTCATAAACAATTCTGTCTGATAATCTACAGTGATTGTATATCCTGTTTTGCTGTCACGGTTATCAATATGAAAGGAAAACGGAACTTCACTGAACCCGTTTGAAAACCAGTCGGTTGACGCCTCAATATTTGTTTTCGCATTCTGACAGCTTACCAGAACGTCGTACAGATTTCCCGAAAATCCGGTGTTCGAGCGAATATCGCGCAAAATATTACTGTAAGGATACATCCTGTGTCTGAATACCTGCCTGTGAATGTCTGAAATCTTTGAGCACAGCGACATCAGTGATTCTCCGGCAGAAATACTGACTGTAAGCGGAACGGTGGATACATACATTCCTATTGTTCTTTTCTCCTTAATACTTTTTCGGTTAAGAACAGGTATGCCTATGGTGACTGAGCTGTTTTTCGGATTGATTAATGAAAGATATGCTATTACCGCCGCTTCAAAAACAACAGCCTGCGATATTGCGCTTCCTTTGCAGAATTCGTCGGTACGGTCCGACAGTCTGGCTGACAAAGTCGTTATATATCGTTTTGCCTCCACCCCGCATGTTGCAGTCCGCACAAGTTTTATCGGGCTGTTTTCGGGCTTTTCTCTGTATTTATTTATCCAGAAAACCTTGTCACTTATATATTGTGAGGAATTGAAATATCTGTTCTCGTCCAAAATGTAGTCTGTGTAGCTTTGACAAGGCACCTCACCACATTTTTTCTGCTCAAGGCAGTTATATATCTGTATAATATCCGCAGTAAAAACGCTGCAGGACCATGCGTCCGATATGAGATGACTTGAACACATCACTACTCCTGATTTCCCGTTAAGTTCAAAAAGCGTAATACGGAACATCTGTGAATTATTAAGCGAAAATGAACGCCGCGCATATTCCTCGCCGAAACTATGCATCTCATCTGTGCTGATAAACTCTTTATAATCAAATTTAACGTAGTTATACTCATGTATGTACTGCACCGTTCTGCCGTCACATTCGCAAAAACGTATTCGCAGTCCTTGCTGTAAACGGATTTCTTCGTTGACTGTCTGCTCAAGAATGTCTTTATCATACATTCTGTCAAACAATACCGCACCGCATATATTTGATATGCTTGTGTTTGAGTAATACCGCAGTAGATTTAATATATTTGTCTGAGGTACGGTAAGCGCAAAGTTTATCATTAAATAATCCACCGGTCCTTCTGTTATTGTTAAGTAATACTTTATTATACCTTGCTCCCTCTTTTTAGTCAATTTATTTTCCTGAAAGTACCTGTAATCGTTCATGTTGACGATATACCAATAATAAAGGCATTATTTGGGGAAAAGATTTAAGTTTTTGAGGAAGATTGCTGTAAAGTCAGGGTACCTGCTAAATATCACGTTATCTCAGTAACTCATGAAAATGAGCTTGAGATAATACCCGTTGTGAAAGTATGTGGGTGAGAATTACAGAAAAGCTGATTAAGAACATATGTTTAGATATAAAAAAAGTCCTTAAACAACGTATTTACGTTATTTAAGGACTTCCAAATTTAATGCCGCTGACCGGACTTGAACCGGTACGATATCGCTACCGAGGGATTTTAAGTCCAACGTTACATTTTTTTAACCCACGTAGTTAAGCCGTTTGAAGAACATGTTTTCTGAATTTGTGAGTTTATTGTGAGTTTATATTTAAAAAATATTTTTGTGAGTTCGTTTGTGAGTTGATGTATGTAAGTGAGTTTATTTCTTTTTAACCATGCTCTTTTTCATCCAAGCAATAAATTCTTCTTTGTCGACATACCATTTACGATCTATCCTGAATGAGGGGAAATCACGTCTTTTAAGTAAAGCATATAATTTATTATCATTACATCCAAGATAGACTTTTACATCAGATGCTCTGAGAAGTACAGGTAATTCTGTAGCAGAAAGATTGTTCAACTATAATACTCCTTTCTATAATTTGTATCATTATCTCTTCATTTTTCTATTCATAAACATTTCCCTCATACAAGGGGTTTGATGAATGGATCGATTTCATGGGCGACGCAACAATTACGACTGCAATTTTGGACAGGCTTATCCATCATTGTGAAATCATTACGATGGCAGGAGATTCATACCGCTTGTCTCACCGCAAATCCATTACGCACTGACTTGTACATTTTGTGGCGAAAAATTTCTTGTACATTTCTTGGCGAAAAGTTGTACATTTTACTTGACTTTTTACAAGACAACCTGTCGTTCATCCAGTCTGCACATTTAGCAGCTATTTCTTCACTTGAGAAGAAAACAATTGATGGATAGTAAAAAGAATTAGATGTACATGTTATGAACTTAGATAAGTCTACATCAAACAATATAGAATACTTTGTTTCTGCCATATCATTTAAATCTGGCTTATAGTTAATGTCATAGCACTCTTTAAAGTACATCATATCAAGCAATGGCTGATTTTTTTTGAGGTAAAGTTCTGCCATTTCTTTATTTTTAAAACATCTGTGAGATTCTGCTCTCATCCTGTCATAGGTATATCCACCGAAACAGTCATCTTGGATGCGTCCATTACAGTCTATTATATAGTAAGCACTACCATCTTCGCTGTTATAGCTATCTTCTACCTTTTTGGGTATAGGTGCAATCGTAGGAGCAGGAGCGATATTTCCCAAAGCTTTTATTGCATCGGTTGCTACCTGCTGAATTGTTGTAATAGCCTGATTAATTATTTCCTGTACTTCATTTGTGTTATCCATTTAAATTTCCTCCGTTATATTTGAATTTTATTTTACTTGATTGTCTTACTTGGCTGACTTACTTGTACTACCGAAACCACCATTTCGCCTTGCTACTGCATGATCGTCTACTGTAATGCCGTATTGTGAGAAAATGCCCTGTGCAAAACCCTCACCCTTTTTTATGAAGATGGTCTGCTTGCCGTCTATGGGATTGTAAAGCTTTATCATGATGTGTCCCTCATTATCTGAGTAGTAGTAATCAGAGTCAATGATACCAACTGTATTTGCAAGCGATACTCTGTACTTGAATCCGAGTCCGCTTCTGGGATAGCACTTGAGAACCCAACTTTCATCGATTCTTGCACGTATTCCTGTTGGAATCTTTATCTCCTGTCCCGGTCTAAGAGTGATATCAAAAGGTGCAACGAAATCATAGCCTGCTGAACCAGATGTCGCTCTAACTGGAAGAGGGATTGTTCCCCATATTGAATAAGCCGTTGGCTCATTTATGGCATCCTTTACTGCCTTGTAAAACTCTTCAAATGATACTTTGCTAAACTGTGCTACATACTTCATGTACTTTTCTCCTTATTTATTATAGAATTTATATTAAAGTTTCTAGAATTGATTGACTAGAAACGCAATACCGAATTAACTTTATATGATTTTAAAATCCATCCTCTATCATATCGCAAGCTTTCTGAGCAGTCTCCATATCTGGAAAAGTTGGTTCATTTATTAAATTAGATTCAAGTATATCCATAGGAACATATTTACCATCAAGAGATTTTCCCAACACACAATAGTGATAAACCCCATTTTCCAGAATTGGTTTAAAATTAGGACACAGTTTAAGCTTTAACTGCATCTTCTTATAAAGATCAATTTTCATTTCACAAAGAGTTTGTAAAGCCACCTCTGTTTTTTGATCAGGTTTCCAAATATTATAGTCCTTAAATAAACCATCAACCTGTTTTCGATCATCAGTCGTGTAAGTAAAAACATCTGATATAACTTTGTTGTGTAATGTTATATATAAATAACCATTATCAGGATAACCTACCAAAGGAGTATATCTTTCGAGTTGCTTTTCTTCTTTTTCTAGTTTAATGATTTCACTGCAAATCTCTCCTTTCTGTTTTCTAAGTTCTTCAAGCTTGGCAAGCCTTTCTTCACGTTCTTTGGTCATAAAGTACCTCCTGTTTCAATACCATTCATCTTACAGATTTCTTCAATTGTGTACAAGGGTTTCTCTCGCTTTCTATTCATTCTGGTTGCTCCTACTATAGAGGATTGTTATTTAGTTTGCATAAATTACAATTGCCTTTGTAAACTCTGCTTGGTTTACTTTCTCTTGGATTACCTTTTCAAATTCCTTGTCTGACATATCCCTGTACTTGGGATTATCACCATAAATATCAGATAAGGCATCGGCAAACTCTTCTTTAGTAAGCCACAACATCGTGTCGTGTTTCTTATCTTCACAGACAGTCATAGAGTCAACTGAAGCAATTGTATTTGTAGCAATGCTATAGTTGTAATCCATGTCTTCACCGGTAAGATCTTTGCTTACAGCAACTATCAGAGGTAGATCTGGATTATCAATAATTAATTGACGAATTTCAGATACATCTTTCAACTTTGCTATCTCTTGCATTTTCACACCTCTTGTTTTATTTTTTATCATGAAGTCCTACAAATGACAGAAGAAGATTTCTTAAATCGTCTCCATTGACTCTTCTGTACTTTTCGTAGACTGAACTTTCTGTTGTTTCCTTGGCATGTTTATATTATATGCTAAAGTTTCTAGAATGTCAATAATTTTCACTAAAGTTTTTAGAATTATTTTTTTTAATCTTTTGACTTAGGAATCATAGGAAATATAGATTCAAATGATGTGGCATCTATAGAATTACCGTCATCATCTATCACAACAAGTCTGACATCCTTATCATGTGTTTCATTGAATGTGATACCATAGCTTTTGAGCAAATCATTAAACATCTTATCTTTTTCAGTTTCGGTTCTTTCTATCTTTTGTAGTTTCATGCTGCTCTCCTTAGTTGTTTAATGCAGTTGAGATCATATCTTTAAAAGTCAGCTTGTCAATACTCTCAATAGCACAAGTAGGCTCTCCCTCAATGATACGAAAGTTGATGCAACAGTCGCATCCACAGATAGAGTATTTGTCTTGTTTCTTGCGATACTTCTCACACATTTCAGGTTCGCAAGGTTCGTTGGGTCTTTTCTTGAACATTTCACAGCTTGTAAAGTCTTGTTTTATCATAACGTTCATCCTTTTACTACATACAGAAAGCCATACATTAAGTGTGGCTTTCCAATATAACTATTCGACTATTACTTCATAACCACAATAAGCACAAAATCTTGGCTTGGGATCGGCTGAAATTTCTTTATGACAATGTGGACAGACACATCCCTCTAGCAATTTCTGTGGTGTTGTACGGCACGATAGTTCATATGCATCACAGAGGAGTTCTTTATAGTGCTGCTTATGCACAATCTTATAATTGTATTTATTAAGAATATCAACTACTTCTGGTCTTACACTCTTGTCTTTTCTTGAGAATGTTGAGACAAAAGGCGGTTTTTCCTCATTGAACGAAGTCATTAAGTCATCGTCTTTGAGGTTCTTCGCATTCGCCATAACGATTGCTACAGAGTCAGTATTTTTAGGAGTTCCCATTAGCATTACTTCTTTCTTTATTTTTTTTACACTTTCTTGTTTCTCTGCATCTTCCGAAGAACTGGCAGTTTGGCATGAAATAGTGTTCGATTATGTACGCCCACTCTTCCGACAATGCAGAAAGCTGACGCATTATTTCTCTTTCGATATCTCTATATTCCCAGAATGCTCTATCGCACAGACGAGTATGAGACATATCCATATGACTTCTCAGATTACGCTTATCAACGACCATTGTTGTCGATCCGAGTGGCAGTAACATTGTCGCATCTTCATTCGGTACACCCATAGCCTTTAATGCTCTCATGCTCTGAAGAATGAAAGCCATTGCTGTCTGGTATACTTTCAATGCTCTTGGGTTGCCCTTAATACTTGGAGGAATAACATATCCGAAAGGTTTCTTATCAAAGTTGACATATCTTGTAGACTCCTGTAGTCTAGTTGGCATTCCACCAATATGTGTGTACCATTCTCGAATGACTCTTGCAGAAACGTCTGCAATACAGAGTTCAACATTAACATATTCAAATGCTCTGCCATGATTAGATTCAAGGCATTCAATACCTCTTTTGTAATTAGCAACCGGGTCAGTGATGTTTGCTCCCTGACAAATGCCTGCACGTTCACCTATCTTTGTAATAGGATTTAAAGTAGTTTCTGATAAAATTGTAATCTTCATTTTTAGTTCTCCCTTGTTTTCTTTAAATATTTTTCATTTTCAATCCCATATCCACTCAATATTTTTTGTTTCATTCGTGGCAAAATAGGCGTTTGATTAAATATGTCTGGATACTTGGTATAGTACTTGAGCAATTCCTCTTTTGCTTGTTTGTTAAGTAAATCAGGCTCTACATGTGCTGACGAGAAAGGCTGCGGAATGGTATTTATAATAACTACATCCATGAATCGATTGTATTTAAACCCATGGAAGATGGCTAAGTCAAATAAAATTAATCCATTCGCTATTATAGGGCAGTACTTGTTCTCAAGAATTTGAAACAGAGGATTTATCTTGATATCCTTAGCTATGACAATTATGTCATAAGGATTCTCTTTGTCTCTGTGTAGAGGAACAACACTGTAAGCCATCTTAGAAAATCCTTGTTTCTTTGGTGGACTTCTCTTAGGAGCAACATGTGGCTTATATTTGATCTCTTGGTATTTCATTTTACCCTCCTAATAATAGAATATAAGTATAGACATTTCGACTACACTTATATTCTACACTAAAGTTTCTAGAAAGTCAATATATTTCCCTAAAGTTTTTAGAAATTTGCATTGATCTTATTAGTTCTTTTCTTTTATCCTGAGACTAATGAATAAGCCTATAAGATACAATGCTGATATTACAATGAACACTGGTGTATAACTTCCGGTTTTTCCGTTAATCAAATTAGCCATCTGATTTCCGGTAAGCCCTGCTAATGCCCATGCAGTTAATGACCATCCATGAATCTTGCTTATGTTGTTCATTCCAAATCTATCTGAAAGCAGACTTGGTAAGCAGCTGAATCCTGCTCCATAGCAAGCTGAAACAACAACCAATGTAATTGGTAAGCAAGTTTTAAATATCATACCTATAATACAGGCTATAAACGATAGAGTAAATATTAAATAATAAATGACTTCTCTTTTAGGGAACTTATCAGATACAGCAGAAAAGATCAGTCTTCCTGCTCCATTAAAGATTCCCATTATGCCTACGGTGAGTGCAACTTTTCCAACATTATACGATGATAATATTGATACTGCGTTTGGTATGACTGCTAATCCACAGCCAATATTAATATAGACCATTAACCATATACATATAAAGGTTGGATTTTTAAGAAGTTCTTTTAACTTAAAATCATTCGATTCTGAATGTGCCACGGCAACATGTGGTTTCCTTATAAGCCAATGGGACAGTAACATAGGTAAGGCATAAACACCTGCTAAGCCCCAAAACACCTGATATACCGGCAGTGTAGTTATTAATTTGTTTATTATTGGAGTTGCAAGAGCAGAACCGAATCCAAATGAGCATACAGCTATTCCAGTTGCTAGTCCTCTATGCTCTGAGAACCACAACATGAGGGTTTTGACAGGGGTTAAGTACCCTATGCCTAATCCTATCCCCATAATGCAACCGTACCCTATATACACGCCTAGGAGCGATTTTAAGTACACTGATATACCAGTTATTATAAGTCCAGAAATAAAGAAGAACATGCTCAGTAAGCTACTTCTTCTTATATTTTTTTCTACTATATTTCCTCCAAAGGCAGCCGATGTGCCGAGGAAGAATATAGCCAAACTAAAGGCGAACTGTACTGACGATTGTGTTCTGCCTATGTAGTCTGCTATTGGCTTAGATAGCAGACTAAAAGCATACACAGAACCTATACTCAGATGGATGAATAAAGCAGGTAGTACTCCTCTTATCCATTTATTATTTAAATAATTAGGCATTTATTATTCTCCTTAGAATATTTTTTCAAATCTAAATTCCTGTTTAGCATTTGGATAAGCTTCTCGATCTACTTTAGACATAAACATTTCAAGAGGTCTGGCATATATACCATCTTCGTGGTTACTGTTTTCTGAAGTGTCAACGCAACGATATACTACTAGTTTTTCACCTGTTTCTGTGTGAGTAGCAATAGTGATTATAGTGGCTACGAATCCTTTAAAATGTCTGTACTGTTCACCCGGTTCCGGATTTGATCTAACCTCAAACATAAGCAACAACCTTGCCTTTCTTTAAGCTTTCCTGAGAATTAATTATTCTCTGATTGGATGAACCCCTGAAATGTAGGTTCGGATCTTTGAGAGCTTCTTTGTACTGACCCTCAACAACTACGTCTGCATACTGAAGTATTTCTTTACGTTTCTCACTCTTCAGTGCGTCTTCCCATGTAAACCCTGTGTAAAGCCATATTATTTTATCACTATGTTTACTTTTGATTTCACGAAGTAAATCAATAAGAGCGTCATAGTTGCATTCTTCAAGTGGTTCTCCACCTAAAATGGTAACTCTCTGAATGTATGGTCTATCTACAAGTTTCATAAATGACTCATGAGTTTCTTTAGTCCACTCTATACCACCTTTGAAATCCCAAGTGTTCGCATTAAAACAACCAGAACAATGGAAGTGGCAGCCTTGTGTGAACAAAGCTACCCCAACCCCAGTTCCATTACTTATATCAAGCGAACGGATCTGAGCATAACGCATATTATTTTTCCTCCTCTTTTACGTCTATCTGTTTTATATCGTCTGGAATGTAATCTATAGTCTGAACGTCTGACATTTCGATTTCGATTACATGATTGTCAAGATGGACATATCTCTCCAGAATTTCCTGTGTGCGACCTTGATTCCAGAAATTAGTTCCAATATATCCGCATGTACGTCTTGCAACGTTCATCTTATTCTGATCTCTGTTGCCACAGTTTGGGCATTCCCAGATAAGTTCACCGTTTTCATCGATGATTTTTATTTCACCTGTATATCCACACACCTGACAATAGTCAGACTTGGTATTTAACTCAGCATACATGATGTGGTCGTAGATATAGTATATAACATCAAGTACAGCCGGAATGTTATCATTCATATCTGCTGTTTCAACATAGGAAATTGCACCACCGGGACTGAGTGCCTGAAATTCACTTTCAAGAGAAAGTTTCTCAAATGGATCAATTGGTTCGGTTACATGTACGTGATAGCTATTTGTAATATAGTCTCTATCTGTAATGCCCTCAATGACACCGAAGCGTTCCTGTAAGCACTTAGCAAACTTATATGTTGTGCTTTCAATCGGAGAGCCGTATAGGCTGTACGCTATATCTTCATCTGCTCTCCATGCATTGCACTTATCGTTTAAAGCTTTCATGACTTTAAGTCCGAACTCTTTACCGATGTCCCCATCAGTATGGCTGTGTCCAGTCATGTACTTGACGCATTCATATAATCCTGCATATCCGAGAGACAATGTTGAATAGCCACCATGAAGTAGCTTATCAATTTTTTCACCTTTTTTCAGACGTGCAATTGCTCCATACTGCCAGAAGATAGGTGCTACATCAGATAAAGTACCCTCAAGTCTTTCGTGTCTGCACTGTAAAGCCTTGTGGCATAATTCAGTTCTCTTTTCAAAGAGATCCCAGAACCTATCCATGTCACCACCAGAAGACAATGCTAAGTCCACCAAATTGATCGTAACTACACCCTGATTAAATCTACCATAGTACTTCGGCTTTCCGTTTTCATCAAGATATGGAGTAAGGAAACTTCTACATCCCATACATCCATAACACTGACCGTCTCCGTTGTCATCAACTTTAAGCTGTTTCATTATCTTCTCAGAGATATAGTCTGGGACAAGTCTTTTAGCTGAACACTTTGCAGCCATTTCAGTTAAGTAGGCATACTTGCCAGTTACATTGCTCTCTTCAAGTACATAAAGCAACTTAGGGAATGCAGGAGTTGTATATACTCCCTCTTCATTTTTCATACCGAGTATTCTCTGTTTGAGAAATTCTTCAATAAGCATGGCAACTTCTTCGCTGTATTCCGGATCTTCTGAAATGTACATAAATACAGAGAGGAAAGGTGCTTGTCCATTTGTTGTAAACATGGAATTGACCTGATAATTGAATGTCTGAACACTTGCTTCTATCTCGTCTTTGAGGTCTTCTTTGGCATACTGAACGCAAAGATCTGGTGTGAGACCTCTGTTCTGATACTTCTCATAATGTTTCTTATAGCTATCTCTTACAAATGGAGCAAGATGTGAAAGTGATACTGTTGTACCACCATATTGAGAAGATGCAACGCCTGTGATGATCTGAGTAGATATCGTAGCTGCTGTCAGTATTCTGTGTGGCTTGTCTATCCACACACCATTGATTACAGTACCATTCTGAAGCATGTCCTCCAAATTGATAAGACAACAGTTTGTAATATGCTGAACGAAATAGTCTGCATCATGAAAATGTAAAATGCCTGCCTTATGAGCATCAAGAATGTCCTGTGGGAGTAAGAACCTCTCTGTTATGTCTGTACTTGTGATTCCTGCCATATAGTCTCTCTGTACTGTTGAGATCTGAGCATTTTTATTAGAATTTTCATGATTCCAATAATCGCTTGTACCATCGATAAGTTCCATAATAGTCTTGTCAGTTGTATTACTGTCTCTCACAAGACTTCTCTTGTAACGATAAGTAATATAAGCTTTAGCCACCGGCTTATTTACATCCATGAGGAAAGATTCAACTACATCCTGAATGTCTTCAACAGATATCTCAGGCTCTTCGACATTCTTGAAACGTGTAATGATAGTTGCAATAACTACAGCAGCGAAATTCAGTGATGCTTTCTTTGCAAGTTCTTCTTTGCCATCAGGCAATACCTCTAAGATTGCTCTTTCGATTGCTGATACAATCTTGTCTTCGTCAAACTCAACCTTTGACCCGTCTCTTTTGATTACTTTAATGTTCTGCATTGTTTATTCTCCTATAGTTTAAAAATATCCTTGTAGTCCTTGTATTCCTTTTGCTACTTTTTATCATCATGTTCTCGTAAGTATCGTCCAATGATAAAAAGCTTCGCAACCTTTGGTTCAACTTCCATAAGAGATAATTCTATATCATCCAGTATGTCAGATTCATTGTCATCATTAATCTTAGGATAAGACGCTAATGCTCTCTGTAGTACAGAACGTATTGTTCCTTGATCTGTAGCATCTAGTTTCTCGACACCACGAACGATCATAAAATAGAGATCAAGTTGTGTTGCGACATCAGCCATAAAAATTGCGTAACACACGTTCAAATGTCCATCCATCATTTTCACATCCTTTTAGTTAATCTGTTACTGCGACACTAACAATAGGCAACTCTTTTAACGTACATTTTGCACACAGTTGCTTATCGTTAAGTTCATAAAGTGTTTCATCCTCTTCTCCACATTTGTCACAGTAGTAATGTGGAACTTTCAGAAGAGGGCAACAGCACCCCAGACAAGGGATGCTGCAACCAACACATTCATTTTCAAACTTAACTATGCTATCACTCCTTTCAAATTTCTATAGAAAAGTTTTTAGAATGCGATTATAACTATTTTATGCTCTGAGGTCTCTAAGCTGCAGATCGATGAGAGCCTTTTTCTTTTCTAACTCATTGATTAGCTTTAGTTTTTCCTCTTCCTCTTTCTTCTTTGTTATTGTCTTTGTCTTAAGGTCGTTGTAAAGTTCGCAGAGTTCATTGCCGTTACCCATCATTTTCTTTGCTATGCAAATTGCGAAGCCTGACCACTGTAGATCGTCTGCTATTTTCTTATTTGGGATGTACGGACTTGAGTAAACGCACCTAGTTACTGTCCCATCAGTCCAACGCATCTGAGAGATAAGTTTTCCATCGAAGTCACGATAGTGTACGAAATTTTCGATATCGTCTACACTGACATCGGCATTACCGTTGATTGTAACAGTTGGTGTATCCTTTGTCAGGTCACATTTTATATGACAGTTTTTGATTTCAAGAGGTACTTCTGATACTCTCTCATAGTCGCTCAAGTAAGGACGAGTGTAGGAATACGGTGAGATATCTTTCTGTACGGCTATTACCTTTACTCCTTTTGGAAGTGGTGAGTTGTTTGATCTGTTTGATTCATTATTGTCCATTGATTTTTACTCCTTTTAATTCTTCAAATTTTTGTTTTTGGTTTTGTATCTTTGCTATGATTATATTATACAGCAAAGTTTCTAGAATGTCAATAATTTTCACTAAAGTTTTTAGAAAAATGTTTTACTGTTTAATCTATATATTTCTGATGTGTCATAATGTCTTAGCTATAACTTTCTTCTGTTTTATCTTCTCTGATACAGACAAACTTTGCAAACTGTATGGACTCACCGCCCTGTTTGTTTGATGTCTGCTCCTTATATCTTACTTCGATGATCTTCCCAATGATCTCTTCTGGATGTTCCCAATAATACTTAGCAAAGTCAGCCTTAAAGCCACTGCATCCAGTGGGATTCCCCTTATAGTCAAGTATCAACGCTCCAACCGTTCCCTTTGTGCTGTCTGTCTTCCCCTCTTCTACACCGATACACTTCAGATCACAAGTGTAAAATTCTTTAACCTTGATTAGGTTTTTAGTTCTCTTACATTCGTAAGGAGAGTCCAAATTAATCATAACGCCCTCCCAATCAAGTTCTGTTTCGCACTTGTTGAGCCAATAAGCAATCTGAGACTAATCCGTTCCCTCATATAAGAAACTTACAACTTCGATGTTATCATCCGACAGCTTGTCCTTAAGTTCAAGTAACTTCTTCTTACGTTCACGATATGTAGCAGAAGACTTACCGTTATCAAAATCTTCAACTGTAATGATATCAAACACACAAAGCTTTAGTTCTGGTTTAGACTCCGCTTTGCTGTTAGCTATACCGGCACCCTTTTGAAAAGCTTCGCTGTCAGATAAATGCTCATAATTCTTGTACAAGAGTTCTCCATCAAGCACTATGCCGTCAGCAACCAACTTTTTGATGCTCTCAATGATGTGGTCAAGTCCACAGTACTTTTTGCCTGATCTTGCATACATTTCACCCTTGTAGTAAAGGCATCTTGTACCATTCAGCTTACGACTTAAAGAAAACCATGTGTTCGGTTTTATCTTGCGGTTCTTCAGTGGTGTACCAAGCTGTACTTCAAACACTGGAATAAAACCTTTGCCGTATACAGAGTTTACCGTTTTAGCGTCCATGCCAAGCTTAAGTGTTTTAGTCACAAGCTTTCTGTAAAGGTTCTGATAGTCTTCATCCTGATTGCCAATAAAGTTCTGTATTGCCTTTACATCTTCGTCTCTAACACTTGTATGAGTTTCAAAAAATGCCATTACTTCTTCCCAAGAAGCCAACTCTATAGAACTGCTTTTGACTATCGTTTTAGATAGCCTTTTCGCTGAGATACCAGTAAGAACGAATGGATTCAGCAGCCATCTGAGCGTTGATTTAAAACGCTCATTGCCTATGTTATTTTTAAGAATGGCAGCCTTACCAAGTTTAGAACTGGTGTTCTGCAATTCATTGAATATAGATACCATACTTATTCTCCTTTTCGTTGTCTTTCAGACTATTTTTTCCATCTTGTCTATGAGTTGATCTATTTCTGCTCTTTCATTGTCAGTTATCATATTGATCTTGTAACCTGCAAGTTTGTCTGCCAACTCATTATATTTATCTCCGGTATGTCCTTTGACGTGTTCAAAAACGATATCAACATTCTTAAATATCTCATGCGTTAATCTCATAAAATCAACATACTTTACGGAGATGGCTTTCTTACTTTTCCATTCACCTGAAACCCATTTAGACAAACCGATATAGTCATGGTGTAACACGATTTTAAGATGCTTTTCACACTCAAAAACAGAATATAACATTGGCTTACAGAGCAACTGCACAGCATCAATAACTGCCATAACTTCTCCACTGATATTTCTAGATTCAATATATTTAGAATCATTGCCATAGTTACTTACGACAGTTAAAATTTCATTTTGTGCCACTATAACAAAACCATACCCATACTGTTTTGTTTCTTCGTTATAGCTACCGTCTGTGTAGACATGGACAACACCATTATCAGATTCCGTGACGCTGTCTTTGATTTCTTCAGTCTTCACGTTTAAGTAATCTTCAGCTTCTTTCTTGGTAGAAAAACTTTTAAATACTGCTCCTGAGAATCCTTTGGTCTGTTTTTGGCATTCTTCCCATGTGTCATATATGCCAGTTTTAACGCCAACCTTTACTGCATAGTATTTCATAAACTCTCCTTTCTTGAAGTATTACTTAATCGTCTTCTTCATCTTCATATATGATGTCTTCCAAGTCCATGTCAAGAATTTGACCTATGTCGTAGGCACTTCTTGAAGATCCCTTACAACATCCAATTTCATAGCAGTCATCACTACCTAGTCCATCTAAGCAGTCTCCGTTTCTGCCTGCGTCTTCTGGATCATAGTTCTCATTGACCCATTCCTTAAGCTTTGCAATTACCTCTTCATATGCCTGAATTGTTTTATCCATATCGCTATTTCCTCCTAAAAATATTTTATCTTTTTCATCTTCAGTTTCTTTCTGGGGAAACATGATCTACAATTTTGTTATCTTCTCCCCATGTAATGGTATTGCTTTCAAATAGCTTTTCAGCTATTTCATCTGCGATTGATTTGTACGATTCATCCTCACCGTCTCTGTATCTAATGTTGATACATCTGTCATTGATGACATGCTTTAGATTGTCTGCAAGCTGATTGCTCTGCTCTTCGCTGTGAAAACGACCAGAAGTGTTGTAAGGTTTGACCCTGTTGATAAAATAATTTAAATTGTTAAATGAATTGAAGCAATTCATGACTGTCTTGTTGAAGTCTTCACCTAACACAGGACTAGTATTATACAGGATGGACAAAGGTAGAGGACTGTCTACGATTACGACATCAGCTTTGCCCATGCATCGGTTAAGTGCATAAAGCTGTTTAGAAAATACATACACCTGATTCATAGGTTTACGGATTTCCTGATTGTCTTCCCAAGCCTTGCCTTTCATATATTCGGTAATGAGTTCAGCATTAATGCCCATCATCTTAAGAAGACTGAAGACATATGCAGCACCAGTACTCTTCCCTGCACCCGGAGACCCAAAAAAATTAACTACCAAAGTTTTTTCGTTTAAGTATGCCATTTAATTTTCCTCCTCTGTTGAATCATTTGTCATACATGTTGCTTTATCAATTGCCTTATGAACTTTCTGAATTTCAGCTAGTAAATCACCGAGACAGCTGAACTGGTCTGAAGCAACCTTTCTTTTTATCAGATCATTAATAGTTCCTTTATTGACTTGATAACTCACCATAGTAGCCGACTGTTTCAAGCCTTGAAACCATTTCCCGTTTCTTTTCTTGTCTTAAGATCTATCTTTGGCTTTGTTATTTCAGCCATAATAATGAACTGATTGCTGTCGGCTTCAAGATAATAGTTTTCATAGAGTTGCATTTCTAACATCCTTTCCTTGTATTTACTTGACCAATCCGTCTGTGGTGTCACTTATGTAACACCAATATAGTACTTTATCTGATGGAGAGATTTCGGATAAATGACATCCTGCTTCCCCATCCACAAATCGATACCATCCTGCAGGAATTTTATAATCTCCTCTGTCATAGTCGAAGATTGAATTTTCCATACAGTAATCAACGCCATAATCACTACTGCCATCAAAAACCTCTCCGTCTTCTCTGACTAAGTGAGTTACAAACCGTAACTTTTTGCCGTTTTTGTCTGTTCGGTCAACAATTGCCAAAACATGACTTTCAGATGTCGGTAACGCATCGTCTGTAGATTTCCATCCGATTGTTGTGGACTTGTCTTTACTTTCCTTATTGTCTGGAATATTTGAACCTAGTGTTTCTCTGAAACTGTAAGTTAAGTCCATACAGTTGTCTTGCCAAAACTGACTCACTGAATTAACACACTTTTGAAGTCCATGCAAGTGAGGATTATGACTTACAACCTCTTCGCATTTTTTAGCTATGCTTGTAGTCAATTTCCAAAGGTCTGTAATTATTTCATCTTTCTTTGCCATTTCAACTTTCTCCTCTGTTATTTCTTCTCGTCTTTTTCAAATGCTAAGACAAGTCCGATCATTGCACATGCTACAATTGGCAACCAAGTAGGGAGTAAAATTAATCCCCACTTGAGTGTGATTGCTTTACTGATCTTAAGTACAATCAGTGTCATTTGCACTCCAGTTCCGAACCCAGATAACTTCTGAACCGAAAGAAAAGACTTTGCATTTGTCTTAGAGTTTCTTCTCTGCTTCATCGATGGTCTCCTCCACATTGTCTTTGACCTGACACTGTACTTTGCAGTAAGATTTGATTTCTTCTATCCTGTCTTCAAGACTTTTTGAAGTATCGTTTGCTATTTCAAGAATGACGGATGATAAAACTCTTATTGCAGTAGCCATAGCAACCAATCTTACTTTTTCCAAAGACTTTATCACATCTTTGGAAAAAGTTTTAAGGAATGCTTTATCATTCTTTTTGATTCGTTTTGTGTCGTTTCTATTATATAATTTCATATTACCCCTCCGTCTTCGCTGTTGAATATATAATATCCATCAGGTTATTAACTTCATGTCTGGTAAAGGTTACACACATATATTGGTAGACTTCATGTTCTGACAAGACATTGCAAAACTCTTTGCTGTTGCATCTGTCGTAGTATTCTTTGAAATCTTTTTCGTCTGCAAGATATCTTCTACAACTTTCTGATATTGCAGCTGAAGAAGTATCCCTATTTAACATACGAGATATTCTTGAATGTGCAAATGTATACAGGTATATGATTGTTCCAGTTACGCCCATCGTTTCCTGAATTGTTTTTATCATACTTGGTGGTGCGATAACTACATTGATCTTGTCTTCAATAAAAGACTTTTTATCAATAATGAATGTCCATGTCCCACCAATTGCAGGATGATACTGAGCCATAGCTGCGATATCTTCATGGTTTAAAACTGTTTTATCTGAAATGAAGTGGTAATCAACTCCGTCAACTTCATTTGACCTTTTTGGTCTTGTTGTGTACGGGATGATCTTATTATATTTTTTATCTGTTATATTCTGAAAGAATGTATCTTTCCCTACGGCAGACTTTCCTGCTATAAAAATTACGTCCATACTATTTTCCTTTCTTGTTGTAAGCTTTTCTATAGGTTTTATTCCACCTTTTGCTGTTGACTTCATATTTGCTATCTCGATAAACGAAATTTATTTCATCCTCTGTAAGAGGAGAAGAATCTTTAGGCAATTGCTTGAATATATCAGCAAACTCTTTGGTAGATTCAGTGTTTTTCATTAGTGTAAGGTTTCCTTTCTCTTCAATTTTCACTGAAGTTTTTAGAATATAGTTTTATAAAAACAAGGAATATAACTTCCTTGTTTTCTATACTTATATTATACACTAAAGTTTTTAGAAAGTCAATCCTTTTTTTTAGAAACTTTACAACTTTTCTGTTACGATTTCTATTTTGATAACATGCTCCCAACCCGCATGTTCAAATTTGAACTCCTTTTCTTCCTTGCCTGTTGCCGGGTTAATTATTGTCCCTCCTGTTTCAATCCTGTTAGCGATTGCTCTGATTACAGGCTTGTCATTGTTTCTAGGGTTTACCAGATCACCGATGATATTTGGTGGCAGTACAACCGCAAGAACGTCACAGTCTGCTCCTGCATCAAGGACATCTCTGAAAGATGTTACCGTCTGACTATACTTCTTTACTTCACATTCTCCGTAGATACGATCCAAATCTGCTTTCTGAGCGTCTGTCATGTCATGTCTTGATAACCATAAAATTTTTGTCTTAGTCATTTTTATTTCCTCCATTATTATATAAAAATTATGAATAGATCCCCTTGAATCTATTCATAATTATACGCCAAACTTTTTAGAATGTCAAGAGTTTTTGACAAAGTTTTTAGAAAAATTTAAAAAGGTATTTCATTATACATTGCGTCTTCTTCTTCCAATGTCTCCATTAAGAATGTCCTACGTAAACTACTATCAATTATATTTATTGCTCTATTAAAGGCTGTAGGCGAAACGTACATTAGTAGTTTACTCTTTGCTCTTGTAGTTACTGTATACAGTATCTCCCTTGTCAGCATTGTATAAGCACTATTGTCAACAGCTACATAGACTTCTTTCCACTCGCCTCCTTGGCTTTTGTGTACACTGATCGCATAGCCAAGAGATATATTCTCTTTGATATCGTCCACTCCCAAAACAACCGTGTAGTTACATTCAAAAAACTTAAAATAACCCATCTGATTTTCTTTGTCAAGCTTTATAAGTTCCCCTGTCCAACCATTGAATATATCTGTTGTAATTGGCTTATCCATCAAATGATCTCCGTCCTCGGTCGGAACTTTGACGATAGTAGTAGTTTCTACACCATATTTATTACGGTTACAAATGATACAGTCTCCCACTCTTAATTTGAAATTCTTTTTTTCATCTGCGAACTCTATAGCAAGTTCTTCTTTAAAAAATTGTTGGATCTTCGACTGTGGATTAACGACTTCCTGTATAGCATTATTTAGTACTGCCGTGCATAAGCTGCCTTTATTTTTGACAGGAGCAAGGAAGATGAAGTCTTTCTTATTTTCAATCTTTTTGTTGTCCCATCTTTTTTTGAAGTCCGATATTATTGTGTCAAGTAATACCTGACTATCCTTATGCACAAAAACATAAGTATCATTTTTTATAAGCATATCACCAGAGAAACTATTCTGAAATATCTTCTTACCATGTGAGATATCGTGTGCTGTACATATAATGCCACTGTCCTGTGCCTGACGCATAACTTCTGTTAGAGTCACACTTGGGATGGCTTTAGAATTAATAAGATCATGTGCCACATTTCCCATTGATATGCTCTGTAGCTGTCCCATATCGCCAAGTAATATAAACCTACACTCACTGTCCATAGCCTTTAATAATGATCGCAGAAGTGCGATAGGAGTCATTGAAAACTCGTCCATTATTATAACTTTGTATGGCAAAGGGTTGTTTTCATTATATTCTGGTGTATCTCCTTGGATCTTTAAAAGCTTATGAATTGTACTTGCTTTTCTACCAGTAGACTCTTGCATCCTTGCAGCTGCTTTTCCAGTAAATGCACACATAGCAATATAGTGTGGGTCTATATTTAATGCAGATAACAGACCCTTAAGTAAAGCTGTCTTGCCACAATTACCAGTAATAAATATCTTACCGTTTCTTCTTAAAACAAGATTTCCACTTGGGACTGAGAAACAATATTGGTATCCATCTTTTGTATCTACAATTTTAGGAATTAATATTTTTTTCTTTGGAGTACTGTTTGTCAGTGTATAGGTTGTCTTTTCACAATTAAAAAGACTATAATGACTCTCCTCTTTTGTTATGCCTATTGTCTTACCACATATAGCGTAGATACCCTGAATAAAGTCAGCACACTGTTTATTTTTATTTCTTAGTATTTCATTGCCTGAGTATGCTGTGTAGTACTCTTCAAAATGTTTTTTCATTATTTCTGCCTGACGTACTGAGAAACAAGTCCAATCACGCATAGCGTTATATATTCGCAGTGAAAGCTGTATACAATACACCTTGTGTGGGCTACCTAGTACATCAAGGGTATACTGTAAAGACATCTGACTCAAGCATTCCTTTAACGTTCTTGCAGTAAGATCATTTAATCCGACTCTTATAAGACACATTAAATTGTTGTTGTTGATACAAAATTCTCCGCTGTGGATTAAGGCTGCTATAAATAAAACTTCTGTATCTGTTAATTCTTCATCTTCCTCACTGCATTTAAATATACTTGGGAATCTGCCACGGAAGCCATGCTGTTGCTTGTGCATGTTGAGAATATCGTTAAGACTATCCTTTTTCCAAACTCCGTCTGTGTCAATGTATAAGCAATTGTGATCCATTGAAAGGCACATGTCGATATCTTCTTTTTTCTTACCTTTTAACTCACACAATACACTTGCTTTCTGTTTGATATAGCTTGCAGGCTTGACCAACTCCGAATATCCGTTTGCCTTGTATTGTAATACCTTATCTGTAGGTTCAAAGTCTGCAATACGTTTCCACTCAATGCCGTTAAAAAACTCTGTATCGGCATCTACGCAACCTGCTCCACCTGAGATGACCAAAACGTTGTTTTCGCAACCTTTTTTAATACCGTCCCACTGTCCCTTATTAAATTCCCAACCATTTTTTTGTTCGATGCTACGTACTCTTTCTTCCCACTTATCATCGACTGGAGCAACTGGTGAGTGAACTAATTTACAAAGCATCTTTGCAACATCCTGTTCTATTTTGTATATGCTATTGAGGTAGTATTTTTTTTCACCGGGTTTTTCGAAGTCAATTGCTACGCTCATTGTATCTTCTTGCTTAAGCTGTTTTATAGCTTCTGCAATACAATTCGCTTCAGTATATCCTTTTTCCTGCTTTCTTTCTTCTGTAAAGATCTCAACTACCTCTTTCGGATCTCCAAGGTATTTAAAGATATCTGCATTAAGTTCAGATCCCTCCATCCAGTTCAATCCACTGTCCGACTTTTCTTGAAGATATGTAGTGAGAAACGCTTTAATTCTTTCAACACTATTTTTCGACAATCCATTCATTATTGCTATATTGTCACATTTAATGAATGAAAATCCATTGACTTTCATTAGTGAATATGGGTTTTCTTTTATGGCTGAAACTGCTGCGGTTACAGAGCCATAATATTTAATTAAAGTCATGATCTGATGGTTTGTTAAATCAAGATTAGGAAACTCAACATAGAACTCTGCGTATGCCAGATGATCTTTATACTTATCTATTATCCTCTGAGCAACCGTATCTCCTATCCCTTTCGCCTGACATAGTGCTTCAACATTTCCATCTGCTATACTCTTAAATGGAGACTGAGGAAGAGCGTAAAGAGAACTGATTTGCTTATCGGTAAGAAAATGTCTCAGAAAATTTTTCTGGTCTACTTCTGAATTGAAGTCATAATCAACTCCTATGTTTACTAAAGTATTTTCTGGAGCATTACGCTTATTGTTAAAACCTCTTGTAAATGATATTTTGTAAATATCATTTCTATTTTCTCCGTTTATTGGATCGAAACCAAAATCTCCTGTTAATATTATTCCATCCGTATATTCGTCAGAAGAAAGCGTACCAGTAATTAAGTCTATAACTGCAAATTTGATACATGCCCACGGATTATCAGAGTTTATTACTTTGCCACCCTTTTTAGGTGGGTAGAGAACATATGTTGCTCTACCCTTAAATTCTACTTTCTCACCTATTTTAATTTTAATTGTATCATTTTCCATCTTATCCGTCCTCTCTTATCTCTCCGAAACGTTCTGCCTGAACTCTTATTTCGCTATCGTTTGTTACTTGTGTTATTTTCATTACTGAATGTGAAAACAATGATGCTTTGTAACTTTTAGCAAAAAACATACTGTCTCGTTTTATGCCACATATCATGAGCAGTGTTCCTCTTTTAAACCATGATTCTTCAAGAGTTACATTTTTTCCGTTTTCTTTTCTACTGATATTCTGATTATAATGGACGAATGCCCCACTATAGAATTTTACAGTAACAATATCGTCCTCTGGTGTGAGTAAGAAGACTACATGCTTTGCTTTGTTTACTCCAAGGCAAACGCCACATATTCTATTAAGTTCATATGTGTAACATATTCTTCCTCTGTATTCTCTACTGTCAAGTATTACCGGAGCAGCAGGGATGTCCCCATACTTTGTGATATTGTATTTCTTATAATCTATCTTTTTCAGTTCATGTTCGTGTAGGTAAACTCCAAGAGTTTTCATTTCATAATGGCTGAAAGACTGGTTGCATTCATATTTGTTAAGTATTTCATCCGCCTTATGCTCATTAATGAATGAAAGTACTTCTGGTGACTTCAGTTTTTCTTTAAAGTCCATGCATATGGTGTCGATTGTTTTTTCAAGTGCCTGTCTCTTGACCACAATACCGCTGTCGGAATAGGTATACTGATCTTCATTAAGATACATAAGGAAATTTGACGCAAAATAATCTTCAAGATTTTTCGGTATGCGATACCACCAAGTCGAAGAAGACTTTCCTATTTTTTTTGAAACATTTAAAGCCGTAAACAACTGCTTTTTATATTTGAAATGATTAACGAAGATCATATCATCATCGGTAAAATATCCAAGCTGTTCTAATGTTGGGATCTGAACAGTTGTAACTGACTTCAGAGGACTAGATATTGAGTTTGCATATTCCATTAACAACTGTTGTCTAGGCTCTATGCTGTCAAATGACCCTGCTTTTATCAGATTGATGATGCCAACTGTATTAAGTCGGAATTTCTTTGTGTCCTCTTCTTCAGTTTCATTGACATCTGTACTCTCTTCATCTGCATTCTCTTCGTCTGTGTTTGTATTCTTATATCTTTCTTTTACTTGATTCATTTTTTCAATGAAGTTACCGAATGACTCATAAGGTCTATTTGCCACGATTTCTTTCGCTGCTGTCTCATTAACCCCAGGGATGGCTTTAAGTGAATAGATGATCTTGTTTTTTACAGGGTCCGGTACGAAAGAAAAATTTGCTGTATTGATATCTGGTGGAGATATTATTTCTCTGCCGAGACTTGAAAGGGTTTTTGATATCTTGACATAGTTTATTTTGTCTCCGGTATTTTCTTCATCCGAAGATGAATTGATTATCAAACATGAAGTGTCCCAGAATACACTCGGAAAATGGCAAGCAAGGTTCATTTCCTGTAATAAGATCAATGAATAAGCTGTTGTATGCAGAAGAGAAAAGCTGTACCCAAGTGAATATGAGATCTGATGATTCCAAACATAGTCAAGCATTTCTTTCCTTGTTCCTGCTTTATAACCATTTTCGTAGTATAACTGTTTGATGGCATCAATTTCTTTAATCTTTTTCTTTGCAATTACCTTACGAAGTTTATCACTTTGTTTCATTGTAAAGTTTGAGATTTTAGGACTCTGACTGAGTATCATTACAGCTTCTTGTTCACATGCAATTCCATAGCTACTACCAAGGATATCTTTAAGGACATCTATTTCATCTTGGTTTAGACCCTCTTTTTGCATGTCCTCATACCAAAAATTAATGTCTTTTTTGTACACAACATACTTATTAATTGGAGGAATATCACCCTGTAGTCGCATAAGGCTGTTCGCTGCAGCTAGTTCTCTCAGATTCTGTGGTTGTATCATTCTGATAGCTTTAGACCCATCTATAGTATCCATTTGAAAGGCATCAAATATTTTGCCCTCGTCAAGTCTTTGCCACATTTTATTATTATCATAGTTAAGCTTATCTGGATAGAGATACTTGTAATAAGTTTCTTTGAATGTCGGCTGTTTCTCAAGATATCCATAGTCACAAAGAAGTTCCACACATTTTCTAATTTTATCCGCTGCTTCGACCGTTAATAGATCCATCTTAAGAGCAGACAGTGCGTCTGAATCCTCCATTGTGAATGCTGTCGTAGGAACTTTGTTCTTAGACATCATCAGGGAATTTTGATGGATATATCCGTTTTCGAAAATGTAAACCGCCGATGCATGGATTGACCTGCCGTTAATAAGACCCTCAATTAACAATGTAGTCTCCATTAGTTCTGGGTAGTTCTTCATTTTGTTGACAAGTTCGGTTACTGGTCTCATGTCTTTTTCTTTGTTTCCCTCGAAACATTCTTTGAGTGACCTTACTTTTCCTCTGTCCACCGGAATGAGATCAGCAAGTACCTGCATTTCATCTTTATTATAGCCAAGTCCTCTGCCTGAAATAAGGATGGCTGATTTACTACCAACGGTAGTCATGGTCAAGCAGTTAAGTACATTGTCTTTGCCATAATACTTCTGCATTTCTTCAAGGATAAGTCCCCTCTTTGCTTTCTCAGTATCAATATCGATATCGGCAAGAGACACCTTACTTTCGTGAATATGTCTCCACCAAGGAAGATCATAATCAATAGCAGAGAGTTGGCAGATATCCAAAAGATAAGCACAATAAAATCCACCTACAGAACCACGTCCCGGTGGGATTAATGTAACGTTCCAAAGAACATTGTGTATAAGATTACGGACAAGTGTGTAATATTTACTCATACACTGCCCTAACTGCTGTGTGATCGCTATCAACTGATGAATCTCTATATTAATACGGTCAATATGAAGTTCATCAAATGGCTGCTTATGACGTAAGAATCCTTGTTCAACAAGATATAAGAAATATCTGTCGTTAAGTTCTTTACTGTATGCAAACTGCTTTATATCAGGGCATCTGTCATACCACTTTCTGAAGATGTGTCTGATCTTAAAATCATCCTTGATATGCTTGTCTTGCGGTACGATGATCGGCTTATCAAGAGTGTATTCTTCAATCATACTGTATATTTTCATAGTGCCTGCAAAACAACGATCGATTTCTTCTGGTGTAAGGTGATTTGCAAGATGTTTTCTGATCTCATTTTCAGACATCATATAAGTTGCATCGTAGAAGTCTCCTGTCTCTCTTCCTGATCCCTCGTCATCATTACCCTTAAGGAAAGACATGTGTAATGGCTTGTGTTCTTTCTTTAGATAATGTGAGTCTGTGGCAACGATTGTACCAACGCCATATAATTCAGCTAACATTGCAAGTTTTTTGTTAGCATATTCCTGTCTGTGTGCTTGCTCGGTATCTAACAGGCTTGATGGCTGTATCTCCAAGAAGAAATTCTCTTCTCCAAAAGTGTCAATGCACCAACAAATATATTTGTGGATGCCTTGTTTCCCCTCTGGCTTATTGTCTCGGAAATATTCAAAGATGCATTCGTTCAAATAAGAGCCAAGACATGCACTTGTGGCAATTAAATTTCCTTTATTGTCACCTATAATTTCTTGGAGTTGGGAATAAGTAATATAAGGTCTGTCAATGCCCTTAAAAGTTATCATGTTTCCCCATGCCTGAGAACTTAACTGTTTTAACTGAAAGAAACCTTTTTCATTTTTTGCAGTTAGAACAAAATGCCAAAACCTCTCCTTACCAGAGAATATATTGTCGAGACTTTCAATCAGGTAAATCTCATTGCCTAAAGATACTTTAAAATCTTTTGGCAATTTATTATCTTTCTTAAGTTTTTCATAATGGTGAAGAAACCTAACATGTCCAGATATACATTCATGATCTGAGATATTGACGCCAGAGTAGCCTAATTCTATGGCTCTGTCTATCAAAGATTCAACTTTAATTGTACTATCTGAGAATCTGATGTTACTTTCTTCAGTGTGGTTATGATTAGAGTAATACATATTTTCTCCTTTCCTATGCGTTTAATAAAGTTTTTAGAAAATAGACGGATGTTTAACGTCATGTTTTTACTACTATTCTATTATACGCTAAAGTTTCTAGAATGTCAAGTCTTTTACTAGTATCCATTAAACAAAAAAATATGAGCAAACCAAATGATCTGCTCATATTAATTATACATTGTTTACTAAAGACTTTAGAAGAAAGACATGAAGTCAGTCTTGTCTATTTCTGAATTAGTATCTGTTTTCTTTCCAAGGTTAGAATCAAACGAAGTATCTTTTACAATACCCAGATTCTCCGAATGAAAGTCCATTATTTTCAGGACAGATTTTCTTTCACCGCTGCTATCAATGTATGTATATACTTCAGCAACAATATCAATACAAAGATCTCTTGGCTTTGGTTCTCCGAATCCTTTCATTGGTCGACATGTAAACTCATTAAAGTCATTCCTTTTACAATACTTCTTCATAAACTCAATACCGTTTACTTTAAAGTTAAATGTGCTGATATAATCACTGTCCAATGAAGCCAAACCTTTTATCTTATCACTCCTGATTTTTATACCGGGTATATAAAATATAGGTGCATTAATTGTATTACCGAAGATATGAAGATTGTCCCCTATTTCATTGATATCTTTCTGTCTGATATTGTCTGGACTCACCATGAAGTCCACTTCGTGTGCGTTCTGAAGTTCATCATCTTTAATATTTTCATCGCAGAACTTAATGAAAGCATCTTTGTCAATTGATTTAATACCAAATGCTCTTGGATGACCCTCGCAATGAATTGTACCAGACTCGTTGAAGAAACTTCTTGCATCTTTTAGTCTACCAATTGCATTACTTCTACCAGACCCTCCTTTGTTGACTAAGACAAAAGTAGGTTTCATGAAATGATTCATTAGTCTGTTTGCCACTAGCCCAGTGGCATTGTGGTCAAGTTTTTCGAAGTCCTCTGTGCCGTCTACAACAATAACCTTATGCGTGTCAGAAACTTTATCGACAAGTTTGTCCACCAACGTTGAGACCGCCTTACTCTGCCTGCTGTGAGCGTTTAAGGCTAGTCTGGCAGCAGTCATCTGCAATGAGTGATATTCAATTTGTGGATCTGGGTTGCCCTTACTTTTTCTGGGCTTATATTCAAACACACCTTGTTTATTAATAAATGCATCAAATAGCATCTTTAATTCGCTTTCTGTGTTCTTCTTTTCGTTTGCACATTTGCCATATCGAACAACAGCATTAATCATTGGAGCAATGTAATACCCCATTGTAAAAATTGTTCTGCCGACTGACATTTCGTAATCTTTCTTGTAGCATAGCTGTTTAAGGCATTCGTTGTGAGCATTCTCAGGCTTGAGTCCCTCGCAGACATAGTATCTTGTTTCAATATCTGTTAAGCTGATGCTGTCTGCAATCGTACCTAACGCACATAACTCAAGGTATGCGTCTCTTTTTCCCTCGTCAAGGTTTAGTTCTTTGCCGAACCTCTGAAATAGGGCATCAAATACTTTCTGTACCATTGTAGCACCAGACATATTCACATTCGGATAAGCACCATCTGTACAGTTTACAATTGTTGTATATTTTCTTATATCTGGATTTTCAAATACATGATGGTCTATAATCAGTATGGTCTTACCCATTTCATATAGTTCTTTACACTGATCAACATCTGAAGAACCTGCGTCCGGGATGATTACTATAGACGCATCCGACTCTTTAAGAGACTGAAGTCTTTTATTGTTGAGACCATGTTCCTTACCTATTGGCAAATAATAATTAAAATCGACTTCAAAATTATCATGAAAGAAATTCACGAGCATTGTAGAAGAAGTAATTCCGTCAACATCTGCGTCTACCACGATGTCGACTTTCGGTTTATTAATTGCTATGTCTCTCAGAATGTTGACAGCCTTGTCCATCCCTTGCAAAAGAAACGGATCATTGACATATCCTCTAGTAGGGTTCATAAACCCTCTCATATCGGTTACTCCTTTATTGGTAAGGATAAACTCAAGCAGATCTGGTATCTTAGCCAGATCTACGTCATATTTCACATTACATGGTATCATTTATTATTTCCTTTCTTTTTGAAAACATTATTTGAAAAATTCTTTTGTCTTGTTTGTCAAAGCAATTCTCTTTTTTGCTTAAATAAGTGCCATCGTCTGACATGAAAGTAACTTTCACA
>JAUNSK010000023.1 GCA_030539275.1 Oscillospiraceae bacterium | reverse complement strand
TTACGTCGAAGATACTCGGTTGGTGACGACCCGGGAAAATAGATAAATGCCGGCATTTAATGCGAGTGTGCTGGAATTGGCAGACAGGCACGTTTGAGGGGCGTGTGTTTAGGCGTACGGGTTCAAGTCCCGTCACTCGCACTAAAAGCTGAATTTGCTTCAGTTTTTTAAGTATTATTAATTAATACATAGGATACAAAATTTAATCATAGTCGGTGTTGACAGCAAAGAGGTTCCACCTGTTCCCATTCCGAACACAGAAGTTAAGCTCTTTTACGTCGAAAATACTTGGTTGGTGACGACCTGGAAAGATAGATAGATGCCGGCACAATATGCACCATTAGCTCAGTTGGTAGAGCAACTGACTCTTAATCAGTGGGTCCTGGGTTCGAGTCCCCGATGGTGCACTTTATATCTAAATAATTTATGCGAGTGTGCTGGAACTGGCAGACAGGCACGTTTGAGGGGCGTGTGTCTTTGGCGTACGGGTTCAAGTCCCGTCACTCGCACCAGACAGTAATAATCCGAACATTATCTATAAAGATAGTGTTCGGATTATTTTTTTATTTTTCTTGACCAATGATTGCTATTATGATAAAATATGCATATGTATTATATATAATAAGTAAAAATAATATTCTTTTTTATGGGCATAAAGAGGCGTAAAACAGATATTATACGAAAATAATTACTTAGTTATATAATATAAAACAAAGAAAATATAAAGGAGATAAAAATGGACAGCCTGGTAATTAACACAATAAGCTCTTTCCCTCAGATGTTTGAAGAAATAAAAAAAAGAGGGAGTGAGAAAAACGCATTCTGTTTTCAAAGAGATAACAGAGATGTGTCTGTAAACTATAAGGAATTCTGCAGCAGCGTCGAGTTTTTTTCATCATGGTGCATTTCTCAGGGATACGCAAGGGAGCATATAGCCCTTGTATCACCAAACAGCTATGAATGGCTTGTAACATACTTCGGAGTGTCATGTTCTGATAATGTGATCGTTCCTATTGACCGTAAACTACCGACAGAAGGTATATGTGATATTCTTAATATGAGTGATTCAACAATACTGTTTTTAGCTGATTCAATGCGGGAAATTTCTGATGTAGTTAAGGATAAGTGTAAGAAAGTCAAAGAGATCTATATTATTGAAAACGATTTTCTGGATAAGTTCAGGTGTGAGACAATTAAACATGTAAAGATTGATCCTGACAATGTTAATACAATTATATATACATCAGGAACTACAGGAATGAGTAAAGGGGTAATGCTTTCTCAGACTAACTTTATATCAGGTATTAATGCACATATTGAACGTAAAAGAAATATGAAGGAGAATATTGAACTTAACAGTGTATTAAGTATTTTGCCATATCACCATGTTCTTGAGTTCAGCGTTATAACAATTTATCTGATGCTGGGCATGACAATTTACATAAACAGTGATATGAAAAACTTTGTTGCAGAATTAAAGAAATATAATATAAATGGAATGTGTTCTGTTCCTGCACTTGTAGAGGCGATGTATAAGACAATCCGGTATAAAATAAGTCAGGCCGGAATGACACAGCAGCTTGATTCACTTCTCAACAGTGATCTTACCTATGAACAGATTAAAGATAATCCGCTGATATGTTCAGTACGGGACAGTCTGGGAACTGACTTCCGTTTCGTTATTATCGGTGGTGCTAAAGTATCAGCGAAGTATAAACGTCTGTTTAATCTACTCGGGATCATCTTTTGGGAAGGCTATGGTATGACTGAATGTGCTCCTACAATATCTACCCAGACTTTTGTAAACGGAAATCAGCCCGGCTGTGGTATCCCGTTAAAAAATGTACAGGTCAGAACCTCACCTGACGGAGAGATCCTTGTAAAAGGTCCGAATGTAATGCTTGGTTATTACCGAAATCCAGCTGCTACAAAAGACACATTTGATGCAGACGGCTGGCTGAAAACCGGTGATTTAGGTGAAATAAAAGACGGTAATATCTTTTTGCACGGAAGAAGCAAAAATCTGATTATTCTGCCAAACGGAAAGAATATTTATCCGGAGGAATATGAAGCCCGTTTCAGTCAGATAGAAGGAGTAAAAGATGTTGTGGTTATAGAGCACAACAATCAGATAACAGCAGTTGTTCTTCCGTATACACATAATGATAAAACTATTAAGACGATCACTGATTCAATAAATGCCTATAATGCTAAAATACCTCCATACATGCGGGTAACGGATATTATATTCAGAACAGAGGAATTTAAGAAAACAACAGCTGGGAAAATAATTCGCCGTGATCTTTCTGATCTGGCAGCAGAATCTGTTTTTGTCGAACCTTCTAATGATACTGAAGAGAAAATCTGTAAGGTAATTTCAGATGTTATGGAGATTTCAAAAGTAAGTGTAACGGATAATTTCTTTGCACTCGGAGGCGACAGTCTTAGTGCAGTTATAGTTGCATCAAGCCTGGGGATACAGCCTCAGACTATCTACGAAAATCCGGTTATTCGTGATCTGGCACTGGAAATACAATCAGCGAGAGTCGAAAACATTGTAAGACCTGATGTAAATTCGATGATTGCGTCAAGCAATATTGAAGAAAACGATCTGGAAACGAATTATATTCTCCTTACCGGATCAACCGGATTTCTCGGGGCACATATTCTTAAAGAACTGACTGTTACAGGTAAGCGAATTGCATGTCTTGTACGCAGCCGGCAAAAGTTTGAGGAGATACAGAGATATTATTTCGGAGATTCTATTGATCTTTCAAATGTAAAGCTGATAATCGGAAATATTGAAAAACCTCTTCTGGGATTGACAGAAGAAGAGTACGCACATCTGACAAGACATGTTGACACAGTGTTTCACATTGCAGCTAATGTCCAGCATGTAGGAAATTATGAAAATATCAAGCTTACAAATGTAACCGGTACAAAGAATATTATTGAGCTTTGTATGAAGTCAGATGCTGTTCTTCACTATGCATCTACTGCTTATGTAAGTGGAATGGCCACCGTTGCCCAAAGCAATCACGACTGTGTGTTTGATGAAAATGTTCTGAATATCGGACAGCATTTTTATGATAATGTTTATATTCACAGCAAGTATCATGCAGAGGAAACCGTTCTTATAGCACGTAAAGACGGACTCAAGGCGAATATTTACAGAATCGGAAACCTGACCTGGCGAAAATCTGACGGTCGTTTTCAGAAAAATGCCGGGGATAATGGTTTTGTAAGAAGAATATCTGCAGTTATGAAAATGGGTTGTATCAATGATGAACTCAATACATATCCGGTTGACCTTACACCTGTTGACGAGTGTGCAAAAGCATTTACACTGCTGGCTCTGAATGACAAGATCAATGCAATATATCATTTATATAACCCGAATACAGTTACAACAGAAAAGCTTGTTGATCTGTATGGAAAGAAACTCCGGAAAATACCGCTGATACAGTGGAAAAAGAAACTGGAAAATTCGCTGGCTGACAAGGATATCCGTGTTCTGGCTTTCTATATGAAAATGGCAGAAAAATCTGATCCTATCGTGACAAAAAGTGATTATACTGTAAAGCAGTTAAGTAAAATGAAGTTCAGATGGTCTGATATTTCGCCGAAATATCTTTCTTTTCTTAAGTTATCTAATTCTTAGTTAATAAAATAAAGCAGTCTGTGTATTATACAGGCTGCTTTATTTTTAAAGTTATACAAATTTAAGACCCGGATATACATTTCTTAAAATAATAAACAGCACAGTGCTCATATGAACAATAAACCAGATAATGTAATTTAATTGCATCAGATAACTTTTTATTACCCCCCTGCATGCTGATTTATTATACATTTTTTCTTGACCAATAATTTTTTGTGTGTTAAAATATAAACATAGATATTCTAAAACATGATAAATATCTGTATATGTAAGTCAAAGTGCTTTTTATTACGTACCTTTGAGCTTTATAAAGATATCTTGTTTTAGTAATATAAATAAAAAAGAAGATAAGGAGCAAACTTATGGACAACTTAGTAAATGACACGATCGAATCTTTTCAACAGATGTTTTCTGTAATACGCAAAAGAAAAAATGAGAAAAATGCATTTTGTTTTAACAGAGACGGCAGAGAAGTTTGTATAAGCTATAAGGAATTCTGTGACAGCGTCGAGAAATTTTCTTCATGGTGTTCAGGCCGGGGATATAGAAGAAAGCATATAGCCCTTGTATCACCTAACAGTTATGAATGGCTCGTTACATACTTCGGAGTATCATGTTCTGACAATGTGATCGTTCCGATCGACAGAAAACTTCCGGCAGAAGGTATATGTGATATACTCAATATGAGTGATTCAACAATACTGTTTTTAGCCGGTTCAATGCGGGAAATTTCCCGGACAATTAAAGAAAATTGTAAAAAAGTAAAAGAGATTTTTATAATTGAAAACGATTTCTCAGATAAATACAGCTGTAGCACAATAAACCAGGTAAAGGTTAATCCTGATGATCTTAATACAATTATTTATACCTCAGGAACTACAGGAATGAGTAAAGGGATAATGCTTTCTCAGACAAATTTTATTTCCGGTATTAATGCATATATGCAACGTAAACATAACATGAAGGAGAAATTTGATCTGGGTAGTGCATTGAGTGTTCTTCCATATCATCATGTTCTTGAATTCACCTATATTACAATTTATCTGATGATGAATATGACAATCTATATAAACAGTGATATGAAAAACTTTGTAACCCAACTAAAAAAATATAATATTGATGGCATGTGCGCTGTACCGGCAATTGCAGAGGCATTATATAAAACAATCAGATATAATATCAGTCAGGCCGGAATGACCGGACAGCTGGATTCTCTGCTGGCCAGCGATCTTACTTATGAACAGGTTAAAGACAATCAGTTGATCTGCTCTATACGAAACAGTCTGGGATCTGAATTCAGTTTTGTAATTATCGGGGGAGCGACTGTATCTTTAAAGTATAAACGTCTTTTTAATCTTCTTGGAATTACATTGTGGGAGGGTTATGGAATGACAGAAACAGCCGGGACTATATCCACGCAGACTTTTGTAAATGGAAATCAGCCCGGCTGCGGAATTCCTTTGCAAAATGTACAGGTAAAAATCTCACAGGCAGGAGAAATCATGGTCAAAGGTCCTAATGTAATGCTTGGTTATTACCATAATCCGGACGCTACAAGAGAAGCATTCGACTGTGATGGCTGGCTTAAAACAGGAGATATAGGGGAATTAAAAGATGGTAATATATTTTTGAACGGAAGGAACAAAAATATAATAATACTGCCGAATGGAAAGAACATCTATCCTGAGGAATATGAAAGCAGGTTCAGTCAGATAGAGGGTGTAAAGGAAGTTGTGGTCATCGAACATAACAATCAGATCACAGCAGTAGTTTGTCCGTATACACATAATGAAAGTAATATCAAGTCGATAACTGATGCGATAAACTCATATAATGCCAAAATACCGCCGTACATGCAGGTAACAGATATTATTTTCAGAACTCAGGAATTTAAAAAGACAGCAGCTGGAAAAATTATTCGTCATAACCTGTGTGATCTGACATCAGACAAGGTTTTTGCAGAACCTTCCACCGAAACGGAAAAGAGGATCTGTAAAGTTATTTCTCAGATCATGGACATTTCACAAGTAAGTGTAACGGATAATTTCTTTGCACTTGGAGGCGACAGCCTCAGTGCAGTTACTGTTGCATCTGCACTGGAAATTCAGCCTCAGACTATTTACGAAAATCCTGTAATTTGTGATCTGGCACGCAAAATACAAGCAGCATCTGCATCAGATACTGTAAGACCGGATGTAAATTCAATAATAGCATCAAGTATTATTGAAGATAATGATCTTGAAACAAATTATATTCTCCTTACCGGATCAACCGGATTTCTCGGGGCACATATTCTTAAAGAACTGACTGTTACAGGTAAGCGAATTGCATGTCTTGTACGCAGCCGGCAAAAGTTTGAGGAGATACAGAGATATTATTTCGGAGATTCTATTGATCTTTCAAATGTAAAGCTGATAATCGGAAATATTGAAAAACCTCTTCTGGGATTGACAGAAGAAGAGTACGCACATCTGACAAGACATGTTGACACAGTGTTTCACATTGCAGCTAATGTCCAGCATGTAGGAAATTATGAAAATATCAAGCTTACAAATGTAACCGGTACAAAGAATATTATTGAGCTTTGTATGAAGTCAGATGCTGTTCTTCACTATGCATCTACTGCTTATGTAAGTGGAATGGCCACCGTTGCCCAAAGCAATCACGACTGTGTGTTTGATGAAAATGTTCTGAATATCGGACAGCATTTTTATGATAATGTTTATATTCACAGCAAGTATCATGCAGAGGAAGCTGTTCTCTTAGCGCGTAAAAACGGACTCAAGGCTAATATATACAGGATAGGAAACCTGACATGGCGAAGATCAGATGGTCGTTTTCAGAAAAATGCAGCGGATAATGGTTTTGTAAGAAGAATATGCGCTATCATGAAAATGGGTTGTTTCAATGATGCGGTAGATACATATCCGATTGAACTTACACCTGTAGATGAGTGTGCAAAAGCATTTACCCTGCTTGCGTTAAAGGATAAGATAAATGCGATATATCATCTATATAACCCGAATACAGTTACAACACAAAAGCTGGTCGATATGTATGGAAAGAAGCTTAAAATAATATCGCTTACTGCCTGGAAAAAGAAACTGGAAAATTCGCTGGCTGACAAGGATATTCGTGTACTTGCTTTCTATATAAAAATAGCAGAAAAATCTGATCCTATAGTATTAAAAAATGATTTTACAATAAATCAGCTCAGCAAAATGAAGTTCAGATGGTCAGATATTTCACCAAAATATCTTTCACTGCTTCCTTTGTCATAATTCTGATTTAATTATTGAAAACATAACTATAGTTCATCAATGTTAATCGTCAAGAATAAGAAACAGCGTCTGTTAAATAAAAAGTAACAGACGCTGTTTATGCTTATCCTTAAATATTCGGATATTTATTACTCTGAGAAGAATATCTTCATATCATCCTCAACAGTACCGATACCTGCAATACCGAAGTTATCGATGAGCACCTTTGCAACATTCGGACTTAAAAATGCCGGGAGAGTAGGACCGAGATGAATATTCTTAACACCGAGATAAAGCAGGGCGAGCAGAACTATAACAGCCTTCTGTTCATACCAGGCTATATTGTAGATGATAGGAAGTTCATTGATATCCTCAAAACCGAATACCTCCTGCAGCTTCATTGCTATTACAGCCAGGGAATATGAATCATTGCACTGACCGGCATCAAGGACACGCGGTATCCCTCCGATATCACCGAGTGCGAGCTTATTATACTTATATTTGGCACATCCTGCGGTTAAAATAACTGTATCCTGTGGGAGTGCCTTTGCAAAATCAGTATAATAGTTTCTGCTCTTTGCTCTGCCGTCACAGCCAGCCATTACTACAAATTTCTTTATGGCTCCTGTTTTAACAGCATCAACGATCTTATCTGCAAGTGCAAGCACCTGGTTATGTGCAAATCCACCGATTATTTCGCCTGTCTCTATCTGGGCAGGAGGTGCACATTTTTTAGCATGTTCGATTATTACGGAAAAATCTTTCTCCTCACCGATCTCACCCGGAATATGTTTACATCCCGGATATCCTGCAGCACCGGTAGTATACAAACGGTCTTTATAGCTGTCCTTAGGAGGGACAATACAGTTTGTTGTCATAAGAACAGGTCCGCCGAATGATTCAAATTCTTCTTTCTGTTTCCACCATGCGTTTCCGTAGTTTCCATAGAAGTGTGTATATTTTTTAAATGCAGGATAGTAGTGTGCAGGAAGCATTTCAGAATGTGTATAGACATCTACACCAGATCCTTCAGTTTGTTTAAGGAGCATTTCCAGATCACGCAGATCGTGGCCGGATACAAGTATACCTGGGCGGCTTCCGGCTCCGATGTTTACACTTGTGATCTCAGGATTGCCATATGCCTGAGTGTTAGCCTTATCAAGCAGTGCCATGCCGTTGACACCGTATTTTCCTGTTTCAAGCACAAGAGCTGTCAGTTCATTTGCTGTAAGGGTATCATCAAGAGTAGCTGCCAGTGCACGCTGTAAAAATGCATCTGTTTCATCGTCATCGGCAAGCAGGACATTCGCATGCTTGCTGTAAGCTGAAAGTCCCTTGAGACCATATGTTATAAGTTCACGCAGACTTCTGATATCTTCATTTTCTGTTGAAAGGACACCGACAGATAAAGCTTTTTGTGCAAACATATTTTCACTGTCATTCCATAATGCTGCCTCCGGAAGATTTTCTTTATCCTGTAACTCACTCAGAAGTTCCTGTTTTCTTATAAGTGTTTCTTTTATACGATCAACAAAAACCGCTTTGTCAAAGTTTGCATTTGTTATAGTTGAGAATAGATTGAGAGTTATAAGATGATTTATCTTAGCTGAAATCTCTCTTCCTTGTTCGCGAAGTTTTGTGGTAACCGCGCAGATGCCTTTTGTAATATATACAAGCAGATCCTGCATCCCTGCAACTTCTGGTGATTTTCCGCATACACCTGCCTGTGTGCAGCCTTTGCATCCTGCAGTTTCCTGACACTGATAACAGAACATTTTATTATCCATAAATAATTCCTCCAAAAAAAATTATTAGCTTGTTGACTTTGTGTTCTTATTATAATAAAATTAAAACAACAAGTATGTTGTTATAACCACAAGGAGGTCGTTTTATGGACTATAATTTTTTAGCAGGAACTTCGCTGTTTCGTGGAACAGATCATGACGAAATAGAGTCAGTACTAAAATGTCTTAATGCAAAGTGCAGTAAATACCCTAAAGGGAGTATGATATTTCGCGCCGGAGATATCGTACATGAATTCGGGCTGGTCATGTCAGGTGCAGTATCAATAGAAAACGATGATCTATGGGGCAACAAAACAATACTTGATCATATAGGACCCGGTCAGATCTTTGCAGAAAGCTATGCGTGCGTCCCTTGTGAACCAATGCTTGTAAATGTAACAGCCTCTGAGGATTCAGTTATTCTTATGCTTGATATCGGTAAAATTCTTCACATATGTTCAAATGCATGTGAACATCACAATAAGCTTATCAGCAATCTTTTAACTATATCGTCTCAGAAAAATCTTAACCTGGCACGTCACAGTTTTCATACTGCTCCTAAGTCTATAAGGGCAAGACTGCTTTCTTATCTGTCATATCAGGTCAAGCTTCAGGGAAAATATGATCTGTATATTCCTTTCAACCGACAGCAGCTGGCAGACTATCTGAATGTTGACCGCAGTGCATTGTCTAAGGAACTGTCAAAAATGCATTCAGACGGTTATCTGAGTGTTGATAAAAATCATTTTATATTATCTGAAAAGATAACAGATGAAACATAAAAAATAATTTATTGTAACCTTTTGCAGTCCCGGACAAGAAGAATATCTGTACAGATACAAAAAGCACTCCGTAAAAAACGAAGTGCTTTTTGTGTATTAGTTATCTTTAATGAAGGCTATACTGCCAGAAGAGTTTTCTTAAGCAGAATAAAATCAATAATATTTATTTTATTGTCATAGTTCATATCTGCTGTCTGTATCTGCTCCTGTGTCAGGTCTGTTTTGCCAAGAAGATATCTCTGGAGCATTGCAGCGTCAGAAACGCTGACGGTATGATCAAGATTTACGTCACCTCTGATCTCAGTAAGCTCATAAGGATCAGTCTGTAAAACTCGGATTATAATATAGCTTACATTAATGGCTTTTGAATCAGATCTGAAATTCAGTGTCATATATCCGTCAGAGACATTAACATTGCCTTTGAGTGGAGTTTTCCCTGCTGCATCATATTTGTCTGCGATCAGCTGCTGATTTGCAGTATCATAGTCTGCATACACACTTGGACTGCCGCTGCAGCTCCATGGATCACAGAAGCCTATTTCAACACTGTAAGTTCCGTTTGGTAAAGTAAATCCATAATCAATATGACGGCTAATATCATTCTCATATTGATTTTTAGTATAGCGGAAGCTTTTGCTTTTATCCTGACCGTCAGCAGTGTTGTATTCATCAGGCCATGTATTTGCTGTATACAGTGCTTTGCTCTTTGATGAACCGCCGTACTGATCCTCAGAACTGTCGATAAGACCCCAGTATGCTCCTGTTACAGGGTCCTCACCGTATAACTGCTCGGTATGACTGTTATAGAATCCGAATTTGTCACTGCCTGTTGCAGTAGTTGTATTATGATCACCGCAGTCTACAAAATATGCTGTCTGAGCGTCGTAAGAATAAACCGGTTTTACGGCAGTCATGTAAATAAAGTCACATATTTTAGCGGACTCATCGGAGTTGTCAGAGGAGAATCTTACATCGACAACATCATATGTCTGAGAGTTAGCCTCAACAGTTTTTATATATTCTGAGATAATATCTGACGGGATAATTATCTTTACGCTGTATGTATCGTCATTTCCCGAATAGTCAAGAGTTTTTCTGTATAAGATCGTGTCACCTATGCATATTCTGATGGTTTTGCCGTTATCCGACTTTCTCAGTGTCATTTGCAGGATAGTCAGAGGCGCTGTTTCATCAACTGCCATACGGTAGCTGAAGTATCCTCCGCCTGTGGCATATCTGTATGTGCTGTCTGATGTTACACTTACAGAACCTGTTTCATCCATAGCATGAAGATCATCATTTTCATACTGACCATAACCTGGCTGAACTGTATCAGTTACGGTTGTCTTAGCTCTGGGCGCTTCCTCATTTGCAGCACCCTGACTATAGAAATACCAGTATATACCATATCGCTGCTCATATTGTCTGTAATGCGGAGTAAAGGTAAGGGGAACATCAGTACCGGTCAGACTAAACTGAAGTTTGTCCGTATCCCTGACCAGATAGTCATTTATATTACTCATAAACGAGGAGACTGAAGTTTTCTGATCTTTAATATTTATCTTTTGTGTTGATACTATCTGATCTGCCGGTATCGATACGTTCATACCGGTAGTGCCCTGCTTCATATTTTCACTGCCGAGCTGTGCACTCAGAACTACAGGACCGTACCTGAAGCCGTATACATCCTGAGAATCAGGAAGTGAGCAAGCCTGCACCTCTTCAGGAATCGTAAGCCTGATAACATCACCGTTTTTAAAACTCTCCTGTACCTGTGCATATCCGTTTACTGTCTTATATGAATATCTCTGACCGTTGAGTGTGATTATCATATTTCCGGCGATCCATGAAGGAATGCGGAAGCGAAGATCAAGCTGTGCATCTCCCTCTACAGTGAAGGATGATGTGTCGCCGTCCGGTATACTGCTGTCCTGTTTTATTTTAACATTCTGCTCCTGCCAGTCAAGAACTGAACTCTGATAAAGATTTACATAGAGAGTATTGTCCTTTTTCATATATATCGTATCGCCGAGCTTTGTAAAGTTCTCCATTCCGCTGCCTGTACAGCACCAGAAGTTATTGAAAGGGGAGCTGTATACTTTGAAATAACCGGTCGCCATAGGCTGAAAATATGTTGTCATGCCTGTCTGCGGATTTTGTGAGGACAGAATCGAGTTATAATAGGTCGTCTCATAATAGTCCATATACTTGCTGTCGCCTGTAATTTCAAACAGCTCTCTGCTGAGTTTGAGCATATTATATGAGTTGCAGGTTTCACAGTTGCAGTTGGTTCTTTCTTTGTCAAGTACATCGTCCAGTCCGAAATGCTCCCATTCACTGTTTCCGCCTGTAATATATGTATGATGAGTTGTTACCATATCCCAGAAAGCCTCTGCATACTGAAGATACCTTGAGGCATCTACCTTCTGACCTTCAATAGTTTTGCCGTCAAGTATGGTATAACGTTTGAGTGCACCCAGAAACTTCGGAATTGTTGTATTTGCATGCTGATTATTCAGAACGTTGCTGCCGCCTGCAAGTACTCTTTCATGAAGAGCGGTCTCATCAAAATAATGTGCAGCGACTGCATGTGTCTCTTTGGAAGTAATGTTATATAGTTCATATAAACAGTCATTCATTCCACCGTATTCTACACCCAGAACCCTGGAATGAGTACTGCTGCTCCAGCGGCTGCATCTGTTATATACCCAGTCGCCAAGAGAAGATGCAACATCTTTTGCAGGAGAGTAACCGGTCAGATCATATACGTCATTCAGGCCTGCAATCAGTTTATGCATTGTATACCACGGAACCCATGCCTCAGTAATGATATTCGTTTTGCCGTTTTCGATGTTGTCGAATTCAGCTTCGACATTTGATGCGTCAGCTTTTTTTGCTGCCCATAAAAATCCCGGTTTTCCTTTTGAATTCTGCTGACATATTTTCATATTGTCAACAAGTGTGCTTATCTTTGAGAGAACTTCTTTACGCTGCGAATCAGTCAGAGACGGATTGCAGTATGCCTGAGCCAGTGCAGACAGGTAATGTCCGACGCAGTGTCCTCCTATGAGGGAATTTTCCCAGCCATCATATCTGGTTGCACCGTAAGTGTTAAGACCTGCATTGTCTCTGAATCCTGCGAGCAGCTTGTTTGTGTCAAATTTCAGAAGATATGAAAGCTCAAGCGAAAATGCATTTGTACAGTAGGGGTCAAGCATTGTAACATCGCCTAAAGAAAATGGCTGAATTTTATCTGCTGCTGTCTGGGCAGATAATATTGAGATGTTTGAGTAATCGTTTACACAAGCAGAAGATAATAGCATCGCTGAACAAATGACACCTGAAAGCAGTCTTGAAATGATCATTTTTCTCATAAAGTACCTCCTTGTAATGATGAGTATGAATAACAATAAATAATAATTACCATATATTTATATTATCACATTCTTGTGTCATGGTCAATAATTTAAAGCACTACAGGATAATAAGAGCACATAATTATGCAATTTAGAAAAAGAAATTATTATTATAAGTAAAATATTTCTTATTTATTATTGTTTCAGACGGATAAATATTATGAATACATAATTTATATACATGGTTACTGTTAAAAGCAAATAAAAATAAGAGCATATTAATAATAATCTTGACGTTTCGGGCAAAAAGTAGTACAATTATAAAGAAACTAATATAATTAAATATAAGGAGTCTTAGAAATGTCAAAAGATTTTATAGTTGAAACATCTGCAAGACACATTCACGTTACTCAGGAGCATCTTGAAATTTTATTTGGTAAAGATGCTAAGCTTACACATAAAAAGGACCTTTCACAGCCGGGTCAGTTTGCATGTGAAGAAAGAGTAACAATTGTCGGACCTAAAAAGGAACTGGCAGGTGTATCAATTTTAGGACCTGTCCGCAAAGCAACACAGGTTGAACTTTCTGCTACTGATGCACGTTCTATCGGTGTGGCAGCACCTGTAAGAGAATCAGGTGATGTTGCAGGATCAGGAGCATGCAAGGTTGTAGGACCATGCGGTGAGATCGAGATCAGTGAAGGTGTTATCGTTGCTAAACGTCATATTCACCTTACACCCGCTGATGCTCAGGAACTTGGCGTAAATGACAAGGATATCGTCTGGGTAAAGCTTGATACAGACGGAAGAAAAGCGATCCTCGGTGATGTTGTCGTAAGAGTATCAGAAAATTTTGCACGTGCAATGCATATTGATACTGATGAGGCTAATGCAGTTTCCTCAAACGGCAAGCTCAGAGGAGAAATAGTAAATATCTGATTGACATAGTATACTTATATAGGCAGGAGATTACTCGTGTGGTTTCCTGCCTTTATTTATAAACTGTACAATACAAAATAGGTGGGTGACGTGATATGTATGGCAATCTGTTGGAAAAGTTTGAAAAAGACCTATATGATAATGCTGACAAAATAGCAGCACTTCCTGACCTTGATATTACGATGCTGGAGTCATCAGAGACTGTGCTTGTTATAATGAATATGACAAATCAGTACCTGAAGAATTCATCTGATGCTTATCATGACATTATAGGTATTGTTGAACCTGTAAAGAATATTCTTGAGTTATGCAGCAGCCGTAATATTAAAAGTATTGTATTCAGGGATGCTCATGATGAAAACTCAACAGAGTTCAGTTATTTGCCAAAGCATTCTTTGATTTCAAGCGATGAATCAAATGTAATGAAAGAACTGTCTGATACAGGAGGATATACAGTAATAGATAAAAACTCTATAAACGCCTTTCATGCGCCCGGATTTAAAAATTTCTTAGCAGAGAACAAAAATATTAAAAACTATATCGTATGCGGAACAGAAACTGATATATCCGTCATGAACTTCTGTCTTACACTTAAATCTTATTATGATGAGTGCAATACTGATGTAAATATTATTGTTCCATATACTGCTATAGAAACTTTTGATTATGGTGCACATAATAATGATATTAGTAATGTTTTAGCTATTGTGCATATGGCAAGCCAGGGTATAGAAATTGTAAAGGAAATAGTGTAATATGAATAGTAGAAATTTAACAATGCTGACTGATTTTTATGAACTGACAATGGCAAATGGATATCTTCAGTCAGGATGTGGTGATACTGTAGGATACTTTGATATGTTTTTCAGAAAAATACCTGATGACGGCGGATATGCTATCATGGCAGGGCTTGAGCAGGTAATCGAGTATCTGAAAAATCTGAAATTTGACGAGGATGATCTTGAATATCTCAGAAACAAAAATATGTTCTGTGAAGAGTTCATAGAATATCTGAAAAATTTCCGGTTTTCATGCGACATATTTTCAGTTCCTGAGGGAACACCTATTTTTCCTCATGAACCTATTATTACTGTAAGAGGTCCGATTATTCAGGCACAGTTTATTGAGACAATGATCCTTCTTACAGTAAACCATCAGAGTCTTATTGCAACAAAAGCAAACAGGATCGTCAGGGCTGCACAGGGCAGAAGTGTTATGGAGTTCGGTTCAAGACGTGCCCAGGGATATGACGGTGCGGTTTACGGTGCGAGGGCTGCATATATAGGAGGCTGCTCAGGAACAGCATGTACTATTTCTGACAGGATGTTCGGTGTACCGGCACTCGGAACTATGGCCCACAGCTGGGTTCAGTCTTTTGATACTGAGCTTGATTCATTCAGAGCATATGCCAGGGTATATCCTGACAGCTGTGTTTTGCTTGTAGATACCTATAATGTCCTTAAGTCGGGTGTAAAAAATGCAATTACTGTGTTCAAAGAACTTGAACAATCCGGACACAAACCAATAGGAATACGAATAGACAGCGGAGATATTGCCTACCTCAGCAAGGCTGCAAGAAAAATGCTTGATCAGGCAGGTCTGAATTATTGTACAATAACTGCTTCAAATTCACTTGATGAGTATATCATAACTGATCTTCTCAATCAGGGTGCAAAAATCGACAGCTTCGGAGTAGGTGAAAGACTTGTAACTTCAAAATCCGAACCTGTTTTCGGAGGCGTATATAAGCTTTCAGCAATTGAGAAGAACGGGGAGATAATCCCGAAGATCAAAATTTCAGAAAATGCTGCAAAGATCACAAATCCTGCCTATAAGGAATTATGGAGATTATACTGTGCTGATTCCGGAAGAGTGCTTGCAGATGTTATAACAGTAGCGGGAGAAGTTATTGATGAGACACAGCCGTATACAATATTTCATCCTGAGAACACATATAAACGCAAGACACTGACAAATTTCAGAGCAGTAAAACTGCAGGTTCCTGTATTTTTGCGTGGTGAATGTGTATATACCTCTCCATCTATCGGGGAGATACGAAGCTATTGCCTTAATGAGATCAATTCACTGTGGGATGAGGTCAAGCGTTTTGAAAATCCTCAGGAATACTATGTTGATCTATCCAAAAAACTGTGGAATATTAAAAATGATTTGCTTAATGAGCATTTTTCAAAATGATATAACAAGGAGTATTAAATGAACGTAATAGGAATAATCGGAGCAATGCCGTCAGAACTCGCAGATATACGAGGCATTCTTGTTGATGCCAGAGTTGAAAAAAAAGCAGGTTATGATTTTTATATAAATGAACGTGAAGGAAAAACTCTTATAAATGTCTGCTGCGGTATAGCAAAAGTAAATGCAGCTGTATGTGCACAGGTACTTATTGATATCTTTCATGTTGATGCAATTATAAATACTGGTATTGCAGGCGGACTTGATGATGATATAAAGGTATGTGATATTGTAATTTCAAATGAAGTAATATCTCATGACCTTGACCTTCATTTTCTGAATGATTATCCGCCTTACTGCGGAATATATAAAGCAGACTCATCACTGATAGGCAAGGCTCAGGAAATATGCTCAGAAATGGGCATAAAAACACATATCGGCAGAATAGTATCCGGTGAAGCTTTTATCTCAAGCAATGAGGTCAGAAATGAGATAAAAGGTCGTCTCACACCAATGGCTGTAGATATGGAGAGTGCCGCCATAGGTCAGTGTGCATACAGAAATGAAACACCATTTGTGAGTATAAGATGCATATCTGATAACGCAGATAATGAGGGTGCAATGTCGTTTGATAAATTTGAAAAAATAGCGGCAAAAATCGTTGCAGATGTTGTGTTAAAGCTTGTTCATGAACTATAAAAAAATACGGCTTTCAGTTAGGTGACTGAAAGCCGTTTATTTTATTATTGAATCAGAAAAGCACTGTCAGGTGTTACCCGGTTGTCATTTATTTTTACAACCCAGTCTGTAATATTTCTCAGATCCGTTTTTATCTTGTCATTTTCTGAAATATCCTGAGCATAAAGTGAGTTCTGGATAAGGCTGCAGTATACGCTGTCATCAGTGATCTTATCGACATCTGCCCATATATGTTCATTATTTACTGCTGCATCCTCTGCAGTTTCCAGCTTGATCTTGACAAGAGCACTCGCGTTTTCAAGTGCACAGGCTTTTTTGAGTGACGGTATTGTTCCCTGTGCAAGAGTGCACATTCTGTTTGTCTCATCATCTGTTATTTTGATAAATGCCTTATCGAGATCAATATCTTCGACTTGCGTAATTTTAACGAGTGATGAAGTATCATTGTTATAGTAGTAAACAGCTGCATTCATATAATTGTGCTCAGGTGTCCTCGTTGCATCTGCACCCGGTATATCAGAAGTATAGTCCTCAAGAGCTTTTTTATAAGGCTTCCAGGCAATCTGGAATGGCTGTCCATCATGTATCTTTGCAATTTCAAACGGTTCTTCTTCATTTGAAAGATTGTTTTCAGATATAGCCTTTGAAGCAATGATGCTGAGTACAGATGCACACAGATTAACCTTGCTGAGAGGCACATCTAGTATTTCGAGTTCAACAAAACCACATCTGTTCAGACCGTGGGTATGTATCCATACACTGTTTTGCTGCGGTACTACATTAACACTGAAAAGATAAGCAGGACCGGGCGATACAGGCAGATTTGCCGCAAATGAAATCCATTCAGGGGAGAAGATTCGTTCTGTATTCAGGTCAATAACCGCTGCCTTGTCAGGAAGAATGCAGTGGATAAGCTTGATCTGAAAATGATATGATTTAACTGGATCATCAAATGTTACAGAAGTGGTTATAGCCAGTTTAGCCTGTTTTAATCTTTTTACTGATTCTTCACTCAGAGGATAGCACAGAATAAAATCAGGTCTGATATTTAAAGGTTCAATATTTACATCAACAACATAGTCAGTATTTTCATACGTTATCGTAAGCATCGGACATTGATTTTTGTCATCAAATGATATTTCCTTTAAATCGAATTCTTCATTTGCTTTGATCCTGTCGTAAACAAGTTCAGGAGAATCAACATCCAGATCATTCATAGGAACGGCCATTATATATGATGTTGTTTTTCTTACTATTCCGCTTTTCATCAGATACCTCCGGTATGTTATTTAAAGATATTATTATTATACCACATAAAAAAATATTTTTCTACTTTTTTATATATTTTATTTTAAAAAATAAACAAAAAATTAATTTATCTATTAAATTTTTACATATTTGATAGAAAAACATGTTTATATACGGTATTGATAATATTTTCATTTTGTGGTATAATATGAGAAAATCAGAAAGGAGTTCTTATAATGAAAAAAATAATTTCAGCAATAATGTCATTTTCTATCGCAGGTGCCTGCATGTTCGCAGCTTATGATCCGCTGCAAAATAATAACCGTATAGAGGCTGAAGAATACACATACAAGGTATCAGAACTGGTATCGCTTATATCTTTTCTGACAAGAGGCGGCGAGCTCAGTGATGAAGAGACAAGCAGGCTTGATATGAATCGGGATGCAAGAATCAATATAGCAGATGTGGTAATTCTTAAGGCTGTTCTTCTTGGTGATATAAAATTATCAGGAGCGGAACTTACGGTTTCTCAGTTAAATAATTATGCACAGCAGATATACAATGAAGCACAATATGCTGCAAATACGCTTGAAATAAAGGGGAAGACTCTGACAGGTGAATATGATCTGGATGATAATTCGGAGTTCTTGATGCTTATAAAAGGAAATCTGGAAATCAAAAAAGGTACCAAGTTCCGTATAATTACCGACGAGAACAATGTTCTTGGTGTCATCTGCTGTGTAGGAGATGATACCCGCAGCGGAGCATATCCAAATATAATATCACAAAAAATGAATATCCCCTATAAAACAGAGTATGTACAATATGCAGCAGACCCAGGTTTCAGCTGGAAAGAAAATTTTGAGGAATACATATCAAAGGATCCTTTGCAGGCCGGGCTGGATGATTATCCTCTTGAGAGTGTAAGTGAACTGAACGCCAGAGCAAAGAAAATATTTACTTGTGCACAGACAGGCGCTACGAATTATGAAGCACAGGGTAAAGAATTAACAGGTATATTCACATCTGACGGAGATTCAAAGTTTGAAAAAGCAATTTCAAAAATGATCCCATACTATCCTGATCAGCATTGGGTTGTATCAATTAATAAAAATACTGTTGAGGGAGCAGTGTGCTGTACAGTAGGTACTTCAAGGAGCGGGGCATATCCCGGGGTAATTCCGGATGATCTGGATATACCATATGATATCGCCGATGCATCATATGCCGCTGATGAAAAATTTGACTGGTCAGCTCTGGCTGCTAAGTAGTTGACAATAGTTATTGAAAAAATAAAGTTTTGGTGGTACAATATATTATATCAGACAATCTTTTATAATCTCTGAAAATACTGGAGGAAATACTCTTTGAAATTCAAACATAAACAGAAATCAAGAGAAACAAGCAATAAACAGCTGGCAGCAGATGTTATAAGATCACTTTCACCGCAGCTGAAAGAAGAAGTACTCAGTTATCTGAGTGATGAAGAACGCAGACTACTTACTGCTTATGCAGATGACTCCGGATCCGGGAAAGGTATTTCAGATAAAGAAGCGAATGATTTTTATAGTAAAATTGCCGCTGAGAAAAACAACAGATCTTCAGAAAACAGCATAGATACAGATGCAGGCAGCGATGAGAAACAATACTGTGAGTTTCTGGAAAAGGTTAATAATGAACAGCTTTTCAGGTTTATCAGAAATGAACATCCACAGATAAAAGCATTGATTCTGTCTGCCATATCTGAGTCTAAAGCTGCAGATATTATGCTTAAGTTCAATAAGGATGTCCAGAAGGACATACTGAAAAGAATCGAAAATATGGATGATGTATCACGTGATGATAAACAGATAATATACAAATATTTTAAAGCCAGAATTGCCTTATAAAACAGGCTTAAAACACTAACAAGCAGTGAGTCTAATAAAGAGACTCACTGCTTGTTTTTTATAGTGATTTAAGTATGTAGAAATTTTCAGAATTCTTAGTGCCATTAAGGATCAGGAATAGCCGTTTGAAATATATTTTATCAGAAATAATATGAGCATGTGTACAGGATAGACTGCATAGAATATATATTTTGCAGCTTTGGATTTTATAAAGCCTCGCTTGCCGTTGTATAGATTGATAGGTATAAAAGCAAGTCCTGCGATCCACGTGCTCGATAAGAAACAGCTTCCTGTGATAGCCTGGATAACCGGTTTTTTTCTTGTAACGTACATCATGATAATAAAACCAAATCCCGATGCACCATAGTCTGCCTGAAATATTATTGAGATCACAAGCATGGTTATCAGATATACAGCAAGGTATGCCTGTTCATTTTTATATTTTTCAATTATACACATTCCTATATAGCCTAAAAACAAGGTGAAAAAAACATTCTGAGTACCACAGAAGATAGTTCCGGTATGAACAAGATTCCATGGAAGCTCAGATATAAGAGCAAAAACAAACAGATTAACTCCATATTTTTTTCTGTCATGCGTATGTTCAAAGCCTTCTATCAGCAGAAAACAGAAGATAGGAAATGCAATGCGTCCTACGTCTCTAAGAAGTTCATATACAGAGTGGTCACTGCCAAATATATTTATATCCTGTTTTATTGCAGGAGGGTAGCAAAGCAGAAAAACAAAAGCAATATGATCAATAAACATAGTAACAACTGCAATAACTTTCAGACAGCTTCCGCTTAATATTTTTGCCTTATCAGGCAAAAATGATCCGGCTTTCTGGGTTTCTTCCATTTTTATATTATTCTCCTTTACCTATATCCATGCAAACAACTTGAATATGTAAATAAACGCTGTAACTGTAACTGCAGCGAATATTGTAGTTATAACTACTATTCCTGAGGCGAGCTGTGCATCATTCTTCATGCTCCTTGCCATTATGTAACCGCTTACAGTTGCAGGCGATGCAAGCATGATAAAGATAGCGATAAGTTCCTGATTTCTGAATCCCATCATTATAGGTATAGGCAAAAGCAGTGCCGGCTGTATAACAAGCTTGATAAGAGAAGCAGCAAGGCTTGGCCTGAGTTTTTGTTTAAGCGAAACACCAGCATCAAATCCTGCACCTACCATAAGAAGTGCAAGAGGTGTAACAATGGAAGAAAGGCTGTTAATACTTTTAGTAAGTATCTGCGGCAGCGTTATTCCTGCCAGTGCAAAGGGAAGTCCAGCAGTAATGCCTATTATCATAGGATTTTTTACTATGTCCAGCAGCAGCTGTCTGAAGTTGATCTTTTTATTGACTCTGTCTTCTGAAAAAACGGTAAGAATTATAACAGACGAAATATTGTACACTGGCACCGCAGCAATGATCATCATAGGTACCATGCCTGAATTGCCATAGAGATTTTCAGCTATCGGTATTCCAAGTATAGCAGCACTTCCTCTGAACGATCCCTGAATAAAGCTCCCGACCATACTTCTGTCCTTAATAAAAATAAGAGCCACAGCTGTAATAATAAGTATTGCAGCAATCGTAAGCAGAAAACATGTAAGCAGAAAAGAAATATCAAACTGTGCCCGTATATCCATCTTAGATATATCACGAAAGAGAAGTACAGGAAAAAGAATATTGAAGGTAAGAAAGTTATTTGATGATACAAATGTATCATTTATTACTTTTATCTTTTTCAGAAACCATCCTAATAGTATGATTGTAAAAATCGGAATTGTGGCATTAAGACTGAAAATCAGATTACTCATTAATTTTTATCATCCTCTGTAAATATGTCATCAGGAACGTCATCATCTTCATTATCCTGTTCTCCGTCATTGTTTTTTGACAACGAAGCGATATTCTTGATCCTTATTCTGTCCTCGATAAATTCCTTGATGAGAGTGTAGATAACTGCGAATATCGGAACACCGAGAAGCATGCCTGCAAAACCAAAAAGATTGCCAAAGAAAAAGATCGAAAACAGTATCCAGAAAGTAGGAAGATTAAGCTTGTTTCCGAGTATCTTCGGTCCGAGAATATTACCGTCAAACTGCTGTAGAATAAGAATAATGATAACAAATAAAATAGTCTTTTTAGGAGCTGTCAGAAGTACAAGAACGGCACTCGGGATCGCTCCGATAAATGGACCGAAAAACGGGATCATATTTGTTATGCCCACTATGAAACTTATGAGCATTGCATTAGGAATCCCGAAAATTATCAGAACTACAAAACACAGCATGCCTATTATTAAAGAATCAATAGCCTTACCAACCATAAAGTCACTGAATATTTTATTTGCATGAGTGCCTTTAACCATGAACAGATCATATGTTTTTTTAGGTAGTATTGCATACATAGTCTTTTTGAACTGTACAAAGAAATGTTCTTTGCTGAAAAGCAGATATATTGATACTATAAATCCAAGAACAAAGTCCTTGACCCCTATCAGAAATGACAGAATTCCGTCTTTGAGTTTGATAAGATAAATATCAACTGTTGGCTTCAGATTTGTTACCCAATCCAGTATGGTCTTTTGTATGTTTGCGAACTGATCTTCAAACCAGTCTGTAATAGAAGGATTGATCTCAGGCTGCCTGCTGAAAAAGTCAGAAATCGAATCATATGTTTTATTAAGATATTCCGGCATATTGTTAAAAAGAGAAGATAAGCTGTCGGTTATCTCAGGTATAGCCATTGCAAAGAGGGCAATAATGGCTGATAATGTAATTATAGACGCTATAAGTATGCTGAGACCTCTGACCAGATTTGCATGCTTCTTTTTTAGATTTGTCCTTTTTGAAAAAATGCTCTCTATTTTTTTGACAATAGGCGATAAAAGATACGCAATAACACATCCCCAGATAACAGGTGAAATGGCTTTGAGAATCTTACGCGCTGCGCTGGTAAAAAGTTCTATCCTGAAGGACAGAAGCACCAGTAAAATGCATATAGCAAATACAATAACTACATAATAAGCAATAGTATTGTACTTGGTATTTGGCTTTATTTTCATTTAAATTTCTCCTTTGCTTTATGTGCATACAAGCTAATTATACAATATAATCTGTCTAAATGGAATACATAAATGAAATTATTTTATTTCTTAACATCTTTGTCAGCTGCAGCTGCGATTAATCATCGATAAGTATTTTTACAATACTTTTGTTGACTTTTATTAGTGGAAATGGTACAATAATCATGGATATATCTTATAAATAAGTGAGGTATGTATAAATGAAAAAGTCTGTTTTATCCTTCATATCAGCTGGCGTTGTAGGACTGTCAGCTTTTGCAGTATATAATTACAATACTGCAGATACATATAAAGTTTACAGTATAAGTTACAGTGCAGGTGAAGTAATTGAAATACAATCCGGTTCTTGTAAGACCGTACAATTTCATACAAGCCGTCGTCTGGTCAATATTACTACAGATGACAACGATTTATTAAGTATTGTAAATGTACTGGGAAGCGAAAATACTTACTATACTCAGATACAGACTTCGTATACACAGTACGACAGGTTGGCTGAGATACGTGCCTATTTCAGTGCAACAGAGTATAAATCAATATATATAATGATAAAAGGTCTGCCGCAGGCAACTACTTCTGTACCTAAGGTGACAACAACAACTGCTGCACCTGTATATGATACATCAACAACTACATCTTCGACCTGTCCGTGTACTACAATAACGCCTGAAGCTACTACGTCCAGTGCATGCTCATCTGTGCCTGCTGCTACGAGCGGTGATATGTCAACTACATCTTCCACCCGTGCAAATGATGCTACAACTACAAGTGCAGAAGGACCGGGTGTATCTGTAGAAACAAGTACCAGTGCAACAAAAGCATCAACCGATCCGGATGATGCTGCTACTGAAACTTCGTCGATCGGTTACACATTTTATGATTCAAGCGCATATCTGTTTACCAGATTCGGAGATGTAGATCTCGATGGTACAGTAGATATGAAAGATCTCACAGTGTTGTCTATGTATCTTATTGGTGATATAAAAGAGCTCAATCCTGCTTCAAGATTTGCAGCGGACGTTATACCGTCGGCGAATATTACACCTGATATTGCTGATCTTGCACACCTGAAACAGTATTTAATGAAAGAAAACGTAACGCTTGGAGTAACAGATATAATTTATATATAATATACTATTATTAAAATATCCTGCTGTATTTTGTGAAAAGTACAAGTTTGGATATTTTTTTTGGTAAAAAAGAATATTGAAAACGTTTTACTTAAGTAGTATAATTATATAAGCAATCATTTAATAATATTAAACTAAAAAAAGTTAAAAAATAAACTCCGGAGGTAAAACATGACAAAAAAATATATTTCAGTTCTCGCAGGAATTACTGCAATGTTCGTAGGGGTATCAGGTCTTTCTCTGAATATGATCTCAAACAATCTCAGTTCGGATACGACTATTGTTTATGCTGCACAGACGGACATGAGAGACATCTCATCAGCTGAAATTGTAAAGGATATGGGACTTGGATGGAATCTCGGCAATACTTTTGACTGTATCGGTTCATGGATCCAGCAGGGCCCTCCGTCAAACTACGAAACTGCATGGGGAAATCCTGTACTAACAAAATCAGTTATTCAGCAGATAAAGGCTGAAGGCTTTAAAACTGTTCGTATTCCTACTACATGGACGACAAATCTTAACAGCAGTAATCAGATAAATTCTGCATGGATGGCTAGAATTAAAGAAGTAGTTGACTGGTGCATGGATGAAGATCTCTATGTAATAATCAACCTCCACCATGACGGCGGCGCTGATGATACATCCTGGATAAGAAATGCACAGAATGACTATGCATCAACTGAGAAAAAATATTCTGACGTCTGGACGCAGATAAGCAATGAGTTCAGAGATTATTCAGATAAGCTGATTTTTGAATCTATGAATGAAGTAGAATTTTCAGGTGTTACAAAGACAAAGGCATATGAGCTGCTCAACAGCCTTAATCAGAAATTTGTAGATACTGTACGTTCAACAGGCTCAAACAATGCAAAAAGACATCTGCTGATCTCAGGTTATAACACTGACATTGCACAGACATGTGATTCAAGATTTGCAATGCCTTCAGATCCAGCAAACAGACTTATTCTGTCAATACATTATTATACACCGTCACAGTTCTGCGTTGCAGAATCAGACTGTTCATGGTGTACACCTCAGACAGTATGGGGAAGCAATGACGACTATGCAGAACTTGAGAATAACATGCAGAAGCTGTATACAAGATTTGTAAAGAACGGAGTTCCGATAATTATTGGTGAATACGGTGTTCTGACAGAGGATATGAATCAGAAGGATAAGCAAAGCATCAGAAAATATCTCAGTGCAGTATCAGAGACATCACTGTCATACGGAATGTGTCCTGTTCTCTGGGACAGTGGAAATTCCGGTGATATGAAGTTCTTTGACAGACTGTCAAATGATTTCTATGATCAGGGTATTGAAGATGTATATACAAGCCTGAGCAAAAAAATTCAGAATGGTGAGATAGTATACAAGGATGTTGTTTCAACTGTATATGAAGAACATTCAGTTAATGTTCCGGCAGACGGATGGATCGATATCAGTCCTTACTCAGGCAAAAAACTCCTTGGTGTGAGGTTCAAGATCAGCTGTTCTACAGACTGGGACGGCCAGGGCGGCGGCGGAATAAATAATCTTGATGACTGGAACGACTGTGAGCAGTTTGGTTTCAACAGTGTATATGATACAGTAGAATATTTGTTCAAGGAAGATGATATTGCCAGAATGAAAAACAAGATCGGCATATGGTTCTGGTGGACAATTCTTGATGATCCGAATAATGATAATTCAGGTCACCAGAATGAACTTTCATTCAAGGACGGCAAGGTAACACTTCTGTTTGAAACAAAACAGCCTGTCGTGACGACAACAACAACTACGACAACTCAGCCGACGACAACAACAACTACTACTACAACCCAGCCGACGACGACAACAACTGCTACAACAACCCAGCCGACAACAACGACAACTCTGAATCCTTTCTTATATGGTGATGTAACACAGGATGGTGTTGTTGATATGACCGATCTTACAACACTTTCGCTGTATCTTCTTGGTGATATAGAATTGGATGAAATACAGATGAAGGCTGCTGATGTAACTGGTGATTCTAAAGTTAATCTTTCAGATATGTCACATTTCAAGCAGTACTTATTAAAGGAACCAGTAACTCTCGGACCTCAGAAATAGCTTTAATAAACTAATAAAATAAATAACAGAAAACCAGACCCGAATTGAATGAGTCTGGTTTTCTGTTTTACTTAATATAAAGCCTTATGCTTATTTGATCTGACATTGTATTCACTGTGTAAGATTAAAAAATCAATATTACGTATAGTAAGACGCCTGGGATATGTACAGGCTTATCTGAATATGTCAGTTACTCCTGACTGTATGATCTCTGTTACTCTGACTCCAAAGCTTGAATCTACAACAACAATTTCACCTTTTGCAATAAGATGACCGTTTACCATAACATCTACAGGTGTGTCTGCTGTGCAGTCAAGATCTACTATGCTGCCGTTCGTAAAGGACAGAATATCCTCAATTCGGTATCTGGCGCTGCCGATTTCAACTGAAAGCTCAAGAGGAACATCGAGAAGAAGGTTGAGATTGTTAAACTGTGTATCTGACAGACAGCTGTCGCAACCAGTTCTGGTGTGTTCTTTTCTGACAGTTGGGATGTTATTTATATTGTCAGAAATAAATGCCTTTGTTTCATTAAATGACCGTGAGGAATCAGCAAAACCAGAGGGAATAAAAATGCTTACAGATCCGAAAGGAGTATCACTGTTGATAATGAAGGACGCCATATATGAGTACGTGACTGTAAAATCCGGACAATCTGACTGTATATCTTTGATGATCCTGATATCTGTAATTTCATTAATATCTGATTCATCAGCTGATGGATCAGTATAAAGCTTTGAGTATGTCCTGCTGCATATCTTATTTAAGATCTGTTTTAAAGCGGATATGCCGACTTCAAACATTTCGTCTGTTTCATCATCTATTGAAAAGTCCTCAATAAGCAGACTCATAATGCTGTTCATTGTTTTCTTGTTAAGACAGGCAGCGAGAGAAGCGTCAGGCTGTTTGCTGAATCTGATTTTCAGAAGTATATTGTTATCTGATAAATATGAAGCTGAATTTCCTGCTAAAGTATCTGTTATTCCGGTGAACATAATGTTTACAGGTTTTGAGTTCAGAACACTGATAATATCTGAGCCTTCAAGCGCTGCGTAGTTGCAGATTTTATGAATTGCGGAAAGATCGTAATTAGCTTTGACAGTCATATTGTCCCCCTCATTGATTATCATATACTTTTGTTATTTTTAAAGCTTTGTTTTTGCTCTTCATCCCGGGCTGAGCATCAAAAACATGAACTCCGTCTACGAGTACTTCAGCATTGCGGTTTACAGGTGCATCCAGTGTAATAATATCACCGCTGTGCAGTGAAAGTATATCACGAAGTGTAACTTCAGTGCCTGTGATCACACCTTTTACAGTAACAGCAGAGTTCCTGACTGCCTCAGCAATAGAACTGTCAGGGCTGCTTTTTGCATTTTCTTTTAAGCTGCCGGTGATTTTCGTATCAGGCATATCAGGTAAAGCATCATTTTTTATCATTTTATTGATAAATACTGACGGAATGCAAAATGACAGAACACCGGAAACACTGCCTGTACAAACTCTGTAGCTGCAGACAGCCCATGTCTGTTTTGAATTATCTCTGCTGTAATTCCTTTCATGAACTGCTTCAGACAGTGAAATGTCATACCCCGAAAACAAATTATCAGCATATTTTAAAAGTGATGATAAAAATTTTTCACAAAGCAGCCGTTCAAGGTCAGAAACCCTTTCGATGGAATAAGGACCTGGAGTGTGGTTGCCGAGGACGCAGTCGAGAATTATTGATGTCATATTACAGTCTGCAGAAATTACAAGTCTGCTCTTTGAAAATTCTGATGTAATGACCGATACTATGCTTGTGCCGTCGTGATATATATTCTGGTAGTCAGAAAAAGTAAGTTCTGAACACCTGCATAAAAAAACTTCAAACGGTGTATGAGCAGCAGATGACAGAAATGAAGAAAGAGCTGCCGCATTTTTGTTACTCATGTTTTTTATCTGCATTATGACAGCGGGGGATAGGGTAAAAGGAGAATTCAGATCATACTTTACTATGTGTTCTGATTCTTCAGATCCTGTCATCATGTAATCACCTCTTATTTTGTTATACCTAGCAGTCTGTTTGCATGTGCTATCTGTTCCTTGTCAGGAGGGCTGATATTCTCAAGCTTGTATTCCAGTCCGAGTGAATCCCATTTGTAGCGTCCGAGTGTATGATAGGGAAGAACTTCGGTCTTCTGTATACATGTATAATTTTTTATCAGTTCCCTGAGTTTTATGAGTTTAGAATCTTTCATTGTATAGCCCGGCACCAGAACATGACGGATCCAGACAGGCTTATTCAATGATTCACATAAATCAAGTGTCGCAATTGCATTTTTATTTGATTTGCCGGTTAGCTTCTCACAGTCATCCGGGTCGATATCTTTTATATCGAGCAGAAGCATGCCGGCTTTTCTTATTGCATTTTCTGAGACGGACAGCGGTATGCATCCGGATGTATCGATGGCTGTATGAAGATTATTCTCACAGCATTTGCTCAGCAGTTCTTCGCAGAAAGCACTCTGCATGAGCGGTTCACCGCCTGATATCGTGACTCCGCCGTTTTGAATGAAGTTCTTATATGACAGAATTTTTGTCATGACCTCATCAGTAGTGTATTGTGCGGCATTGTCCTGCTGCCAGGTATCAGGGTTATGACAGTACAGGCATCTGAGCGGACAGCCTGACATAAAGACTATAAATCTTACACCAGGTCCGTCAACAGCTCCGAAGCTTTCAAATGAATGTATCAGTCCCGTTTGCATACCATATTCTCCAGTCAGATTTATTACATAAATGTGTGGAAAGTTCTGCTTATAACATCAAGCTGCTGTTCTCTTGTCAGTCGTGTAAAGTTTACTGCGTATCCGCTTACTCGTATTGTAAGCTGTGGATATTTCTCAGGATGGTCCATAGCATCAACAAGTGTTTCCTTGTTGAGGACATTTACGTTGATGTGATGTCCGTGTTCCTTCATATAACCGTCTATGAGGGTAGAGAGATTGCTGACTTTTTCAGTATTTTCCTTGCCGAGGGCAGCCGGTACAATAGAGAATGTATAAGAAATTCCGTCTTCAGCATATTCGTATGGGATTTTGGATACGCTGAGCATTGATGCTACACATCCGTTAGTGTCTCTTCCGTGCATAGGATTTGCACCAGGAGCAAACGGAACGCCCGCTTTTCTTCCGTCAGGTGTATTGCCTGTCTTTTTGCCATATACGACATTGGATGTGATGGTGAGGATTGACATAGTAGGAATTGAATTTCTGTATGTTCTTCTTCTTGCAAGACGCTTCATAAATCTCTTAACGATCATTGTTCCTATCTCGTCGGCACGAGGGTCGTTATTTCCGTACTTAGGATAGTCTCCTTCAATATTGAAATCAACACAGAGTCCGTCTTCATTTTTAACAGGAGTTACCTTTGCGTACTTGATAGCAGACAGACTGTCGATTACTACTGATAATCCGGAAAGTCCGCATGCAGATGTTCTTCTGATATTTTCATCATGAAGTGCCATCTGGATACGCTCATAGCAGTACTTGTCGTGCATGAAGTGAATAATGTTAAGTGTGTTGATATACAGCTTTGTAAGCCATTCTGAAACATAATCAAATTTCTCGAGAACCTCATCAAAATTAAGAGGACCGTCAGGGAGTTTGCCTACTCCTTCACACAGCTTTATGCCGGACTTTTCGTCGCATCCGTCATTTATAGAATAAAGCAGTGCCTTTGCAAGATTTGCTCTTGCTCCGAAGAACTGCATCTGTTTACCGATCTCCATAGCTGATACGCAGCATGCGATTCCGTAGTCATCACCGAACTTAGCACGCATGAGTTCATCATTTTCATATTGTATTGCAGATGTATCGATAGATGTCTGAACACAGAAATGCTTGAAGTTTTCAGGAAGATTCTCGCTCCAGAGAACAGTAAGGTTCGGTTCAGGTGCAGGACCGAGGTTTTTAAGTGTATGAAGAAATCTGTAGCTCATCTTTGTTACCATATGACGGCCGTCTTTGCACATACCGCCTATTGACTCTGTTACCCATGTGGGGTCACCGGAGAAGAGTTCATCGTACTCAGGTGTACGCAGGAATCTGACGAGACGAAGCTTCATGATAAAGTGATCTACGAGCTCCTGTATCTGTTCTTCCGTGAAAGTGCCTTCCTTAAGGTCATTTTCTGCATATATATCAAGAAATGTAGATACACGTCCGAGAGACATTGCAGCACCGTTCTGTTCCTTTACAGCTGCGAGATATCCGAAGTAGAGCCACTGTATTGCTTCTTTTGTATTTTTAGCAGGTCCGGAAATATCATATCCGTAGGACTCAGCCATTGCCTTGAGTTCCCTCAGTGCCTTTATCTGTTCAGCTATTTCTTCAAGGTCTCTTACTGTATCACCATACATAGGTTCAGCATCTCTGGATTTTTTTGCTCTGATTTTTTCTTCTATAAGCTTGTCTACGCCGTAAAGAGCTATTCTGCGGTAATCGCCGATTATACGTCCGCGTCCGTAGGCATCAGGAAGTCCTGTAATAATACCGGCATGACGTGCTTTTTTCATGTCATCGGTGTATACATCAAATACACCGTCATTATGAGTCTTTCTGTATTTAAAAATTGTTTCTATATCTTCAGGAAGCTTTTTCCCGTGTGTTTCAAGTGAAGTTCTGACCATTCTTATTCCACCGAACGGCATAATGGCACGCTTGAGAGGGGCATCAGTCTGTACGCCTACAATTTCTTCAAGTTCTTTATCGATATATCCTGGTTTATGGGATGTAATTGTTGAGATTGTGTGTTCATCAATATCGAGGACACCGCCGTTTTCTCTTTCAGCCGTCAGAAGCTCATTCATTTTTTCAGAGAGCTTTTTTGTTTTCTCAGTCGGGCCGGCAAGAAAATCACTGGTACCATCATAAGGTGTGTAATTTCTGATAATAAAATCACGAAGATTTATCGATTCATTCCATTCACCGTTTTTAAAATTCATTTAAAAATCCTCCTAATACTGCTTGAATAAAAAACTTAAAAATACCTGTTTTTTATTCAGCAGAATATACAAACAAATTACGATTTAATGCACGTAAGACTATATCTTGTGTATCGGTTTATGTCAAAACCACAAGATTTATGTTGCGTATTTAAATATATCACATTTAATCGTCAAAGTCAATAGAGGTATAATTATTCACCGCCCGACAAATCATTTGATTATATAATATGTGCATGTTATAATGTAACATGTTTCTAGTAACCGTGTTTCAATGTAAGCGAATCATCGTTGTCTATCCATGTTGTGACCTCATAAATAACAAAGTCAGTATCAGTTTTTCTTACTACTACTGTTTTTATACCTGAGTTGATAATAAGACGCTTGCACATTGAACATGGTTCAACGTCACCGTACAGTTCGTCTGTCTTGGCATCATGACACGCAAGATACAGAGTAGCGCCAATCATTTCAGTACGCGGTGCACTGATTATAGCATTTGCCTCTGCATGTACGCTGCGGCACAGCTCATAGCGCTCGCCCTTCGGGATGCCAAGTTTTTCGCGTGTACAGTATCCAAGGTCTGAGCAGTTCTGGCGTCCTCTCGGTGCACCGACATAACCTGTTGATATGATCTCGTCGTTATTTACTATTATGGCTCCGAACTTCCGTCTGATACAGGTTCCTCTTTTCAGGACAGTTTCGGCAATATCAAGATAATAATTATTTTTGTCACGTCTGTTCATGATAAAAACTCCTTATATGTATTGAATAGTATAATACTATTATAAAGTATGTTTGATATTATTGCAACTTTAAAATTATTGTAATCTGATACCACTTAAAAATGAAAGGGATATTTAAATGGATAACTTAACAAATCTGAGCTATGTCAGAAAACTCCTCGAAGAACACAACTTCAGTTTCTCAAAGGGGCTTGGTCAGAACTTTCTTGTAAATCCTGCAGTTTGTCCGAAAATAGCAGAGATGGGAAATGCAGCACCAGGCACAGGCATTATTGAAATAGGAACAGGTATAGGTACACTTACAGCAGAGCTTGCATCCAGAGCGGATAAGGTAGTTGCTGTTGAAATAGATACAAGACTTCTTCCTATTCTCGAGGTTACACTGAAGGATTTTAAAAATATCAAGGTAATAAATCAGGATATAATGAATACGGATATCAGGGCTCTGATAGAGGAGGAGTTCAGCGGGCTTGAAGTGGCTGTATGTGCAAACCTTCCTTATTACCTTACTTCTCCGATTATTATGATGCTTCTTGAAAGCAGGGCACCGATAAGATCCGTTACTGTTATGGTCCAGAAGGAGGCCGCCGACAGACTGTGCGCCAAGGTAGGAACCCGTGAATCCGGAGCTATTACTGTAGGGGTCAATTATTTCGGCAGTGCTGCAAAGCTTTTTAATGTATCAAGGGGAAGTTTTGTACCATCTCCTAACGTTGATTCAGCGGTTATAAAGATCGATATAGACAACAAAAAATACAGCCTGAGTGAAAAAGACGAAAAGTTTTTCTTTGCAATGGTAAAGGGTGCTTTTTCGCAGAGAAGAAAAACACTTGCAAATTCTCTTTCATCCTCCCTTGGTCTGACAAAAGACAACATTTATGAAGCTTTAGAACACTGCGGACATAAACCGACTACAAGGGTTGAAGAACTCGATATGGACAATCTGATCAATCTGGCAGGAGAACTGATAAAATATTTGTAATAATAATTACAAAATTATTACATCCAAGTATATATAATTGACATTTTTTTACGTTATATTGTGCTAGAATATTTTTATGTTAAAATATTCCATAAAAAGGTGCAAGGTTCAATACAAAATGTATTAGTACCGGAAAGGACGTAAAAAAATGATAACTGAATTTGCTGCTCAAAAGGACAAAAAATCATCTGTTGTGTCACAGACGGCAATAAGTGCAGTAATTGCATTTGTCACAGCAGGTACAATGATGGGTACAGTAAAGTCACCTCTCAATATTGCGTTTGCCGTATCAGGAAATCCTGTAACAGCCACGGCTGTCCTTTTCGGAAGCTTAATTTCATATGCAGCAACAAACAGTTTCTATAAAACCCTTGGTGTGTTGTCAGCACTTCTTGCAGTCGTCATCTTCAAATGGTTCTGCTACAGAATGACTCCGTCACAGAATGCTGTTATTGCTGGACTCAGTTATATGGCAGCAGGGATCATAGAAATTTTTCTTTACAAAAGCAGCCTTACAGCAATTTTTATCTGTATATTTAATTCTGTCATCCTCAGCGGTGCGGCCTTTGTACTGTCTAAAATGCTGTCGGGTGAGAAAAGTATTGCAGCTCTTTTAAGGGAAGAACGGATGTATGCGCTGTTTATATGTATGACTGCTGCAGCAGTCCTTTCATCTGTTACGTTGTTTATTATTAATCCGGGACGCATAGCTGCTGTTGTTGTAATACTATATGCTGTAAGAAAATATGGAAGCCGTGTCGGTGCAGAAACTGCAGTGTGCATGACATTTGCAGCTGCTGTCGGGTCATTTTCACTCGGTGCAGATATGATATTTTTCGGGATATGTGCTTTTATTGCAGGATATGTTTCGTTTGCAAAAAAAACGGCATCAGCCCTGGCTTTTCTGCTGATGGTCATATGCAGCGGTTTTTTGCTGGGGATCAGTGCGCAGACTATCCGAATGTTCATAGATACTGCTTTCGGTTCAATAATTTTTTCTCTTATCCCGTGTGAAAGAGCTGTGACTGAGGCTGTTGTGCCGGAGCCTGTGTCAGCAAAAGCAAAGACAGAATATGTGTACAGGGTAATGGAAACACCATGCGTTACTGAGGGCGTTGTAAAGTTTGCACAGTTCAGGATGAAGATATTATCCGCATCAATAGATGAAGCCAGAAAAACATCATGCCAGGTAAGCAGGATACTTGAATCAAAACCAGACACGATGGAGCCTGTACGTGCAGTTCATGATACAGTATGCAGCAGATGTTCAAATAAAGGATATTGCTGGAGCAGCAGACATGATATAACCCAGAAGGCATTTGTGAAGGCAAGCAGGATGGAGAATATATCTGTATCAAATCTGCCTGAAGAGTTTAATTACTGTTTCAGAAGAAGCGACATAGCGTTTGAGTTTAAAAACAATATATACAAGCGTATGATAAATCTGACTGTCTACGAATATGTAAAGAGGATCCAGGAAGTGCTGGAAAATCAGCTCAGGGTCTCATCGGATATAATTAATTCCGTAACAGCAAAAACATCAAAAAAAATTGAATTTGACAATGGAGTAACTGCAAAGATCGAACAGTGTCTCAGAAAGAATGATATACAATTCACAGCATGCGTTGCCTACTATAATCAGTCAAGGAGACTGTTTGCGGAAATATTCTGTCAGAAGGATACGAAGATAAGCGGATATCAGATATACAAGGCACTTTCTGATGAACTTTCAAGAGTGTTTGAATGCACAAAGTATTACAACGATACAGACGTAAGATTCCTTGTCAGGGAGAGACCCCAGTATAATATAGAATGTTATATTTCACAATGCAGTGCTGCAGAGGGTGAACCGAACGGAGACACATGTGACTGCTTCAGGGATGATTACGGGAATGTATATGCTGTAATATCTGATGGTATGGGTACAGGCAAAAATGCAGAGATCGATTCAAGAGTAACCGTAACACTTTTTAAAAATCTGGTATGCGGCGGGGTTGATGTTGCACAGGCTGTAAACATAATTAACTCAGTAATGCTGTCAAAAAGCAAGGACGAAACATTTGCAACTATAGATGCTGCAAAATTTGATCTTGATACCGGGCGGATGACAATGTACAAGTCAGGTGCCGGTCCGTCACTTCTCAGACATAACAATTCTGTTTTCAAGATAAATGCAACTACATATCCGGTAGGAATAATGGGAAGCTCACAGCCGTATTCCAAATGCTTTCCTCTTATGACAGACGATGTTGTAGCCATGTTTTCAGACGGAGTTACAGAAGAAAATATGGAATATATAAGAAATGAAATAACTCTTGATTATGTTGACGTGAGTGAAACATCCAACAGGATATGCAAAAATTCGCAGAAAATTGAAGGCCATGATGACATCAGCGTTATAGTAGCAAAAATAATAAAACAATAACCATCAAAATCTCAAATAAAATGAAAAAAAACTGTGTGATTCAACAATATATTCTAAATTTAATACGACAAAGTGCACTATTAATAGGTTTACTGCTATAATATTTGTACAAAATCATAAAATATGAGTCAAAAGACTTGATTAATTTTCATTACTCTGATAAAATATAATATAGTTATAGGAGGGTAGTTTGATGAAAAGCAGTACGCAGTACAATGATAATGTTCCTGTATATTTTTTCCATCGTGGGAAAAATTATGAAACCTATAAAATGCTTGGGGTACATAAAATACAAAATGATGACGGTTACACTCATTGTTTCAGAGTGTGGGCACCTAACGCTGTTTCAGTGTCTGTTGTCGGTTCTTTCAACGACTGGAAACATGAAGCAAACCGTATGTACAAGATTTCAGACGAAATATGGGAAGTATATATTGATGGGCTTCATCAGTATGACAATTATAAATACAGTATAGAAACATATAAAGGAAATATAATCCTTAAATCTGACCCATATGCCGTTCATTTTGAAACAAGACCTGCAACTGCTTCTAAGATATTTGATTCAGATTATGTCTGGAAAGATAAACTTTGGCAGAAGAAGAAAAACAGCAAAATGCTCTATGGAGGACCTACCAACATTTATGAGGTTCACCTGGGCTCATGGAGACAGAACTCTGACGGAACATTTTTCAATTATGTCCGTTTTGCTGAAGACATCATACCATATCTTAAGGATATGTCATATACTCATATAGAATTTATGCCTCTGACGGAGCATCCGTTTGACGGATCATGGGGATATCAGGTAACCGGATACTATGCACCTACATCAAGGTACGGTACACCTGATGACTTCAGAAAAATGATTGATCTTTTTCATGAAAACTCTATAGGTGTAATACTTGACTGGGTACCTGCACACTTTCCTAAGGACGCAAGCGGGCTGTATATGTTTGACGGCACCTGCTGCTATGAGTATGAGGATATTCATAAACGTGAGCACAAATCCTGGGGAACTCATGTTTTTGATTACGGCAAAGGACCTGTACGGTCGTTTTTGATATCAAATGCATGTTATTGGATAAAGGAGTTTCATCTCGACGGTCTCAGGGTTGATGCTGTTGCTTCAATGCTGTATCTTGACTACGACAGACGTGAAGGCGAGTGGACACCGAATATTTACGGCGGCAAGGAAAACCTTGAGGCTGTAGAATTCTTCAAGCTGCTGAATGAAGCCGTTTTTAAAGATAATCCCAACACACTTATGATTGCTGAGGAATCAACTGCATGGCCAAGTGTTACAAAGCCTACTGATGTAGGTGGTCTTGGTTTTAATTATAAGTGGAACATGGGATGGATGAATGACATGCTTCTGTATATGTCACTTGATGCTATATACAGGTCATTTAATCATGACAAGATCACGTTTTCTTTCTTCTATTGCTTTTCAGAAAACTATGTACTGCCTATATCCCATGATGAGGTTGTTCACGGAAAGTGTTCAATGTTTGAAAAGATGAGCGGAAATGAACAGCAGAAATTCAGTTCGTACAGGGCTTTCTTATGTTATATGATGGCTCATCCCGGAAAAAAACTGCTTTTTATGGGGCAGGAATTCGGACAGCGTAAGGAATGGGATTATAAGACGGGCCTTGACTGGAACCTCCTTGATTATGACAATCACAGGCAGCTTCAGGATTTCACGCGTGAGCTTAACAGATTCTATGTTGAAAATACTCCTATGTGGGAAAATGACAATTCATGGAACGGATTTAAGTGGATATCAAATGATGACTATAAACAGAGTGTTATCTCATTCAGACGAATTGATGATTCAGACAGTGAGATACTAATTGTATGTAATTTTGTACCTGTGCAGAGGGATGAATATCTAATAGGCGTTCCTAAAGCCGGTAAGTACAAGCTTGTTTTTGATTCCGATGCTGAAAAATTCGGAGGCAGCGGAACAGCGCTTAAGGAATACAGAAGTACGAATATTCAGATGCATGGATATGACCAAAGCATTTCACTTACTTTGCCACCCTTATCTGTTTTGTATTTAAAATATTCAGTGACAAAATCTGCGAAAAAGAAAAAAATTATCAAGCAATCAAAGATTTCTGATAAATCTGTTGATCAGTAAGAACAAAAAAGTAATATGACAATATAAATTCTGATGTACTGATATATTGTCATTATTGTTTTGTCTGTCAGTTTTTTTATGACTTTATTTTGACCGTTTAAGCGGTTTTATCTGGTGAGATAGGGGAGGAAACTGTTTTATGAAAAAAGAATGTATTGCTATGCTGCTTGCCGGTGGACAGGGAAGCAGATTATATGCGTTGACACAAAAGATGGCTAAGCCTGCTGTTCCGTTTGGCGGAAAATACAGAATAATTGATTTTCCGTTATCAAACTGTACCAACTCAGGTATAGATACAGTAGGTGTGCTGACACAGTATCAGCCGCTGGAACTTAATGACTATATCGGAAATGGTCAGCCGTGGGATTTAGACAGGCTGCGCGGAGGCGTACACATACTTCCGCCTTATCAGACTGCCTCAGGAAGTTCATGGTATGAAGGTACTGCTAATGCAATATATCAGAATATAAGATTTATTGAAAGATATGATCCTGAATATATAATCGTACTGGGCGGTGATCATATCTATAAAATGGATTATTCTGAAATGATAAAATTTCATAAAGCAAAGGGTGCGGATGCGACAATAGCAGTTCTGCAGGTATCGCTTCAGGAAGCATCACGCTTTGGTATAATGACATGTGATGACAATAGTCAGGTAGTAGACTTTACTGAGAAACCAAAAGAACCAAAATCAACACTTGCTTCTATGGGCATATATGTGTTTACATGGAAGAAGCTTGAGAAATATCTTATTGAAAATGAACAGCAGGGTGGTTCAAAGGATTTCGGCAAAGACATTATTCCTGCAATGATAGACAATAATGAGAAGCTTTTTGCGTATTCATTTAATGGCTACTGGAAGGATGTAGGTACACTTGCAAGCCTTTGGGAAGCAAATATGGATATACTTAAGCCAGACGATGTTCTTAATCTTTATGATGCTGACTGGAAGATCTATTCAAGAAATATGAGCCTTCCTCCTCAGTATATAGGTCAGGATGCTCAAATCGAGGATTCACTGATTTGTGACGGATGTAACGTAAACGGAAGTGTTAATTCCTCTGTTGTATATTCCGGTGTAACCATTGAAGAAAATGTTATAATTGATCACAGCGTAATAATGCCAGGAACTGTTGTAAAGTCAGGCTCAATTGTAAGATATTCTATCATCGGTGAAGAAAGCATAATTGAAAATGACACCGTAATAGGCGCAGCAAAGGATGAGGTTTCAAACGGTCAGAAGTGGGATATTGCAGTTATAGGTCATGGTCAGACTATTCCATCTGGTATCACTGTAGCTCCCGGTCAGATGATTCCAACAATATGATTAGAAAGGGATGGCTTAAGTGATTTGTAATAATGTTTTGGGTATAATATTTGCTAATATGCATGATGAGTCAGTTTCTGAGCTGACTAAAGTAAGGACAATGGGATCTATTCTTTTCGGAGGAAGATACAGACTGATCGATTTTCCACTGTCCAATATGGCTAATTCAGGAATACCTGAGGTTGGGGTAATAACAAAGTCTAATTACCAGTCTCTGCTTGATCATATAGGATCCGGAAGAGAATGGGATCTGTCAACAAAGAACGGAGGACTTCATCTTCTCCCGCCGTTCAGTCACAACAACAGCGGTCTTTACAGAGGAAGAATAGAAGCACTTGAAGGTGTGCTTCCATTTGTACAGAATTCAGACGCAGAATATGTTGTTATGGCAGATTGCGATGTTGCTACAACTATAGATTTCAAGTCTGTTATCAGCGAACATGTTAAAAATAATGCGGATATTACTGTTGTTTATGCAAAGCATAATTTTACAGGAGAAGGCATTGGTTCACGCGCTTCAACGATTCTTGAAGTAAACGACAGCAAGAGAGTTACAAGTGTTATGGTTAAGCCTGATATTTTAGGTGAGGCCAACAGATCACTTAACATGTTTGTAATTGACAGAAAGAGACTTGAAAAGATCGTAAACAGATTCTCTGCAGAGGGCTATGCAAGCTTTGATAAGCAGGTACTTCAGCAGAACAAGGCTAATTACAAGATTTACGGATATGAGCACAAAGGATACTATGTAAAGATAGAAGATATGATGTCTTATTATAACGCTAATATGGATCTTCTTGATATTGAAAACAAGAGACGTTTGTTCAAAAATACATCACCTATCTATACAAAGGTTAAGGACTCAGGTCCTGCTATGTATAAATCAGGCTCATCTGTTAAAAACTCATTAGTAGCAGACGGATGTGTAATTGAGGGAACTGTTGAAAATTCAGTTCTGTTCAGAGGTGTTCATGTAGCAAAGAACGCTGTAGTAAGAAATTGTATTCTGATGCAGAATACTGTTATTGACGAAGGAGCAGAACTCTATGCTGTTATAACAGATAAGAGGGTAACAGTAGGTAAGGATAAGCTTCTTACTGCATCAAAGAAAAATACTCTATTTATTAAGAAAAATCAACAACTTGAAAATGATTAAGCTATAGTTTTTCAAAGGGTAAACCGAGGTGTGAGAGCATGAATATTTTATATGCGGCAAGTGAAGCACTGCCTTTCGCTGCATCAGGCGGTCTTGCAGATGTAGCCGGATCACTTCCGGCAGCTATAAACAAAAAAGGGCATGACTGCAGAGTAGTAATTCCGCTTTATAAAGGAATGAAACCTGAGCTGCGTGCAGGGCTGACATATTTAACTAATATAACAGTTGATGTAGCATGGAGAAAACAGTACTGCGGAGTATTTACTGCTATATATAATGGTGTAACATATTATTTTATTGACAACGAATATTATTTTGGCCGTGATGGCATGTACGGATTTTATGATGATTGTGAGCGTTTTACTTTCTTCTCAAGATCAGTTCTGGAAATGATGAGATGTATAGATTTCAAACCGGATATTATCCATGCAAATGACTGGCAGACAGCACTTATACCGGTTTATTATCAGGTTTTATACAAGTATCAGCAGGGATTTGAGAATATACGGACAGTATTCACTATTCATAATATTCAGTATCAGGGTAAATACGGTGTTGAAGTTATAAATGAAATAATGGGTATCCCGATGTATCATACTGATCTTCTTATGTATGATGACTGTGTAAATATGATGAAGAGCGCATTTGAAACAGCAGATAAGATAACTACAGTAAGCCCGACATATGCATGGGAGATACTTGATCCATGGTATGCTTACGGACTCGACAGGATCCTTATCAATAAACAGTACAAACTCAGTGGTATTCTTAACGGAATAGATACTCAGGTTTATGATCCTGAGACAGATCCGCTGATACCTGCAAACTTCACAACAAAGAGTCTGACAGGAAAGAAAACCTGTAAGGATAAGCTGCTTGCAGAACTGGGACTTCAGGAAAGTGGCAGTCCTCTTATAGGAATAGTTACAAGATTTGTTGCTCATAAGGGTCTTGATCTTGTAAAATATATTCTTGAAGAACTTGTAGATAAGGGATTTATGTTTGCTGTTATTGGAAGCGGCGAAAAAGTATATGAAGATTTCTTTAATGAAATGGCTTACAGATATCCGGACAGAGTCAGTGTTACACTGGGATTTGTTCCGGAACTGGCACGAAAGATATATGCAGGTGCTGATATGTTCCTGATGCCGTCGCAAAATGAACCATGCGGTCTGGCGCAGATGATCTCAATGAGATACGGTACTATTCCTATAGTAAGGGAAACCGGAGGACTCAGGGATTCTGTTACTGACTGCGGAGGAGAAAACGGCAACGGATTTACATTTAAAACATTCAATGCTCATGACATGATGGATGCATGCATGAGAGCCAAGAAACTGTACAGTGATAATAAGAACTGGCAGAAGCTTGTCAGGAATGCCATGAAGTGTGATTTCAGCTGGGACACATCAAGTAAAAAATATGTTTCATTGTATAAAGAGTTATCTGATCAGAAATAGAATACTATTCAATACATTCAGCAGCTTTGATTTTATCCAAGTTTGCTGAATGTATTTTTTTAGTCTGTTTTATGCTAAAACAACAAAAAAAAATATATTTATTGCTTTAATCATTCAATTATGATATAATGGTAATAACAGAAAAATAAATAAAAAAATATAATAAAGTTTACAGGCAAATATTAAATCTGCATTATTCACATTAGCATATAGTAATATATATACTGTGTACAGTAGATTGGCGGGGGTGATAATGTTGTATCAATTTGTCATTTATTCATATTCTGCATGCCTCATAGTATCTATAGTATGTATAATGCTCATGGCGCGGCAAAAGCCAAGTGAACCGCAGCAGACAGCATTTTGTGCTACGATATTCATCAGCATTTCTGTACTTGGATACTGGTTTTTGGTTCAGGCTGATAATCTACAGACAGCAGTCATGTCTCAGAAAGTTATATATATAGGGGCAACCCAGTCGTATTTTCTTATGCTCAAATTCTATATGAATTATTGCCATCTAAGAATGAAGAAATGGGCGCAGTATACATTTTCAATAATTAATACAGCAATTATGGGGTTAGCATTAACATGTGACAAACACAAATTATTTTATAAGGATGTAAGCTTTGAAACACATAATGGAATAACAAGTATCGCAAAAGTATATGGAATAGGGCACTCACTTTACCTCATCACAATGATATTTTATGTAGTATGGATGTTTGTGATCACGATTATGCTTATGGGAAAAAAGAAAACCCGAAAAGGGCATAAGGATACTTTAATGCTCTTTGCAGCGATCTCACTTCCTACTGTAACATATATTATGGAAAAAGTTCAGAATTACAGTTTTTATCTTGTGCCGTATGGAATATTTATAGCTGAAATAACTATCCTTTATCTCGTCTACGAAATAGGAATTTACGATTTTAATGATACAGCAAGAGAATTCGCTTACGATACGCTTGATGACGGTGTTCTGACTATAGATGATATGTACAGATTCAAGGGATGCAACAACAAGGCGAGAGAACTGTTTCCGTGCCTTTCAACAGTTGTACTTGATGACAGTATAGGATCAGTAGACGACACACTCTTTGATGTTATAGTCAACCATACGATCATGGATATTCCAGTCGGCAAAAGAGTCTATCAGCCTGAAGTTAAGAAAATTGAATATAAGGGCAAGCTTAAGGGATACGTTATCTGGTTTTATGATGTTACGGCGGAACGTGACAGAACCAAGATCCTTCATAACTATCAGAAAGACCTTGAACATGAAGTCAGCATAAAAACGGCTAAGCTTCAGGAAGTCCAGGAAAAAGTCATCATTGGCTTTGCAAACGTTATTGAAAGCCGTGATATTGTTACAGGCGGTCATATCAAGCGTACCAGTACATATGTAAATATTCTTATTGATGGTCTCATCAAAGACGGAATATACACAAATATGCTTACGCCTTCTTACATCTCCCATATAAGACTTGCTGCTCCTCTTCATGATATCGGAAAGATGTCTGTACCGGACAGTATACTTAACAAAAACGGAAAGTTTACACTTGAAGAATTTGAAATAATGAAAAAACACACAACAATGGGTGCACAGATAATTGATGAAAGTCTGTCGGGTCTTGAGGATCTTGAGTATTATCATCTGGCCAGGGAGCTTGCACTTTATCATCATGAGAAATGGAATGGTACAGGATATCCGGAAGGCCTTGCGGGCGAGGAGATCCCGCTTTGTGCACGTATTATGGCAGTAGTTGATGTGTTTGATGCTCTTGTTTCAGCACGTCCGTATAAGCCTTCGTTCCCGGTTCAGACAGTGTTCAAGATAATTGAAAATGAAAGAGGAAAGCAGTTTGATCCGGTTCTTGTTGACTGTTTTCTTAAGATTCGTCCTCAGATAGAAAAGAAAGTAATTGAACTTAAAAATGAAAAATAGAAAACTGACATAATGGACAATGAATTATTTTGTACGAAAATATATAGAATAAAGAACTAAATTATTGAGATATAAAGGCACACCTGCTTAAGAGCTGGTGTGCCTTTATAATTTTATATGAAGAATTACAGTATTTATTAAAAGTATGGTATTCTGAGATTCAAAATTCAGCTTGATAACATAAAATAACAGAAAATATTATTAATTAGTTATAATGAGAACATATGTTACAAAAACATCAAAATACTAAAAAACGTTCATTATTCTGACTAAATTTAAGCTAATAAGCTTGAATATAGACGAAATTTAAGGTATTATATAAGATATAGTATAATAACAGCTATAATTAATACTTATAATTATAAAGGAGAAATCAATTATGAAAGAAAAATACATCAATCCTGAGATGGAAGTAATTAAATTCAAAACAGCAGACATTATTACAACAAGCGGTTTGGACGATGATGAACTTCCTAAGGTCGATCCGGAAATTTAATACTTACCACTGTCAGAAAACTCACATTTTTCTGATTTGTAAATTATAATTAATCACAATATAAAGCCTCAATTTCAAGTCGGTCGGGGCTTTTTTGTCAGCAGGTGGGGTGTTGCGGTTAATAGTAAACCTAACAAAAACTGGGACGGTTCTTTTATGATATTAAGGAGTGTGAAGATATGAAAAAAACTAAAAGAGTAAGAAACATACTTATATCCTTACTGACAGTATCATGTTTGCTTACTGTAAATACTACAGTATTACATCTGTCAGATACAAAAATTTATGCACAGGAGTATTCATGTGATCCTGAATCAGCCGATGCTCTGAGTGTAGGCATGATCCTTGAAGCAGATGATGTTGTAGTGGAAGGCGGCGGCATTACAATATTTGTTGATTTTGACCTGATGACTTTTTCAGATGGCACAGCCGTTATAAAACAACAATGCACAGTTGAAAAAATTGAAAATAACATTGTATATCTGGAAGGTTGTGCTGCACGCTGCGATTTTTCTCAGTACCAGGGCGTATACTATGGAAATGGCAACAGCAGGGGAGATGAAGTTCTGCACGACTGGACTTATGACAGTGTATCAAATACACTTACTTTAGATAACTGTAATATTACATATATTGAATATATGAGGTTCCCTGAAAATGTGACAATCGAGTTTGATGGTAATTGCTCAATAAGTTTAACAGATGCAATGAAAGTTTCTAATGCGACTTTCAAAGGATCAACAGATGATTCATCACTTATCATGAAAACAGTTTATTGTACTGACAGTCTGAACTTATTAAGAGGAAATCTTGTCTTGGGAGAATTCTGGAATGGTGTAGGTCTGACTATGTTTACTTCAGATAAGGTAGAGAATCCTGTGATAAATGTTCAAGGCGGTTCATTATCTTGTTACAGTACAGTCAGTGCAATTTCGTCATCCCCTGAGGCAGAGATAAACGGCACTGTATTTGCATATAAACATCATGATGATCCCCAACCCTGTGAATTCTATTATAATCACGATGAATATAGGTCAGTACAGGATGGTTCACTTATTCACTGCATAAAAATAGTTCCTGAGTACGTGGGTGACATGTCAGCAAGTCTGACGTTGTCAGATAATAATATTGATCTTAATTTTTATATGACTCTGCTGAAAACAATACCCGGAGCATATGCAAAACTTACTGATGAAACGACTTCAGACGTTGAGTATCTGGATGTAAGTGATATGACAAAATTACCGGATGGCAGATACAAAGTACCATATTCAGTTCCTGCTAAAAATATGTCTGATAAGATATCTGTTCAGTTCTTTAGTCCGTCAGGAAAGGAAGGCAGAGATGATGATACTCTGCTCACAAAGAAAACAGAATATTCAGTAAAAGAATACTGCAGTAATATCCTTAAAAAAGAGGATTATTCAGCGCAGCATGACCTTGTCAGTGCAATACTCAACTATGGAGCAGCTTCACAGAAATACTTTAAACACAATACTGAGAATCCGGCAAATGAAGGTGTACAAAAGAACATTTCAGATGAAGATACTGTTAATCAGGGGGTCCAGGATGCACCAAATACAATGCACGGTTCAGAATGTCTTAAATATAACGGTACAAGTCTTCTGTTAAAATCACAGGTGATCATACGTCATTATTTTACTGTATCAGACAATGCACCTACCGGATATACACCGATCGGATATACAGGGACGAAAACAATAGACGGCGAAGAAAATTATTATTTTGACACAAAAATATCACCTGCAGACTTCGGAGCATTGAAGAGTTTTATTTTCGACAGCACAGTCTATGGAAACTACAATGTAAATGCATATATAAAATCTGTCATTAACTCTGATACAGTCGATCAGGAATACAGAAATCTTGTATGTGCACTTTACGATTACGGGAAACAGTCACAACTGTATGCAGATTCTTTAACGTAAGTGAAGGACCACGTCATTGCAATAATTGCAGTAATCATCATAACATATAAGTCAATATACCTGATTTATTAAAAGGAATAAATTAATACGATGAAATATAAAAATACAATACCTGTTTTAATGACAGTCATGATGTTCACAGCGTTTTGCGGCTGCATGAATGAGAAAAAAAATCTGAGAAATTCAACAGATCAGACAAGTTCATCTGAAACTGAGACATATATATCATCTGACAGCGCAGTAACTCAGGCATCCGGTCATGCGGCAGAAACTTATGCCGGCAATGATAATAACAGATCTGAGAATAAAGATTCATTGCCGGATAAAAAAAATAATGCAGAGTCTGATAAAACACATAACACTTCCGGCGATTACGATGATGTAATTATAACTGCACATGAAAAAGATACTGAAAAAGACACTTCAGAGCCTGACAAAGATAATACATCAGCAGCTGATGTTAATACAGATCAGGAAAAATTAAATGATAATGATAGTAAAAATTCCATTGAATTGCCGGTCATCCCGATAGGATAACTGTCAGAGAGGATATAAAATGAAAGAGCAGTATCAGACCCCTGAGATCGAGTGTATTATCTTTAAGACTCAGGATATCATTACTACGAGCGGCGATCCTATTGAATTGCCGGTTATTCCGATAGACTAAGCCTATGTTTACAATACAATTAGCGCAGCATTATTTCTGCATAGACAATAGGTATCAGTACATACAAAAACTTTGTCATAATTATATTACCGGGGATATTGACATACCACCGGTCCGTGTATCTTCTCAGGAAATAGAGTATGAAAACAGGGACAAAAAAAAATATCACCCAGGCTATCTTGAGAGCCTGGCAGTTTACCGGAAAATATGCACCAGACTTATAAGTGATAATATAATCCTGTTTCATTGCAGTGCACTGAAGATAGATGGTGAAGCAGTCCTGTTTACAGCACCAAGCGGTACAGGAAAATCTACACATGCAGCACTGTGGAGACAGTGTTTCGGTGATCGTGTCAGAATAATTAATGATGATAAGCCACTCATAATGCTTGACAATGATAAGGCTCTGGTATACGGAACACCGTGGAGCGGCAAGCATGGTCTCGATAATAATGAAAGTGCACCGGTCAGTGCAGTATTTTTCCTTGAGCAGGCTAAGGATAATTCGTGCATACGGATATCTCCTCAGGATGCATATCCTGTTATACTTAATCAGACTTTCAGACCCGACAGCGCAGATAGTGTAAAAAGAGTTCTGAGTATGACAAAAAGATTTTCTCATAATGCAGCGTTATTCAGACTCAGATGCAATATGTCTGCAGAGGCGGCAGATGTAGCTTATAGTACATGGAAAGGTAAAAAATATGAAACTTAAAAACGGAATGATCACTGATGATTCAAACGGTGAATTTATTGCAGTAGCTACGGGTGAAGCCAGCAGATATTTTAACGGACTTATTCGCAGCAATTCTACTGCAGATTATATTCTCAGAAAACTGATGACTGAAACGACCAAAGAAGAATTGCTTGAGTCTGTGCTTGACAAATATGATGTTGATGATGACACTGCTTCGGGGGACATAGATAAAATACTTATGCAGCTGAGGGAGCTGCATCTTCTTGATGAATAGTACCATAGAAGAGACTCTTGATAGGTTTGGCAGGATAATTCAGACTACTGTCGGAGACAGCATGCAGCCTATGCTTAAAAATCGTAAGAATGCGGTTGTTATTGAAAAACCGGACAGATGTCTTAAAAAATATGATATTGCGCTGTACAGACGTCCTGACGGAAAGTATGTTCTGCATCGTATTATAAAAGTTTGTAAAAATGAATATATAACCTGCGGTGATAACAGATGGACAAAAGAAAGAGTACCGCACAGCTGGATCATTGGAGTAACAACGGGCTTTTACTCAAAAGGACGTTTTATAACTGTTAATGATTTACGGTATCGTGCATATGTTATTTTATGGTGTACTTTTTTTCCGGTGAGGGCATTTGTGCTGTGGTTCATAAATAGCTGCCGTCGTGTATGGAACAAGTGCTTAAGACGTTAGGAAAATAATAAGTTATCCGGAAGATCAGCTCTTCACCGGATCATTGATATTTCGGTACATGAAAAACAGGTATCTGTATTCTGGTGTTGTTTAATTCTCTGAGATTTGTCGAAAACTGAAAATATATGATAAGAATGTAGGTTTATATAAGTGAATGAAAATAGTAAATATCTGATATATCTTTTGCGGTGTGCAGTTAATGATAAGAAGCCATCATGCAAACCGGATGATGTCTGCTGGGAAGATGTTCTCTCGCTTGCACATCACAACAGTGTAGCATGTACAGTCTGCTGCGCTGTAGAAAAACTTGATATAAAACCTCCTGATGATATCATGAATCAGTTTCTGGAGATAAAGCATAAGGCAATAGTGAAGGATATTATACAGCGTGAAGAAAACACAAAGATTATGAATGCATTTGAGGAGAATCACATACGAATTATGCCTCTTAAAGGATTTCTCATCAAGAAGTACTATCCTAAGTCATATATGCGTGTAATGTCGGATCTTGATTATCTGATAGACCCTGAATGTGGTGAGAAGTCATTGTCTGTTCTGAAAAGTCTTAAGTATACATGCAAAAACTATGGCAAAGGTGTTCATGATGTCTATCAGAAACCGCCAGTTATGAATGTTGAACTTCATCGCAGTCTTTTTTCACAACAGATGATCGCAAAGCACGGGTATGATACAAATACATTTGAACAATTCAGCACTGCAGATAACTATAAGTATGTTCACTCAATGAGCAACGAGGATTTCTTTATTTATTATGTAATGCATTTTTATAAACATTTTAATGCGTGCGGAAGCGGAATACGTTCTGTTATGGACCTGTATCTGATGTTTAATTCATTATGTGATCATATTAACCAGGAATATATAGTAAATAAACTTAAACAACTGGGAGTATTCAGTTTTTATTTGCAAATGATCTCAACTGCTGAGACCTGGTTTTCAGATACTGAAAACAGTGTTGAAATCAATGAAGCCGGAGAATATATAATATATTCCGGTACATATGGAAACTATACTAATTATTATGAATCTCAGATCAGGGCTATGGGAAAAGTAAAGTTTATCTTAAAAAAGTTATGTCCGGGTATGGCTGAGATGAGAGGATATTATCCTGTTCTTGATAAGCTTCCGTTTCTTGTTGGGTTATGTTTCATCCTCAGGCTGGTGAAGATGGTTATCATTTATCACAGGAATGTATCACTTGTTATTAAATTATTGACTAAATCCTCAGATAGTCCGGAAAAAACAAAAACACCTGCACAATGAAATGTGTGCAGGTGTTTTTAGTTTATAATCGGCACTTAAAATCCCCGTAACCGAATGTTCTTACCGTTTCTACTGTGCCGTCACTATGGCATACTGCAATAGACGGAAGCTTCATACCGTTAAATGTGTTTGTTTTGACCATTGAATAAATAGCCATATCACATAGTACAAGTTTATCTCCGGGGTCAAGTTCCTTGTCAAATGAATAATCACCGACTATATCACCAGCAAGACATGTATTTCCACCGAGTCTGTAGGTGATCCTTTTTTCACCGGGCATACCGCTGTTTATTATGTTGGGTCTGTACGGCATTTCAATTACATCCGGCATATGGCATGCAGCCGAAGCATCTATTATGGCTATATCACAGCCGTTTTTAAGTGTATCAAGTACAGTAGTGACCATAAATCCGGCGTTAAGTGCAACAGCTTCACCGGGTTCAAGATAAACCTGAAGACCGTATTTATCTTTAAAGTGCATTATGCATCTGCAAAGTGTATCTATATCATAGTCATCCCTTGTAATATGATGACCGCCTCCGAAGTTGATCCACTTCATGTTTTTAAGATATCTGCCGAACTTTTCATCTACAACTTTTATTGTTCTCTCAAGCGTGTCCGAATTCTGTTCACACATGGTATGAAAGTGAAGTCCGGATATACCGTCAAGAGACTGTCCTTCAAAAGTCTGTGCAAGTGCTCCCAGCCTTGAACCTGTGAAGCATGGGTTATAGATGTCAGTTTCAATCTCTGAGTATTCAGGATTAATTCTGATTCCGCATTCGATTTTTTTACCGCTGTCTTTTACTCTGTCCTTAAACATATTCCACTGACGAAGTGAGTTAAAGACTATATGATCGCAGTACTTTAATATCTCATCAAAATCTTCTTCAATATAAGCAGGGGAGAAGATATGAGTCTCCTTGTAGAAAGGCCTTCCCATTTCTTCATATCCAAGTCTGGCTTCGTATAACCCGCTTGCTGTTGTTCCGCAGAGATACTCAGAGATCATAGGATATAACGAGTACATGGAAAAAGATTTTTGTGCAAGAAGTATTTTGCATCCGGTTCTGTCTTCGACAGACTTAAGAACTTCAAGATTTTTTTTCAGAAGATTTTCGTCAACAACGAAGCATGGAGTTTTTATGGAGTTAATATCAAAGTTAAGCATCCCAAAGCCCTTTCTGTTTAGTCAACGAGTACAGGATCAAAGTTTTCCTTCCATGGCAGGCCCCATTTGTTGAGAGCATCCATAAACGGATCCGGATCAAATTCCTCGATGTTGAATACACCAGGTTTTTTCCATTTTCCTGTCATGACCATCATAGCGCCGATCATTGCAGGAACGCCTGTTGTATATGAAATAGCCTGTGATCCTACTTCTTTGTAAGAAGCTTCATGGTCACATACGTTATATACATAGTATTTAACCGGTTTACCGTCCTTGACACCCTGGCAAATGCAGCCGATATTTGTCTTTCCCTTTGTTCTAGGACCGAGTGATGCAGGATCAGGAAGGACAGCTTTCAGAAACTGCAGAGGTACGATCTTTTTGCCTTCAAAATCAATAGGTTCGATAGATGTCATGCCTACGTTTTCAAGACACCTGAGATGTGTAAGATAGCTCTGACCGAAAGTCATGAAAAATCTGATTCTCTTGATCCCTGTAATGTTGAGTGCAAGTGATTCCAGTTCTTCATGGTGGAGAAGATACATATCCTTCATTCCGACTTCGTCAAAATCATATTCACGCTTGATCTCCATCGGTTTTGTTTCGATCCATTCACCGTTTTCAATATAGCTTCCGTTAGCTGATACTTCACGAATGTTTATTTCAGGGTTAAAGTTTGTAGCAAAAGGATATCCGTGATCTCCTCCGTTGCAGTCAAGAATATCTATATAATGGATCTCATCAAAATAATGTTTGAGCGCATAAGCAGAAAATACTCCTGTTACGCCAGGATCAAAGCCGCTTCCGAGGAGTGCTGTAATGCCGGCCTGTTTAAACTTTTCTCTGTATGCCCACTGCCACTTGTATTCAAACTTAGCAGTATCGAGAGGTTCATAATTTGCTGTGTCAACGTAGTCAACCCTGCATTCAAGACATGCATCCATGATAGTAAGATCCTGATACGGAAGTGCAACATTGATAACAATATCAGGTTTATAGTTTTTCATAAGAGCTACAAGTTCACTGACATTGTCAGCGTCGACCTGAGCAGTTGTGATATTGGTTTTGCCGCCGTCAAGCTTGTTTTTGAGTGCATCACATTTCGATTTTGTTCTGCTGGCTATGCATATGTCTGTGAAAACTTCGCTGTTCTGACAGCATTTGTGTACAACAACACTGGCAACTCCGCCAGCACCAATAATTAAAGCTTTACCCAATTTATTTGTTCCTCCTAATATTAGTTGAATTTATAGATGAGAAGAAGAATCTCTCTCAGCAGTTTGCAGGCTAGTGCTGTAGAAGCGCCGCTCTGGTCATATACCGGAGACAGTTCATTCATGTCAAGTGCTACTATGTCAAGCTTGGAAATCTTTGTAATGGCATTAAGAAGTTCTCTGAAGGATACTCCGTCTGCTTCAGGTGTACCTGTTCCGCAGAAAACTGACGGGTCAAGGACATCGAGGTCAAGAGTAAAGTAAACAGGTTTGTCCCTGAGCATTGAAATGACCTTTTCGAGGTTGTCAAAGTTAAATCTGTTTGTAAATACGTGATTTTTACCCCAGACAAATTCTGATCTGTCACCGCTGCGTATGCCAAACTGAAAAATCCTGTTGTCGCCCAGAATATCATAGCATCTTCTCATGACACTTGCGTGTGAAAGAGGTTCACCAAGATAATCTTCTCTCAGGTCTGCATGAGCATCAAAATGAATAATATGAAGGTCCGGGTACTTTTTAAATGCTGCTCTTACAGCACCAAGTGTTACAAGGTGTTCTCCGCCTATCATAAACGGAATTTTGCCGTCATTAAGAATCGTATCTGCAGTTTTTTCAATGTCAGCAAGAGCTTTTTCGCTGCTTCCGAAACATAGTTCAAGGTCGCCGGCATCAAAGATATTTGTATCGGAAAGATCAAGATCTGTGTATGGACTGTAGGTCTCTATTCCGAAGCTTTCATTTCTTATTGCAGAACTTCCGAATCGTGTACCAGGCCGGTAAGAGGTTGTGCTGTCAAACGGTGCTCCGAACAGAACGATCTGACTGTCAGAGTATTCACTGTCACAAGCGATAAAAGTGTGGATGTTTTTGTTCAAGCTAAGTACTACTTCCTTTCTTATTTTGTTTCACGCAATACATCACGTACATTGTTAGGGATAGCAAAGCATCCGGTATGGAGTACAGTATTATAATATCTGGTTTTAAGTCCCAGACTGTTCCACCAGTCAGCGTGCAGATCAGTTCTAGGATCGTATTTTTTTGAAGCAAAACCGAAGAGCCAGTGTCCTGAAGGGTATGTCGGGATATGAGCCTGATAGACAAGCGCTGTAGAGAAAAATTCTTTTATCCTGCTGTGTGCTCTCTTCATAGAGTTTGCATAGGAATCATAGAATGTGCTTTCGTGCTGATTGACAAGTATTCCGTTATCATTCAGTGAACGATAGCAGTTGCCGTAAAATTCTTTGGTAAACAGACCTTCTCCCACGCCGAACGGATCAGTGGAATCAACTATTATCAGATCATATTTAGAATCCTCTGTAGTACGTACAAATCTCATGCCGTCCTCATAATAGATGTGTACCCGTTCATCATCAAGGGCACATGATATTGATGGAATGTATTCTTTGCAGAGCTTCACAACCATTTCATCTATTTCAACCATATCGATATTTTCTATGCTTTTATATCTGCATAGTTCGCGGACTGTTCCGCCGTCACCGCCGCCGACTACAAGAACATTTTTAATGTCCGGATTTGTGGCCATAGGTACATGGGTAATCATTTCATGGTAGATATATTCATCCTTCTGCGTTACCATAAGATAACCGTCAAGCGTCAGTATTCTGCCGAATTCTTTAGATTCAAAAATATCTATTCTCTGAAATTCACTGGTATATGATGCAAGCTGCCTGTCTACCCGTATGGAAAATTTAACGTCGTCTGTATGACGTTCTGTGTACCAAAGATCCATTTTACCGCTCCTTATCAAATATGTTTTTTATATATTTACTGTCTGAAGTGAAGTAACAGACATATCCTGTGTACCGGTCAGAAAACAGCCTTTATCCTTAGCATAGTTTATATAGTCAATTATTTCCCTGGTAATTCTCTCACCTGGTGCAAGTATCGGTATGCCCGGAGGATAACACATTACAAATTCACCGCATATCATATCTGAACATTTATCAAGTGCTGTAGTTGTTTTGTCAGAAAAGAATGCTTTCTTAGGTGAAAGGACAACCTGCGGATTGATATATTCATGATCAAACATTCCGGATCTGTCTTTTGAATATCTGCGTTTGATCTCGCTCAGAGCTGAGATAAGACGCTCTATTTCAAGAGATCTGTCACCGGCTGAGATATAGGCAAGAATGTTTCCGATATCACCGAATTCGATCTGGATATTGTATTCATCACGCAGCAGGTCATATACTTCGATTCCGGCAAGACCAATATTAATAGTATTGACTGATAATTTTGTCTTATCAAAATCAAAAAATGCATCATTATCCTTAAGTTCAGATCCGAAAGCATAATAGCCGCCTATTTTATTGATCTCATTTCTTGCGTACTGTGCATACTCAACTGCCTTGCTGAATATCTGTCTGCCGTTCATCGCAAGGTTTTTACGGGCAATATCAAGCGATGACATAAGCAGATATGAACCGCTTGTGGTCTGTGTAAGATTGATAACCTGACGGACATAGTCTGCATTGACAGAGTCTCCGAGAAGGAGGATTGAACTCTGTGTCAGGGATCCGCCTGATTTGTGCATGCTTACAGCAGCCATGTCTGCGCCGACACTCATTGCGCTCGCCGGCATATTTTCTCCAAAATAAAAGTGTGTCCCGTGAGCTTCGTCAACAAGTGCCATCATATTGTGTTTATGGGCAAGTTCAACGATTGCTTTCAGATCAGAGCACACACCATAGTAAGTGGGATTATTAATAAGAACTGCTTTGGCATCAGGATTTTCCTTAATGGCTTTTTCAACATCAGCTACACTCATTCCCAGAGGAATTCCAAGCTCTTTGTTGACACCGGGATTTACATATACAGGAACTGCACCGTTTACAACCAGTGCGTTGATCGCACTTCTGTGTACATTTCTCGGCATGATAAGCTTATCGTTTTCCTTGCATACGGACATTATCATTGCTTGAACCGATCCGGTAGTGCCGTTGACAATAAAAAAGGAATTTTTTGCGCCGAATGCTTCGGCTGCAAGCGCCTGTGCTTCTTTTATAACTGAAACCGGGTGACAGAGGTTGTCAAGCGGTTTCATAGAATTTACGTCAGCTTTCATACAGTTGATCCCAAGAAAATCAGTAAGTTCCTGATTTCCTCTTCCGCCTTTGTGACCTGGCACGTCAAAGGGGACAACTCTGTTGATGCGGAAGTTTCTCATTGCTTCATAAAGCGGAGCATAGTTCTGGTTAAGCGGCATTTTTTAAATGGCCTCCTGTTTTATGAATTTTTCAGTAAATATTTATGCCGCTGAATATCTCTATCATTTCCTGTCTGAGTTTATTTGAAATGTCCAGCCTCTGTTTCGGAGGAAGTTCATAAACATCAGTATTGAAAAGATAATTCTGCAGCTGAAGTTCTTTGATAAGCATTTTTGTGTGGAAAATATTTGACTGATATACATTTACATCTATTGCATCGTATTTCTGAAGGGTTTTTTCATCAATATAATCCTGAATGGACTTAATATCATGATCAATGAAATATTTTTTGCCGTGTACATCTCTTGTAAAGCCTCGTATACGGTAGTCAATTATTATTATATCCGAATCAAAGCTTTCAATGAGGTAATCCAGTGCATTAAGCGGAGAAATTTCTCCGCAGGTAGATACATCAATGTCAACTCTGAAAGTTGAGATGGCATTGTCAGGATGTGATTCCGGAAATGTGTGAACTGTAAGGTGACTTTTATCAAGATGGGCATGTACAGTTTCTCTGGGAATGTTGCCCTGATTGCATGACAGATCAATATGTTCAGGGGGAACACGTCCTTCTGAAATCAGCACATTAACTGACGCACCCTGAGGATCATAGTCCTGTTTGGAAATGTTAAGTACTGTAGCACCTATAGTTTCTGTAACATTGCAAAGGATCTTTGTTAGTCGTTCTGAGTTATACTGTTCATCGATATATCGTATATAATCAGTCTGTTCACGTTCGGTTTTTGCATAACAGACATCGTAAATATTGAAACTAAGGGTTTTTGTAAGGTTATTGAAACCATACAAGGAAATTTTATTATCCAAGCTGCCACGACCTTTCATAAAAGATAATCAAACGTAAGTCAGGCTATTAAAATTTATCCACTTCATTCTATCATATTTACCGCAAAAAATCAATAATATATATAATATAATTTTTTATAAAAAAAACACATATCGGCATCATTTAATCTTGTATTTTTTCAGTCAATATGTTAAAATATCTACAGGCGATATCGGTAGGAATATTCACAGAGGGAGGGGTTTTTATGGTGCCGATGGAGTTAATTATCTGGGCAGTATTGTTCGTAATTATGGTCGTGGCAGAACTTGCAACACAGCAGTTTGTTTCTGCATGGTTTGCTGTTGGTGCATGGGCAGCATTTATTGCAGCTTTCTTTCTTTCGTTCTGGTGGCAGTTTGCAATATTCGCTGTTGTATCAACTGTTCTGCTTGCATTCACAAGACCGGTTTTTCTGAAGCTCAGGAGGCCGGCAGTACCGACAAACGCCGAACTGGATATCGGCAGCGATGCAATTGTTATCGAGACAGTTGATCCTGTCCGCAAAACGGGCCGTGTAAGGCTCAACGGAGTAGACTGGAATGCTGTTGCCGCTGACAGCTGCGTTATTAATGACGGTGAGACAGTTAAGATTAAGTCTATATCCGGAACATGTCTTACTGTTGTAAAAGAAGAAATGAAATCTTAAGGAGGATATTATGGGAAAGTATTTGATTTTAGGTCTGATTGTTTTTATCTTGCTGGTTGTTGTTTCAAATATTAATATTGTACCTCAGGCACAGATTTATGTTGTGGAACGTCTTGGCGCGTTTTTTTCTGCATGGAGTACAGGACCGCATATGCTGATCCCTTTCCTTGACAGAATAGCAAAGAAAGTATCTGTAAAAGAACAGGTAGTTGATTTCAAGCCTCAGGCAGTTATCACTAAGGATAATGTAACGATGCAGATAGATACCGTAGTATTTTTTCAGATCACGGATGCAAAACAGTACACATATGGTGTTGAAAGACCAATGTCAGCTATAGAAAATCTTACAGCTACAACACTTCGTAACATAATCGGTGATATGGAACTTGACGCAACACTTACTTCAAGAGATGTGATCAATACAAAGATCACGGCAACACTTGATCAGGCAACAGACCGATGGGGTATAAAGGTAAACAGAGTTGAGCTTAAAAACATTCTTCCGCCCAGAGAGATCCAGGATGCAATGGAAAAACAGATGAAGGCTGAGCGTGAAAGACGTGAAAAGATCCTTCAGGCTGAAGGTGAAAAGAAATCACAGGTTCTCGTTGCCGAAGGTGAAAAAGAATCCGCAATTCTCAGAGCTGAAGCTGAAAAAGAGTCAGCAATCCTGAGAGCACAGGCTGAAAAAGAATCTCTGATACTCAGAGCTGAGGCCGTCAAGGAACAGAAGATACGTGAGGCTGAAGGTGAGGCACAGTCAATAGAGATGGTTCAGCAGGCATACGCTGAAAGTATTGTAAAGCTTAATGAAGCATCACCGGCACAGAATGTTATAGCGCTTAAGTCACTTGAAGCTTTTGCAAAAGCGGCAGACGGAAAAGCAACCAAGATTATTATTCCTAGTCAGATACAGAATATTGCAGGTCTTGCCTCCAGTATCAAGGAAATCATAGTGGATGACAAGAAAAATAATTAACATATTTAACACTGAGCTGTCGGAACCTTTAAGTGATGACAGCTCATATTAGTTATGGTTAAAGAGAGGCAGAAATGAGAAAGTTTATTCGTTTTGTATTCAGCCGGAAAATGCTGATCATTCTGATTTTGCTTGTTCAGGTATTTACAATAATAGCTGCGGTACTGAGACTTAGTGAGCACTTTGCCTGGGTATATGCACTTTTTACTTTGCTGAGTATAATAGTAGTATATGTAATTCTTAATAAAAGTACAAATCCGGCATATAAGATAGCCTGGATAATTCCGACGCTGACTCTTCCGATTTTCGGAGGTATAGTATATCTTGTCTATAGTATGCAGACAAGCACAAAGGTATTCAAGCTTGCAACTCTTAAAAGGGTAAGTGATACAAGAGACTATCTTAAACAGAATTATTCAATAACGGATGAGCTTGAAAAAGAAAATGTGTATGTAAGAAATCTGGCAGGATATATGAACAATAAGGGCGGTTTTCCTATATACCGAAATACCACGGTAACATATTTCAGGTGCGGTGAAGAGAAGTTTGAACAGGTCAAGGCACAGCTGCGCCGGGCAAAGCATTTCATTTTCATGGAGTACTTTATAATAGACGACGGTAAGATATGGAGTGAAATACTTGAGATACTCAAGGAAAAAGTAAAAGCAGGTGTCGATGTCCGCGTTCTGTATGACGGTATGGGAACTCAGATGTTGATGCCGGACGATTACGACAAGAAACTAAGACGGTTTGGCATCAAGTGCCGTGTTTTCAATTCCTTCAAACCGCTTCTTTCATCGACCCAGAATAACAGAGACCACAGAAAGATCATGGTCATTGACGGACATACAGGATTTAACGGTGGAATTAATATCGGTGACGAGTATGCCAACATAAAAGAACGTTTTGGCTACTGGAAGGATACGGCTGTAATGCTGCATGGTGAGGCCGTTTGGAGTTTTACAATAATGTTCCTGCAGATGTGGGGGTTGTCAGAGTATAGGATAAAAGAGGATTACAGTGTTTTTGCTCCTCATAAAAATCATCCGGGTGATTTTTTAAGCGACGGATATGTAATGCCGTACGGAGATATACCGGTTGATGGTGAAAATGTCGGTGAACTCGTATATATGGATATAATCAATAAAGCGAGAAAATATGTATACATAACTACTCCGTATCTTATTCTCGACAATGAGATGATGGTCGCTCTGGGATTTGCGGCAAAGAGCGGTGTTGATATTAAAATAATAGTTCCGGGAATACCGGATAAATGGTATGTACACTGTATAGCACAGTCATATTATAAGGAACTTATAAATCTGGGAATAAAAATATATGAATATACACCTGGATTTATTCATGCCAAGAGTTTTGTATCAGACGACAATACCGCTGTGGTAGGTACAATAAACCTGGATTACAGAAGCTTGTATCTCCATTTTGAATGTGCAACGTATATGTATAACACTTCATGTATAAGTGATATAAAAAATGATTTTATGGACACTCTTTCAAAATGTACTATGATAGATGATGAGTATTTAAGCAGAATATCAGCAGGAAAGAAGATAGTAAACGGTTTTCTGAGGACACTCGGACCTCTGCTGTAAATAACAAACCGGCTTAAATCAGATCAGTTATGATCTGATTTAAGCCGGTTTTTATTAATTGTATTAAAGTTATATGTTACTTTGGCTGAGGGCCAAGAATTACTGCTTCCTTGAGGATATACTGTTTAAGGAATGAAAGATCAGCCAGATTTACCTGCGTATCATATGTTACATCGGCTGCAAGGAGATTATTTCCTGTAAGTTTAACATCACCTATGAGATGAAGACTGAGTGCTGTAAGATCTGTCATTTCGACAACTCTGTCACCGTTGAGATCACCATACATTATATCATATACTTCAGTTGTAACTGTTGTTGGCTGTGTTACAGAAGTTGTGGTAACAGGTGTTGTAGAAACAGTCGTTGTAGTTGCTGAAGTAGTGGTTGTTGCAGTTGTAGTTGTTGCAGCTGTTGTTGTAACTGAAGGAGTGCTTCCGTCCGGTTCTGTACCCCAGATAAGTGTATCACCGTCATACATTGTGATCTTGTCAGTTATAGCAAGATCCTGTTTTGCAAGACCTGCAAATGAATAGTCATTTTCTGAATCCCAAACAGGATTGTTGTCTGGTACTGATACTCTGAACTGAATCTCTCCCTGGTGTTCAGACTGACCTGTAGGCATGATCTTTGTACCGTCAACATAAGAGATCTTTACGTAGTAAATATTGCCTGAATACTGTATCGGCTTCGAAATCGTGCAGTTGCCAGGCCATTCATCGTATCCTATTCTGACGCTTACATCGTCTACTGTAAGACCTGCATCAAAAAGCTCTGTGAAATCCATATAGTAATTATAGGAGAGATCCTTGATAGTTCTTGCCGGCCAAGCTGAATGGTTTGTAGCGAGGACCTTAAGTTCAGCATAACTTCCGCTTGCCTGATTGATGCAGGCTTCCATATAGAATTCATCCCACTTTGGCTTTTCAACAGGAGGGAATGCAGGATCTGAAGTTCCGCCGTATTTTTCGATCATTGCACAAAGTGCTGCGGTATAACCTGCGTTATAGTCAATAGCAACCTCTGTGTACTGGTAGGAAGCAGTGTGGTCATCATACTTGCCGTCAAGATCAGGACCGCCTACAAGAGCACCGTAAAGTGTATGTGCATGCGGTTTTGCGTCTTCACCGGTTGTCTGACCTATATTGCTCCACTTGTCATTCCATGCACCGCTTGATGTTCTGTGATGCCATGCCTGTGGATAATTTTCACCCATACCTATTACATAGCTTCTGTTATCAGCGTTGTCACCAAAGCAGTAGTTCATTGTTGAATCAGCAAAGTCTGTGTATTTCTTCACAGCATCTGCATCGTCAGCAAACAGTTCATCTGTAGCTACATATGCTAAGAATGCAGTAGCAGTTGCATGTCTGAGAGCACCCCAGTTGAACAGCCATGCAAGACCGTCCGGTGTATGCTTGATCTGTTTTCCACCGTAACCGGTTGTCCAGTATTCAAGATGTTTTCTGAACTGTTCTTTCCATGTGTCGTCGCCTGTATTGAGTGCATAAAGAAGAGTACCAGGCTGCTGCATATCATCCCAGCAGCATCCCCATGTATACTTGAGTTCTGTTGACTGTTCTTCAAGACCCAGGTTAGGTATGTAATCTGTTTTACAAAGATCAAGATATTTCTGATCTCCTGTTGCTCTGTACATCCAGTTAGCAGCATAGAAGAGGTCATCATAAAAACTTGACGGCTTGTAATAAGCATGTTCTGCATCATCATTGCCTATAGAGCGGTTCTTGTCTGCTCTGGTAAAGCATGCTTCAGCATGTTTTAAGTACTCGGCAGCTTTTGCAGGATCAGAGTCTTTAAAGCAAAGATAGCCTACTGCAAGAGCTGCAGCCATCTGTCCTTCAATACAGCTGTCGTTGCATGTGTAATAAGGACGCTCGGTATTTCCTGTCATAAGTTCATATTTGTCCATATATACTTCACATGAACCCCACCATACGTGGTCAAAGCTTCCTTCACCTATCATGTAGACAATCTCATCGCCAAGGTCACAGTTTACCAGATAATCAAGTGCCCATGAGAGATTGTTTTTGTATTCCTCGATCTCATCTACACTTTTAACGCCTTTCTCATATTCGAGAAGACCCCAGCCGAGAAGAGAAGCGGAATATGCATTAGTTAGAGCAAACTTCAGATGGTCACCGGCATCAAACCAGCCTCCGGGAACATAATCATTTGTCATACAGTCAGCACGCCATGATACCTCATTCCATTCAGCGATAGGCCCTGACTGCTGAACCTGATAGAAAAACATTGATTTCTGGAGTGCTTCACCGTAATTGTATGTGGACTCTGCCGATACAGTATCGGTGCCGGTGATAGATTTTGATTTGTCAAGAGCTCCTGCTGCGGTACATGAAAGGGTAACGCACACTGCAGTTGCAGCTGATAACAAACGTCTGGTTACAAGCTTCAAATTAATTTCTCCTTTCAAAATAACAAACTTTCCAACATTAAATCTGAATTTTAATACATAATAATCTAATAATATTATAGCAGTAAAATAGTTAAATTTCAACTGTTATCAATCAAATAATGCGATTTTTGATAGTTTTATATAGTAAATATAAAAAGCACTTATGCATAATGATAGTGCATAAGTGCCAGAGATAACATATATAAGTTGAGATTCCGGATCGTCCGGACAAATGACAATTTATGTTTAGTCCATTTTATTTAGCCTGTGATATATGGACTGCATTTTCAGATCTGTATCATTTATTGTTTCTGCACATACCTTAAGCTGCTGTGCGAGTTCATCAGATACTTCATTATCACTTTTATAGTGCAGCTGATGTTCAAGGCTGGCCCAGAAATCCATTGCTATCGTACGTATCTGTATTTCTACAGGTACAATTTTTTTGCCTGTAGAAAGGTAAACCGGAACTGTTATAATAAGATGCAGGCTTCTGTATCCGTTTGGCTTAGGATGCTTGATATAATCCTTTCGGTTAAGAAGCGTAATATCATCGTGCAGTGAAAGATAATGGGCAACAGCATAAATATCGTCGATATAATGACATATGACTCTGACGCCTGCTATATCATGCAGATGCTCAATAATTGCATTTGCTGTTATCGGAATTCCTTTGTTCTGCAGTTTCTGTGCAATGCTCTGGGGGGATTTGAGACGGCTCTGAACGTTATGTATAGGGTTTCTCTGAAATGTTGACTGAAATTCGTTGTCTATGATTTCAAGTTTAGTTTCAACCTGTCGTATTGCCGAGTCATAAAGGTGATTAAGCTGAATGAATCCGTAAAATTGCTCTATAAATTTTTCTACGTCAATATTGTACGGATTATGACTGTTAATAATAGAAAGATCAAAGTCCATTTGAACACTCCTTTTGCTTTACATATATTATATTGTACAATAAAAGTGTTAAAAGAATGTGAACCTAAGAAAAATAAAAAAAATAAAGAAAAAGGGTTGACATTGTAAGAACTATGTGATAGAATAATAAAGCTGTCGGACGAGAGAACAACTTGAAAGACAGGCA
>JAUNSK010000022.1 GCA_030539275.1 Oscillospiraceae bacterium | reverse complement strand
AGATACTTAAGGTTTTGCTTGTCTTTCAAGTTGTTGTCTCGTCCGACAGCTTTATTATTCTAACATACTTGTCGACTCTTGTCAACCCTTTTTTTTAAATAATTTAAAAAAAACTTTTATAGCCTGTATTTCATCATCTGACTATAAGATTATCTTCAGAATCAGGTTCTCATTATCTACAGCTTTAACAACCTGGGTTATATCATTCAGGTAGTCCGCCTGGTCCTGTATATCACTTAAAATATCATACAAGCCGTTCATTTCAAAAAGGTGCTGTATTATCTCAGACAGCACATCCTCACTGGCGGCTTTTATATATATTACTCTTTCTTCATTATTATATATTTTGACAAGTTCTCTTTTAATGATCTCATCTGCACTTTCAGCACTCTGTGCATAAAGACCATAGTATATAAAAAAATTTGCAGAGTCTGAGTCTGCACCAGGATACTGATAATAGGTTGAATCTATAGTATGGTCTGTCAGTATCTTTTCGTCACTCAGATTAAAATAATTATAGCGGATATTATCATGTTCAGACTTCCCGCTGTAAAGTATCGGATCATCCCAGGTAAGATCTATATGATACCAGTCTGAGCCGAGTTTCACAATATTCCACATATGGCCCTCACCGCATGATGTCCCTGAGACAAGCTCACACTCTATTCCCGTCCTGAGGCACAGGTATCTGAACGCTCTTGCGTATCCTTCGCACACCCCTTTATGTCTTACCAATACACCATAAGCATTATCATAATCTGATTGGTGCATCATTTCTTCAATCTCAGAATCAGTTGCAGTATTTACTCTGTCCTCATATTCACAGTCATTTATAATATAATCATGAAAAAGTCTTACTATATCCACCTGTGACATTTCACTGCTTACCTGACTCAAAACTTCCGAAACGGCAGCTTCAACCTCTTCATGTATCCTCTGAGTATCGTCTGCAGAATATTTGTACTCAGGTACAATTTTACTGACGTTTGAATCTGACTCGGTATACGAATACTGATATGTTCTGGTAGGACAGTACATCTGTGTCTCCATTGTCGTCAGAACGGCATCATATACACGGTTAAACGAATCTATTGTTATGTCCGTACTAAGCTCAATAGTCTCTTTGTGCTCGGACAGTCCTGCACAGACAGTATTATAGATGTTTTTTTCGTTTCCACTTAGCTGTTCATACTTAAATGATGTACAGATGTATGTTTTATCTGTATCTGTTACGGTACTGGTCCGGGATGTTGTCTCATTTATAAATGTGCTGTCTGCTGATGAAGACTGCTGTGCTGATGTAACGGCTGCAGTCTGTTCCGGTTTACTGTTCTCTTCATGGCCTATATTATTGCTGCATGAACACAAAGCTGCAGTCGTCAGAAACGCTGCAGCAGTTATTTTTATTTTTCTGTTTATCATTGTTATGTCTCCTTTTGTCATATCGCTGCTAAGAAACATCCGCATGTCTGACAACTGCTTTGATTTTGGATATCCAGTTGTCTTCAACAAGCAATACTGTAAATTCTACACTGTCATATACAACACTCGGAGTCTCGTCTTCCCCGGGTATACGTCCAAGCAGATCAACTATCAGAGCACTCATAGTATCAAATTCGTGTTTATCAGGTGCATGAACATGCAGTACAGGAAGAATATCTTCCGGATCAGCTGATCCTGCTATAATATAGACACCCTCAGATACTTCATTTATCTCCTGTTCTTCTTCATCATATTCATCCTGAATGTTGCCCACGATCTCCTCAAGTATGTCTTCCATTGTTACTATTCCGGCTGTTCCGCCATATTCATCTACAACAACGGCCATCTGGATTTTCTTTTTAGTCATTATCTCAAATACTTCGTCGCATTTGTTTGAAAACGGTATATACAGCGCATCACGCATAAAATCACGTACATTAAAGTCCTCAAACTGTTTGCAGCCTACCAGACAAAGAAGATCCTTGACATACATAATGCCTATTATTTTGTCTACTGAATCTTCATAAACGGGCATTCTCGAAAATCCTTCATTCATAGCAAGATAAATAATATCACTTATCTTTGAATTGATATCAATTGCTATTATATCAGTTCTGTGTGTCATTATTTCTGATATCTTGACATCACCGAACTCAAATATATTATTGATCATTTCTCTCTGGCTTTCTTCTATTACGCCAGTTTCATTTCCCGCCTCAACCATCATCAGGATCTCTTCTTCTGTTACGGTGTCTTTCTTTGCATTAACAGAAATCCTGAAAATCTTGCATAAAACAAAACTAATTAAATTAATAAAAGCAGAAAGCGGTTTTGCAATTATAACGAGTGCTTTTACTGAACCGCACAACACACGTGCAAAAGATAATGAATTTGCCGATTGTGCAATTCTTCTCGGAAGCATTTCGGTTACAGATGAAAGAACTACAGTGCATACAATCACAGCAGCCAGACCGGCAAGAAGCTCAGAAGTAAAATTATGAAAATCAAAAACACGCAGTACAAAAAGAATCGACAGCACCTGTATCAGAAGTGCTGAAAACATTCTATGTACCGAAAATGCGCTAAGCATTTTGGATGGATTTGAAATTAACGAACAGAGAGACTTATATCTGGTATCACTCTCGGCATACTCCCTGGCTTTTGAATCATTGACCTCCACAAGAACATGCTCACATATTGCATAATACAACCTCAGCAACACCAATAATACAATAAAAAATAACAATCGACTCCCGTCAGAATCCATAATTAACTCCTTTCGACATTTTATATTATAAACAAAAAAAAGGCCTGAATCAGACCTTTTTAGCAAGCGGATTACGAGGCTCGAACTCGCTACCTCCACCTTGGCAAGGTGGCGCTCTACCAGATGAGCTAAATCCGCAATGACAAATTAATTAGCACTCACTTGAGTGAATGCCTCCGGACGGAATCGAACCATCGACACGAGGATTTTCAGTCCTCTGCTCTACCGACTGAGCTACAGAGGCATAACACTTTATAAAAAGTGTAAACGACCTGGATGGGAATCGAACCCACGACCTCTAGCGTGACAGGCTAGCGTTCTAACCGGCTGAACTACCAGGCCAAAAATAATGGGAACAATAGGGCTCGAACCTATGACCCTCTGCTTGTAAGGCAGATGCTCTCCCAGCTGAGCTATGCTCCCGACCGTCATCAGTTTGTTTATCGCCCTGACGACGATATTTATTTTATCATAAAACAAAACACATGTCAACACTTTTTTAAAAAAAATTTCATTTCGTAAATATATATATTTTTTTTAAATATTGTTATGCATTTTGTTGTAATACGCCGGTTAATTGAAACTTTCTTTGTTCTGTGATGAAAACATCCTTAAAACCTCGTTTCTTAGGCCTGTATATTTCTCACTTTTGAGTTCACTGTCTTCTGTCATTATATCCTTAGCAATGTTCTGTGTTACTGCAAGCATCTCCGTGTCAGAAGCTATATCAGCAATTTTAAGATACGGAAGTCCGTGCTGTCTGTTCCCGAAGAAATCTCCGGGGCCCCGCATTCTCAGGTCTTCCTCAGATATTTTAAAGCCGTCAGTAGTAGAGCTTATGACCTTGAGTCTCTCTCTTGTTTCTTCATTCTTATTGTCTGTGATCAGTACACAATAGCTTTTGTTCTTTCCTCTTCCTACACGGCCCCTCAGCTGATGAAGCTGTGACAGACCAAAACGATCAGCATCTTCAATTACTATAACAGCCGCATTTGGCACATCTACACCTACTTCAATTACCGTTGTACAAACCAGAAGATCTACCCGTCCATCCTTGAATTCACTCATAACATCGTTTTTTTCCTGGGGAGACATTTTACCATGCAGCAGCGACACTCTGTAATTGCTGAATTCACCAGTCTTAAGATTTTCAGCATATTCTGAGGCGGCTTTCATTTCTGTTTCATTCTGCTCAATGACAGAACAGACAATGTATGCCTGACGTCCCTCATCAATACGGTCCTTTATGAACCCGTATACTCTTTTTCTGAAGCCGCCGGTAACAGCAAATGTTTCAACAGGAACTCTGCCCGAAGGAAGTTCATCAATAATAGTAATATCAAGATCTCCGTAAATGATAAGTCCGAGTGTCCGGGGGATCGGAGTTGCTGACATTACAAGCTTATGCGGCGAATCACCCTTGAGTGCCAGAGCCGCTCTCTGCGCCACACCGAATCTGTGCTGTTCATCTGTAATTACAAGTCCGAGTTTATTGAATTCAATATCCTTCTGTATTATTGCATGTGTACCAACTATCACATCATACTCTTTATCAGCAATTTTTTGTTTAATAAGCTTTTTCTGTTTTGCACTCATGGAACCTGTCAGAAGTACCACTCTGATGCCGAGAGGCACAAGAAATGTACTCAGAGTCTGGTAATGCTGACCGGCAAGTATTTCTGTAGGTGCCATCAGTGCTGACTGATACCCGCTTTGTACGCAGTACCAGCATGCTGCAGCAGCAACTACTGTCTTTCCGCTTCCTACATCGCCCTGCAGAAGTCTGTTCATCGGTATTTCACGGCACATGTCAGCAAATATGTCACAGACAGCCTTTTTCTGAGCATTTGTCAGTATAAAAGGCAGTGATTCATAAAACTTATCCGGTCGGATCTCAGGATCCATGCGGTTTTTTGTATCGCATAATACATTTCTCTGCTTTATCATCCTGATTCCGAGCTGAAGACAGAGCAGTTCATTAAATGCAAGCCTGCGTCTGGCCGCCCGGACAGCCTCCTGATTTTCAGGAAAATGTATATTTTTAAATGCATACCAGAGCCCGCAGAGATTATTCTTCTCAAGTATTTCACGAGGCATATACTCGAACTGTGCATTTAACATCTTAAGTGATTCTGAAATATTTGTACCCAGTATGTTGTTGGTAAGTCCGGATGTAAGATGGTACAGCGGTCTCAGCGGTTTATCGGAATCTGCAGGAATATACTGCGGTGAGTTAATTTCGCGTCTCAGAAGGTTTCCTGTGACTTTTCCGTAAAAACAATACTCTTCATTTTCCTTCAGTGCACCAAAGGCATATACATTGTTATAGAACACTGCCGTTGCTTCGCCGCTTGAGTCTGATATGACCGCCTTATATATAACCAGTCCCGACCTTATTCTCTGCTCAGGGAATTTTTTCGTCACAATTGCACGGATAACAGCATTATCGCACAATGGTGATTCACATATTTTTACAGGCTGACTGAAATCTATATAGCTTCGTGGAAAATGGCATATAAGATCATAGGGCGTAAAAATCCCAAGCTTGTTATAAAGCTGTGCTCTCTTGAGCGCTACACCCCTGAGAACAGTTACAGGATTGTTTATACTTGACATTACGGTTGTTCACCTCTCTGTAAATAATCTGTCTTTTAAAAAAATCCCCCCAAAAGGGAGGATATACTTATTATTTATTCAACTGAAATGATGTAATAATAAACAGGCTGTCCGCCGTTCACTATCATTACCTCTGCTTTGTTATTTAGTTTCTGGTTAAGCAGTGCCTGCAGTTTTTCTGCACTTTCATCAGTTACATCTGCTCCATATATAAGTGTTACAAAGCTTGTATCATTTTTTATAAGTTTTTTCAGAAGTCTGATTACAGCTTTGTTTACATCTCTTTCCGTGAAAGCAAGTTTATTGTTGTCAAGAGCAAGTATCTCGCCTTTTTTGATCGAATGGCCTTCAAAATCAGAATCTCTTGCTGCAAATGTGATAAGACCTGTCGATACACGTTCAAATGCCTTAGTCATATTGAGCTTGTTTTCTGAAAGATCCATTTCTTCATTATATGCAAGCATTGCTGCCATTCCCTGAGGTATCGTCCTTGTCTGCAGAACGCATACACTTCTGTCAGCAAACTTTATAGCCTGTTCAGCAGCCATAATAATATTTTTGTTATTTGGCAGAACAAATACTGTATGAGCCGGAGTCTGTTCTATTGCCTCAAGTATATCATCAGTAGACGGGTTCATCGTCTGACCGCCTGTTACTATATTATCAGCACCCAGATCCTTAAAGAGAGATTCTACACCATGGCCTGAAGCAACCGCAACAAAACCATATTTATTAACAGGTTCAACAGGTGTTTTTTTCTTTCTGGACTGCATCTTCTGCTCTTTTTTTCTGCCTTCATGCTGAAGTCTCATATTCTCTATTTTTGGCAGGTTTATAGTTCCGTATTCAAGTGCCTTTTCAAGAACAAGACCAGGGTTGTTTGTATGGACATGTACTTTTATAATATCGTCATCATCTACAACCAGCGCACAGTCTCCCACTGTTTCAAGATATGCACGCAGTGAGATATAATCCATGCAGTTTTTGCTTTTTGTTATAAGGAACTCAGTGCAGTATGCAAAATGAATAGATTGCTCATCATCATCCTCAGCTGCAGTATCCGCAGCCGCAATACTTCCAGACTCCTTTTTCTTAGGTTCATAATCTATAGAATTCCCCTTGAAGACACTAAGCATCGCATCAAACACTATTACAAGACCTTTGCCTCCTGCATCAACAACTCCTGCCTTTTTAAGTGTCGGCAGCATATCGGGTGTTGCATCAAGTGCTTTTTTCGCAGCCTGGCATACAGCTTCCCATAGTATAACAGTAGAATTTGTTGACTGCAGCTCTTCTCTTGCCTTCTGGGCAGATAATCTGGCAACTGTCAGAATAGTACCTTCGGTTGGTTTCATAACAGCCTTATACGCTGCCTCGACCCCAAGTTCAAGAGCATTTGCGATATTTTCACCGCGTGCAGTTTCCAGACCCTTGAGTCCCCGGGAAAAGCCACGGAACAGCAGTGACAGTATAACGCCTGAGTTTCCCCTTGCACCGCGTATCAGAGCTGATGCTGTTACATCTGCTGCTTTTGATATATCAATATCATCACCAAGAAGCTCCAGTTCATTTCTGGCCATATTCAAGGTCATTGACATATTTGTTCCTGTATCACCATCAGGTACAGGATATACATTAAGTTCGTCTACCTGCTGTCTATTATTTTCAAGACAGATTGCTGCGTTTATTATTGCATCTCTGAACAGACTTCCGCTTATCAACTTACTGTCCCCCTGACTAAAAATTTATACCCGTCTGACTGCAGACATTTTTAGGTATATAATAAGCTTTTACTTTATATTATCAACTGAAATATTTATTTCAGATACTGTTATCCCTGTTGCCTCTTCCACAGTGAATCTTACCTTATGTTTAAGGCTGTTAATAACCGCAGAAATGTTAGTCCCGAATGTAACCGAGATATGAAGGTTTATCATCAGATTGTTGTCTTTAACTTTTATTATAACGCCGTTATCCTTTGATTTTCTTCTGGTCAGATATGACGCAATCTCTTCGGGCAGCGAACTGGAATTCATGGCTGTAACACCAAAACAGCCTGTTACAGTAGTCCAGATCAAATCCGTAAGATACGCATTTGAAACAGTGATTTTCCCTATATGATTTTCAACTGTTATCAATCAGATCACTTCCAAAACATATTTTTTAAAATTATATCACAAAAATTATTTTTTTACAAGGCGCAAAGGATTGCTTTTTCATTTATTTGTGGTAAAATATAAAAAAGAATTATCAGAAAGGCAGTTTATTATGAATTTATTATTTATCGGCGATGTTGTCGGAGATGCCGGATGCAGTTTTATTGAAAAAAAGCTATACAGTATTAAAAAAGAGTATAACGTAGATGTAACTATTATTAACGGGGAAAATTCGGCTCAGGGCAACGGAATAACCAGAGAATCAGCAGACCGTCTGCTTGCAACAGGCGCCGATATAATAACAACCGGCAATCATGCTTTCAGACGCAGGGAAGCAGCTGAGATCTTTGAACGTGAAAATATACTGCGTCCTGCCAATTACCCTGACGGATGCATAGGCCGCGGCTACGGGATCTACGATTTCGGAAGATACCAGCTTGCTGTAGTCAATCTCATGGGAACTGTCTACATGGATGCTCTGGATAACCCGTTTACTACAATTGAAAACATTCTCTGCGCGATAGACACTCCGAATATTATTGTTGACTTTCATGCTGAGGCAACATCAGAAAAAAAATCAATGGGTTATTTCCTTTCTTCAAAAGTTACAGCAGTTCTGGGAACGCATACTCATGTACAGACATCTGATGAAACGATCATCAACGGGCATACCGGCTATATTACCGATGCTGGAATGACCGGACCTGAAAATTCCGTGCTCGGTGTTTCTATTGAAAATGCCGTAAATAAACTTCGTTTTAAAACTCCTGTAAAATTTACAGAAGCTTCCGGACCATGTGTATTAAATGCTGTTTTATTACAAATTGATACCAAACTTGGCATTTGCACTAAAATTGACAGATTGGTTCTAAGGTAACTGAACAAACTTTTGTTCCAAGTATTGCATTTTTTTTATCCTTAATGTATAATGTACTTGCAACCGGGCAATTTCTTACACACTAAATGAATGTATATTTACTAGGAGGTTTTCATTTTGGAAATTTTAAAGGTTTCATCACACTCATCACCAAATTCCGTCGCTGGTGCCATTGCGGGTGTCATTAGAGAAAAAAAAGCTGTCGAGGTACAGGCTGTAGGAGCCGGTGCAGCAAACCAGGCAATCAAGGCAATTGCTATTGCTCGTGGATATCTCGCACCTATAGGAGTTGACCTTATTTGTATTCCTGCTTTCACTAATATAACAATTGACGGTGATGAAAGAACAGCTATCAAGCTTATTTGTGAGCAGAGATAAATCCAAACAGATATGAATTTATTACAGGGACGTCAGCGGCGTCCCTTTTCTGTATTATTTATTAAAAGTATATTGACATATTGATTTTATCGAAATAACATGATATAATAGTTTAAATGGCCATTGTTATGTTTTATAACAATCCGTAATTCAAAAATGTTGGAGGGTTGAACATGTCAACTTGGGAAATCGTTGCAGGAATATTACTTTTAATCTGCTGTGCCCTGACTATCGTTATTTGTCTGTGCCAGGACTCTAAAGCTCAGGATAGTATGACTTCTGCTATTACAGGTGCCTCAACTGATTCTTTCTATGGCAAAAACGAAGGAAGAACAAGAGAAGCAAAACTTATAAAAATAACAAGAAACTTAACAATTGTTTTCTTCGTACTTACTTTAGTAGTAAACATTGTTCCTATGTTCATAAACTGATAAAGTTTCGGACATGTCCCCCTGTTTTTTGGTAATAATATATTTAAAACGTTATTGGGTGATGGGTTTTAAGTTTTATTACCAATTGACAGGGGGCTTTTTTTGAAAGGAGTATTTTTATGCCAAAAAAGGACCATTCAACAGGATATTACAAAAGCAAAGTCCTGCTTATTCTTAATCAGTCAGGCAAAAAGCCTGTATCATATAAGGATATATTAAATAAGTTAAAAGTTAAGAAGGAAGATATACAGCTTTTTCGAACTGCAATAAAAGAACTTTCGGATGAGGGGCAGATTTTTGAAAGAAAAAAAGGTTTTGTACTTTGTGCCAGAATGAATTATTTTGCAGGAACTATCAAACGTCTCAGTAAAACATTCGGATTTGCCCAGAGAGACGATGATCAGACTGAAGTATTTATCCCGGGAAAATATCTGATGGGTTCCATGCCAGGTGATAAAGTTCTGTTAAACCTTATTCCATCCAGGACAGGAAGTCCTGAAGGTGAGGTAATTTCAATTCTTGAAGAAGCAACTGCCCAGATTACAGGTGTTCTTGTTATGGACAGCGGACACTATTATATTATTCCTGATACAATGACAAAGAATCCTATCAGAGTAAGTGACGACAACTGTGAATCATGCCATCCGGGTGACAAGGTAATAGCTGAAATAGTATACAGGGGTATGCGTCACTCAGATCATAAAGCGAAGATCATTTCCGGCTTCGGAAGTGCTGAAAAAGCAAGCAGCTGTGCTATGGCTGTACTGATATCAAGTGGAATAAAACCTGTATTCCCTCCTGATGTTATAAAAGAGGCACAGAAGATCTCATTTGCAGGTGTTCATGATTATGATTTCAACAACAGACTTGATCTCAGGGATAAGATAATATTTACGATAGACAGTGCTGATTCTAAAGATCTTGATGATGCTATTTCAATAGAAAAAAATAACAGTGGGTATCTTTTAGGTGTTCATATTGCTGACGTTTCACACTATGTTAAAGCTAATTCACCTCTCGACAAAGAGGCTCTTGAAAGAGGTACGAGTGTTTATTATGCAAACAGAGTTGTCCCGATGCTTCCGAAGGAGCTTTCTAACGGAATATGCTCTCTTAATCCTGAAGAAAACAGACTTGCTTTCTCAGCTCTTATCTCTCTTAACGGTGACGGAGAAATAAACAGCTATGAGTTTAAAAAATCTGTTATCCGTTCATGTGTAAAGGGCGTTTATTCAGAAATAAATTCTATTCTTAACAATACGGCTGATGATAGCATAATTAATAAATACAGATGTACAGGCTCAAATATTCCTCTTATGAACGAGCTTGCAGACATACTGATCGCAAACCGCAAGAGACGAGGTGCACCGCAGCTGGAAACTACAGAAAGCAAGCTGTATATTGATGAAAATGACAGATGTGTCGGTGTAGCTCCACGTACCAGAGGCAAAAGTGAAATGATAATCGAGGAGTTTATGCTTCTTGCCAATCAGTGCGCTGCAAATCTTGCAAGAAAAAAGAATATTCCGTTTGTATACAGAATTCATGAAGACCCGTCACCTGAAAAAGCCGATACGATGAAACAATTTCTTACCGAAATGAATGTTCCGTATAAACCATTCTCAAAGCCCAAGCCTTCAACATTTGCAGATATACTTGTTGAAAACAAGGATAATCCGAAATTCCCTGTTATCAATACAATTCTTCTGCGTTCAATGTCTAAAGCCAAGTATTCAAATGAGCCAATCGGACATTTCGGACTTGCTCTTGAGGATTATGCTCATTTCACTTCACCGATAAGAAGATATCCTGATCTCTCTATTCACAGGATCCTGACAGATCTTCTTTCAGGATATGACCAGAAATGGCTAAGCAAACGATACAGCTCATTTACCTTGAAATCATCTGAACATTCTACTGCTACAGAACTTAATGCGGCAAATATCGAGAGGACATGTGAGGACTGCTATATGGCAGAATATATGCTTTCACATATAGGTGAAGAGTTCCCGGGTATTATATCATCTGTTACTGATTTCGGACTTTACGTTGAACTTGAGAATACCGTTGAGGGTCTTGTCCATGTATCCACACTGGGTGAGCCGTTCTCATTTGACGGCATGACTTCTCTGCGCGGTGACCTTTCCGGCAAGCTTTATGTCCTTGGCGACAAGGTAAAAATAAAATGCGTAAACGCAAATGTCAATACCGGAAATATTGATTTTGAACTTTCATAAAAATCCGGCGGCTGCTGTTCATTACACAGCAGCCGCCATTTGTTACAGACTTTATACTTTATAAATGTATAAGACATAAACTTGACATATTATAAGACATATTCATTCCTGTTAAAATATATAAAATCTCTTGCATACTAATATATTTTTATCAAAAACATTGACAAACAACAAAATATATATTATAATAATTCTGTTATTGAGTAACAGATGCTGTTTTAGCTCAGTAGGCAGAGCACTTCCTTGGTAAGGAAGAGGTCGGCAGTTCGAATCTGCTAAACAGCTTCAATGTTTCAATACATTCAATTAGTGTAAAACAAGCGCCCTGACGAGTTCAGGGCGCTTGTTTTGTATTTATTTAAAATATTTTTATTTTGTTGCGGCTTAATAATATTACTGTAAATTAAAGTAATAATAATTTATGCTGATTCTGAAAAATGTAATTTGATTACAATAAATAATCAGGTCTTCTACTTAACCACAATATAGTTGTTTCTTTGTTCTGATATATCTTTTCAATGTCATCTTTCGAATATACAAGATCAGTATCAAGCCATAACACATCATCAGTATACCTTTGTAAATATCGATACGTAATTTCTAAGAACATATTTTGACTTTTACATACATCTTCAAAAGAAACAGCGCAATCAATATCATGTCCTATCCAGTCAAAATCATGATCATCTACTGGAATCAACCTTTCATTAACGGATAGAAAAAGCCCTTCAGGCAATCCATATTCATCTAACTCAGAAGCATTGCTAACTCCGATATCACAATATGCACTATCTGTTAACTTGTCATAACTCAGTTTATGTACATCATAATCATATCCTAATTCATTAAAAATAGAAACTAATATATCTCTTGTTTCTACTTGATTCATTTCATTTTTTTTTCTGAAGTATGCTGCTGTGGTTCCCATTATTTCATTGCCTCCATTAACTCTTCCAAGCTATTAACTACTTTTACACCCATATCCTGAATCTGTTTTATACTATTGCTATTATAATCTAAACCTTCTCTATCAACATATAATATTACTTTTTTATTATAGAAATTAAAATAGTCTTTATAAAACATGTCAGTGTATTTCTTAAATTGGTTTATCTTATTTGATTTTATTGCTGATGATGAGGCTTTAACTTCTATCAAAAAATTTGTGGTCCCTATATCTATATCACCTACTGGATTTTTAGTATTAACGTCATATACATCAGCTCCAAATTGTTCAATGGTATCTAAGTTATTTTTATTTACAAAATCCGCAACCTTTGCTTCAATTAATTGACCAGTATCTGATTTAGGATTATTTAGTATGGCATTGATTTTATTCGTTATATCTTTAGGATTATGTTTTGTTATCCTTATTGCTTTTCCAGATAGATTAATTGTGTCTGTTTCACTTACTTTTTCATAATAGGGCTTGTTTGCGTCTATATACTCAAACTCCTGTTTAACTTCAGCAACTCCGCCTCTTTCACGATATGTATTGGCTACATTATCAACAACTTCCACACCATACTTATCAATTAAATCTCCTAACATAGCAGCATATTTCGGACTGATATCCATTAATATTTCGCCGGCGCCTGCACAACCTATTGCAGTATTTTCAAATAAACGAGATGCCGTATATCCTATTTCACTTTCTACCCAGCGTTTAAAAAATGGTGCTGTTTTTTCTTTTGAAATATATTTTCCAGCTGCTATGCCTCCACCGGTTAATACTCCATGCCATAATGCCTGATACTTCAGCTTTTGTCCTGCATCAGTATCACCATTAATATAGTCATCCATAAGTATTGTTGATTCATTAAATCTATCACCAATATTTTTTAGATAGAATCCACCAGCCACGATCATACCAAGACCTATTGCTGACACAATCAATGCTGCTCCGATCGGCCCTGAAAGAAGAACTAGTCCTGCTCCCAATACTGTTGCACCAAGCATTATAGCATCAAATGCCCATGTACATTCTACAACAGTGGAAAGAATATCACATAAGTACGCAAGTCCCACCCATGAACACAATGATCCTCCGTTAAGTCCATTATTAATAATATATGTACTCATTCCAGTTGCGGGATCATACACTATATAACCTGTTCCGTTCCATGATCCCACTGATATTTCTTCTGCCGGAACTGTAACATAGTTTCCTGACTCAATATATTCCTTTATATATGCTTTATTATCTTCACTTAACTTTGAGGATTCCAGTTCAACAGCATTTGCTTTTGACAGATACAGTATATCAATATCATTTTCATCTGCCATATTAAAAACTTCTGCTGTTGATACAGCCTTCTGCCCTGTGAACTGCTCTAATGTCTCACTTTCATAAAAAGAAGAAAGAAATCCTGTTGAATGATACAGACCCGCTTCCTGTGATGCATCATTCTTTTTGCTTATAAAAGTTACGGCATTTCCTATAACATCTATGCTGAATCTTCCCTGTTTGTTTAACTGGGATACCCCCATCTGAGTATAGATATCTGGTATAAATTCAACAATTGCTGCACTTATAGAACGCTCCATGTAAACATCTGATAATGATGATACTGCTTCATTGTTTGTATCTACCTGAGAGAAATAAGACTTTCCAAGAAGGGTCATGGTGTCCATAAGCCAACTGGATCCATACACATTATTTTCGTCAATTTGTTGCTGATCAGTCTCTTTCTGAGGAAGTTTAGAATAGGATGCAGCAATATCCTGTGGTGATATCATCTGATAATCAAACACTATACTATATAATGCACCTATTGTCAATTCTTTTTTGTAATCTGTCGTTGAGCCACCAGCTGAATAAATTGTAATGCCCAGATCTTGTTTGCCGCCTAACAATCCGGAATCTCCATTTGCTATCTTTTTTCCATCAAGTTTTACCACTCCGTATATCTGTGCATATCCTGCATATGTACCCAGATTTCTTGTAAGATCATCTATACTATTAATATTAAACCCGAAGATATCTAAATCGAATTTTGATTCTTCAGTAAGCTCATACTCAATTGTTAGATTTTTATTATATAGATTAGCAGATGTAAACGATATTTTTAATCCGTTAAAATCTATCTCAATTATATCACTGTTTTCAGTTTCTATCTCCTCAGACAAATAAATATTCTCTCCTGCTATACTATACGGCACTGTTTCAGGCAGCGTATTTATTCCCTGATCAATGATCTTTGTTACAGGAAAAATATCAGTACTTTTTATATCAACAGAGTAATCTGCATATAGGTCAATATTATCATCATATAGTCCAAGATCCTTTGCAGTCTGCTCAATATCTATCTGATTTTCATTAGGAGCGTAATATTTAAAGCTTGTATCTAACGGATATTTCTTGTCATCTAAAGTCAGAAATGCGAAAATCTGCTCTGTTGTATAGCTTCCGTCAGTATTTTCTAAAAGCTTTCTTCCTTGAGATGTAAAAATTTTTTTTGCAGCTTCAGCATTTGGTGTAGCAACAATATTACACAGGTCATAATCTGTAAGTTTTATATCAGCAATTGCATAGCATGCTTCATACCCCAGATACCTTAGCATTGCAATCAGAAGACTTGTCTGATCATAGTCGTTTCCACCATTTTGTTCATAAGTTCCGACTGCACCTTTTCTTGAACCATAGTAAAATTCTGTATTAACATTATTAAGTACATATCTGTATACTTCAAGAGGTGTTTTTAAATTATCTGCAAGATCAGCCATTTCAGCAGTCATCTGAAGTTCAGTGTTAGTATTTTCATCTGTAACTATCGTTCTGTCTATATCGGCAAAAGCTTTCTTTATATCCCCTGAAAAACCCTTTGTTGCGTTTAACAGATAGTCTTCCATCTCATATACGTCTTTGTTATTAAAAACACCATCTGCATTAACATCAGATGAAGGCATCATCTCATCTGTATTATTAATTATATCACTTTTAGCTCTGATAAGATCATAAACATTAATATTTCCATCCTTATTAATATCACCGGTCATAGTGATTTCATCGGCGGATACTATAATTTCATCAAGAATTGTCTTTGATAATTCTCCGTAAGAGCTGAATAGAATCGCTGCTGCGGTAAGCAGTCCTATTGCTTTTTTAAAGTTTAAGTGATTTTTATTACGCCTTTTAAACATATTCACTTATACGTAATTTTTGATTATTCATTGTTTTGTTTCCTTTCATAGTAAAATAAATATAATATACATTTTACCATATTGTAATAAATAAATCAATAAATAACTATTTTATCATAAAAAGGATATAAAAAACTTAGAATAACATACAAAGAATCTTCTTGAATACTTATTAATATACGATAGACTGTTCAATGCACTACAATTACTATTTTTCATGCAACAACGTATTTTTAAGCTTAGAGTCTCTAAAACGTTACGAACCCTGATTTTATCAGTGGTTAATAGAGATTTAATAATTAATAATAAGGTATGTTAATCAACAGGGTTAATTCTTGGTAAGGAAGAGGTCGGCAGTTCGAATCTGCTAAACAGCTTCAATGTTTCAATACATTCAATTAGTGTAAAATAAGCGCCCTGACGAGTTCAGGGCGCTTGTTTTTTGTATAATACCAGTCATTATCTGACCAGAAATAATCATCAGGGTACTTCTGAAAATACAGATGCAGAATATTTAGAATCATCTTTTCAGCGAAGTATACGTATTCAATGTATACTGCACAGTAAAGATTTTTTAATCCACTCAAAATCATGATCTTCCTGGACTTTGTCCTCATAAATATACATACAAAAACCAGCTTTATTTGTGCCGTCGAACACCAAAGCCTATAATTTATATATAAACAAAAAACATCATGCATTATACAGTGACCCATATAATACATGATGTTTCATAACATCCGGAGAATTATCTGCCTGCGCTTTCACGTTCAGCTCTTTCGAGCCATGCGCTGGCAAGATCAAGTGCCTCATATAATCCGTTCTTTTCACTTGTCTTTTTTATAGCATCAGTAGGATTTAGAGACTCATCTGTTGACATAAGATAAACTTTCACTTTATCTGCAACATCAAGATTTCCGACTCTCTGAGTGGACTGTATCTGTATCATTGTCACGTACTCATCAGTCATATTTCCGTAGTAAAGAACATTGCCGCATCTTACCAGCTGTAATCCTTTGTACGTAAAAAATCTTATTTTCTCCTGTTTTGTTTCATTCATAAAACTATTTTCTCCTTTCGGTCTCATCATATCGTCTGCACTCTATTATATCATAAACAAAGTAAATTAGCAAGTCGCACAAATATATTTTTTTATAATGTTTTAAATTAGGAACTTTATTCGACATTATATTTTTGTATGCTTGCTTTTCTCTTTATTTTCTATTAATTACCAGGTAGTTATAAATTTGTCTGTTCCTTCTGCCAGGTCAATATTAGGAATAAGTGACTTGTTTACAAATGAAGCTCTGGCTTTGAAGCACGCTTTACCATTTTTCTTGATCAATACATTTCTGTTTTCTGCTTCATAGAAATCAACTTGTGTTTGCGTACCGTTATCTTCTGTCATTATAACCGATACCAGAAGTTTTCCTGCACCCTCATCGGAAAGTTCAATTGACTCTGCCGGTGCTGCTATGAGTGCCTGATAGAAATCTCTGAATCTCGAGAAATCAAATTCTTTTCCGTTAAGAGTTACCTTGTAGTCATCAGCACTGGTTCCGTTTCCTTCAAAAGCAAGTGTCTTATTATCATCTTTTACTGTAAGAGATCTTATATCATAAATATATGATCCGAAAATGATTGATGACATTATATCCTCAGGTTTCATTGTAAGCCATGGTACACTGTCAGCTGAAAACTGATACAGTACATTTGTTCCTTCCATATATCCTGCATAGCTCTTGGATGATCCTGTTGTAAATTCTTTACCTATGCGGAATGTTTTTGATCCGCCATTCTCGAGCTGCATCGTTACCGTACAAAGTGGTTCATTTATGCCTGCAAAATCCAATTCCTCCTGTGTCGGAGACAGACTGAGAACTGAACTTGCGGTAAGTCCGAACAACCCATGTGTATACGATGTAGACTTTGATACATCAAGATAAGCTTCAACAGGTGATACCATTACGTGAGTTGCAGCGGTTCCGCCTTTTTGACTGCTGTCAGCAGATTTTTCATCATACTGAAGTACTATATCATTTTCCAGATCAGGTCTGCTGACTGAAAGATTTTCTATTATCGGATAATCATCTTCACTTGCCGGTTTTTCGATCAGTGTCAGTGAAATAAAGTATTCCCTGCCGTATGTAAGCAGATTAAGTACGGAGTTTGAAACAGAATATATTTTTTTATTATTATCGAGCATAACATAAACATTGCCGCTCGTTGGTGTTTCATCGCCTATGCTTATTGTTACTGAACCTTCACTTGCACCATCAGTTTTTATAACTGCTGTAGCCTGTGGTTTATCCAGTCCGTACTGTGCTGTATCCTGTGAATTTTCTTCTATTACCTTGACTGCATTCTGAGATGCAAGATTTGCAGGAAGTGTTGCAATTACTGAATCATTCAGTTTAAAGCTCTCAAGTCCGTCAACAGTAAATGTAGTTTTATCTTCTGTATCTGACTCAGAATCTGCAGTGTCCGATGTCTGTGACACTGCAGTCTGATCTTCTCCCCTGTGGGTTCTTTTTATAGTATAGCCGCCATTAGAATTATCCACTGTAATAGTATCTATATCATTATAATCAAAATTAAATAGTGAAAGACTGTCCTCTTGTACTGTCTGACTTGAAACAGAGCTTGAATCTGAGGACTCTTTCCCGCTTCCTGGTTCGGTAAGCTTAAGCGCTGCAATTGCACCGCCAAGTACAACAAGCACGCCGATACCTATCAACAGACTCTTTAAAGACTTGCTCATCTATTCTTTCTCCTTATAAATACAACACAGCCAATCGCAATTATCAATACAGGAAGTACAACAATAACGACATACTTGATTGCTGATGCCTGAGCGTCGCTGATATTTATTGAATCCAGTTCAAGGCTCTTTGAAAGAATAGTAATTCCTTCGTCTTTGCCTGAGTAATGATTTGAAATATTTATCAGAAGCTCCTGATTGTTTACTTCATTAACACTTGTAATAGCATAGTCAAACATATATGTTGTGCCGCTTACAATAACATTACTTGATAATTTACTGCTGTCCTTATATACATGCTTGCTGCCTACAACAACAGCATTATGTGATGTCTGCTGGTCATCGACTACTTCATTATTCTCATTTACAACTTCTGACTCCGGAACAGATACGAGTACATGTGTTTCTCTGTCTGAATCTGTATCAAACAGCGCTGTCAGAGGTCTTGAGAACGGAACAACAAGCGGTACATCAGTTTTGTTTACTAACTTGATTTCCTTATCATTATCATCATTTACTGATTCTATCTGTCCGAGTGGTGAAGAAAAATAGTTGCCAAGTCCGGCGATCGGAACATTTACAGATTTTTTACTGTCACTGCTCTTTACATATCCCGGATCAACACTTATTCCCCATTCCTCTATAAACGCATCAAGATTTGGTGTTTCTCTCTGTTCAAAGCTTGCCATATAGAACAGGTTTTTGCCAAGATCACCGTTGTTGTAAAGGTATGCGTCGAGCTTGTCGATTACTGTCTGAGTAAGATCGTTATAAGGTGCCGGAAGAACTACCAGTGAGTAGTCCTCTGAAATATCCTCAGTAAGAGGATCTACAGTTTCAACTACGTAACCGTTTGCTTCATATATAGTATTGAGTTTTGAAAGAGAACCTGAAACTGTATCTGCACTTGAAACCTTAAGTATTGCTACCTTCGGAGGGTTAGGATTTGATACAAACATAATAGCAGATGTAAGTACCTTTTCTGCTGTTATTGCTTTAATTTTCTGCTGACCGGACTGATCATATCCTATCTCATAAAGATCTGTCATTGGTATAACTTTTATTCTTGATCCACAGTTGATTACAACATCCTGTGCCTGAATGGAATCAGAATAAAGTTCTTTATACTTGTTTACTATCTGAGGATTTTTTTCAGGATCATAGAAGTTAAGCTTTATCTTATCACTGTTTATAGCATACTTCTGTGTGATTTCTTTTACAAGCTTATAATACATTCCGCCATTGTCCAGTTCTTCCTCAGATGCCATAACTGACATGTCAACTTCTTCTTCAAGTGTTTTGAGATAATCAATTGTATCATCTGATATTTCAAACAGCTGTTTATCTGTTACATCTATCTTGAGTCCGAATCTTGTAGTCATCTGGGAAGCCAGGACATTAATAAGCACCACTGCTGCAACAAATACAACAGTTATTGCTGCTGCTACACTGCCATATCTGAGTTTTCTCTTATTAACTTTTTTGTGACCACTTTTTCTGTTCTTCTTTTCAGGAGCATTTTTTATCTGCTCTGTTTCATTATTATCCATTTTTTCTCCTCCTAGCTCCAACGACGTTTTTCAAATACTCTTACGGTAAGAAAGTTAAATACAACTGCTGCACTGATAAAATACAGTACACTCGATAAGTTGAACAAACCATTTACAAACTCATTATACTTACTGTAAAATGACAGGTTGGTAAGAATAGTTGAAATAAACTTTACTGGTATCATTGTTGCTATTGAATCAAGCAAATAGAATATCATCAGTGCGAGAAATCCTACTACAGCAGCTATTATCTGATTTTCAGTAAGTGACGAGATAAAAAGAGTAACTGCTACAAATGCTGCACCTAAAAACCAGAGTGCAACAAAGTTTGAAAGTACAATAGACCAGCTCACGGATCCGAAAAACTCAAGTATAAGTGCATATACCAGAAACATTGATATACCTATTGTATAAAGAATCATTGCTGCAAAATATTTTCCAAGCACTATCGATGTTATACTGATAGGTGCTGTAAGCAGACCCTGATCAGTTCTCTGTTTCTTTTCTTCAGACAACATTTTCATTGTCATCAGAGGAATAAGGAAAATAAGAACCAGAAAAATTGAAGAAAATACACCGCTCATATCAGATGTAGCATATGCAAGTGTTCCGTTAACAAAGAAGAAACCTGAAAACAGATAAAAAGCACTTAAAAACACATACGCGATCGGCGATGTAAAAAATGTTGACATTTCACGTCTGAAAATTGCTCCCATTACTTGTTACCCCCGTTCTTGCTCTTACCTTTTTTATCATTGCTGCCTTTATTATTCTTCTCATTATCAGCAACACTTCTCTGTGCATCAATTGTCTTGAGAACATCACGCAGTTTCTCTTTTGCCTCATCTACTTCCTGTTCGATCTGTTTTTTGTCGGGTTTAAAAGAAAGGCTTACATCATCAAGAACTTTATCCTGTGCAACGTTGCTGCCAGTCAGTCTGAGATCTTCAGTTTCTCCCATAACAATTTTAAGGAATACATCTTCAAGAGTCAGTTCATTAGCCTGAAGCTTCAGCAGATACCATCCTTTATCAGCTATAAGCTTATTAAGAGGACGTCTTACATCAATACCAGGTTTTGCTTCTATTTCATAATCATAAATATTTTCGCCGCGGTTCATATCAGCTATTACTGATGTAACACCATCAATGCCCCGTACAGCCTTGTATACTTCTTCGCGTGGTCCTTCGATCTGTACAAGAAGCTTATGATCATTTGTCATGGTCTCTGACAGATGATCTGTTGTATCATCAGCCGCAATTTTTCCCTTATTAATAATTATTACTCTGTCACAAACTGCCTGAATTTCAGAAAGAATATGTGATGAAAGAATTACAGTATGATTTTTTCCAAGCCTCTTTACAAGAGTTCTTATTTCGATGATCTGTTTCGGGTCAAGACCTACAGTAGGTTCGTCAAGGATAAGTACCGGCGGGTTTCCTATAAGTGCCTGAGCCAGTCCGACTCTCTGCTTATAACCTTTGGAAAGATTTTTAATTATCCTGTCTTTTACATCTTCGATTTTAACAAGATCATATATCTCCTGGAGATGTTTTGTTCTTGACATTTTACATTTCTTAAGATCAAATACAAAATCGAGATATGCGCTTACTGTCATATCAATATAAAGCGGCGGTATTTCAGGAAGATATCCAATGTTTTTCTTGGCTTTTTTAGGGTCCTCCATTATATCTGTTCCGTTTATCAGTACCTGGCCTGACGATGAAGAAATATATCCTGTCAATATATTCATTGTTGTAGATTTACCTGCACCATTTGGTCCAAGAAACCCAAGTATTTCGCCGTCTTTGACTTCAAATGAAATATCATCGAGAGCTTTTTTCTCACCGTAATTCTTTGACAGATTTTTTACCTGAATCACTTATTATTCCTCCTATTTTTAAAATAAATATTATATCATGCATATTGCCCCACTAATATGATTCAAACTGAAGAATCTGTAATGGAGCAATAATAATTAATATTACACAAATTGAATTTTACCAACTATTTGTGATAGCACTATGATAATTATAAGAGAATCTAAAGTTACTGTTCCCCTGACTGAACAAACTGACTTGGATGTCTCTTGAAGAAATCTACCCTTGGCTCAAGGAATTTGAGTTTATGTGTTTCTTCACCGCATATTTCAGACATAGTGTCAAATATTCTGTCCCAGCTCCAGAAGCTTTCATCAAGCTGCAGATATTCAAGAACCATCTCAGTTCCCTTGGGAGCCATCGGATGAAGCAGAACTGAAGCTGTTCTGATCATATGAAATACGTCGATGAGTGTCTGACGTCTCAGTTCATCATTTTCCTGTTTATCTGCATCCGCAAGATTTTTAACCATATACTTGCTTGCTTTGCGGATATATGTGTCGAGAACATAGGTTGCCTGATGAAACTCAAATCTGTACATGAAACGCTCATAGTCCAGTACTGCTTTCTTTGCACTTTCAAGTACAGGGTCAGTAACCTTTCCAAGAGGCATCATAGAGTCATAATGCTTCTGTACAGTATAGAAGCATGTTCTGATAATTCTGTTAAATACATTTGACAGCAGGAATCCGTCTTTGAGTACCGGATCTGCCTCATCCGGCTTAGCTTCAGGATTTAACGGTTTCGGCTGGAAGCTAACACTTCTCTGTCCAAGACCAAGTCCCAGATAATGCATTCTCAGCTGTTCTGATGTATAGTAGTCAAGAAGTTCATCAGCCATAGGCGGCTTTACTGCACTGCTGCTGCTTGCTTTTTTATCAAGAAAGAGAATATGATTGTTTGCCATCAGTACAGGCATCTGCAGCTGACCGTCATCAGGATCTGATTTCAGATTATCTTTTCCCTGTGATGCAATAACCATGGCCATCTCGGCTACGCCATAAAAATAAATGTTATCCTGACCGATAAACTGATAAACCTGCGCATCCTTTGAACACCAGAATTTACGCCAGTCTTCTCTGGACTTTCCGCACTTCTCAAGATATGCTTCAGTAAATGAAATAGGTGCCCAGAGAGATTCAGGCCATACCCATATTGTCAGGTCTTTTTCTCCCTCAAGAACCGGTGCCGGTACTCCCCATTCTATGTTTCCTGTGAGTCTGAATGGTACAAGTGTCTTGCCGGTCCTGTATCTTATACCATTTTGCGTCAGGATCTTACAAGCTTCATCACAGTCATGCAGCTTATCAAATACTATAGTAAAAGAACTCTTTCTTGTGCCGTCTTCGATCTCATGATGAGGCATACTGTCTTTTATCTGTTCATATTTCTCCATAAAGTCTGTCTTGATGTATATAACAGGCGGCTTCAGGAACTCATCAATAGTCTTGACTACAAGAGGTCTGACATTTTTCTGTTTTTTGATCTTTTCAACATATTCCTTAAGAAGCTGTGTATACTCTGTAAGATTGAAATACCAGTTAACAACATCCTTCATGATCGGCTTCTCGCCTGTAAGAGTACTCTTCGGATCTATAAGATTCTCAGGCATATACTGATGTCCGAGATCACATTCATCTGCATAGGCTTTTTCAGAACTGCATCCTTCAACAGGACACTTTCCTATAACCTGTCTGCCATTTAGAAATACGCCTGCCTTTTCATCAAAAAACTGTGAAGTAGTGATTTTTGAAAGATGACCGTTTTCATAAAGTTTTTTTATTACCTCAGATGAAACCTCATTATGGATCTCAGCTGTTCTTCCAAGTCCTGATGCGCCGAAAAGATCTACGCTTATATCATAGTCATCCAGAGTTTTTTTCTGACTTTTATGATTTTTCTCAACAAAATCACGGATAGTTCCCTTAAAGCCTTCATTTTCACAAAGCTTTCTGTAGCTTTCTGCGATAGGTGATCCATAACAGTCGGTACCGGATACAAAAATAACATTATCCTTACCTATCCTGTCTCTTAAAAACCTTGCATAAACATCTGCAAATACAAAAACTCCGCCAATATGTCCGAAATGAAGTGTTTTATTGCCATACGGCATTCCACCGGTTATGACAGCTCTCTTTGGAAACTCCGGTCTTTCCTGATACTTTTTGTTTTTAAAATCATTTTCCATAATAATCCTCCGAAACCGCTTTCAAAGTCATTTATTAATGCTGTTTATTGCATTGTCGATACGTTTAATTGAACTATCAAGTCCGATAATCTGCATTATAGTCCAGAGATCAGGTGTATTTCTTCTGCCTGTTACAGCAATTCTGATTATCTCTGCAACATGGCTTACATTGCCCTTAAATGCCTCAGGATCCTTCTTATATGCCTTCATATCAGATGTATAACCGAACTTTTCTGCAGTCTGCTTAACCTTAGAAAACCATGCTGATGCATCATCGCTGTAATCATAATTGTTTTTAAAATCCTCAAGTATAGCTGATACATCGCTGTTGTCACCAAAGTCATAATCAGGGCTGAAGCATTCATTAAAGAAGTATGAAAGATAATCAAACATCTGAGTGCAGTTAATAAAATCTTTTCTTCTTCTTTTTTGTCCGATGCCCATGCAAAGCTGCATTATTTTGTCTGTCTTGTTCTCATCTGCAAAATATATGTCAGTATACTCAGGCTTGTACTTTTTCATCCAGTCACTGAAGAACTTGTATACTTCCTCCATCGAAAGTTCTGAAAGAAGAGTACTGCTTATATCATCAAGCTTTGAGAGATCAAAAAGTATTCCTGAAGTACCCATTTTATTGAGTGAGAACTTAAAATCGTCTATGGGCTTATCGTGGTTTTTCTGATACCATTCTTCAAAGTTTGAATTGAGTATTGTCATAAGATAGATCTTGACAGCCTGCGGATGATAACCAAGTTCACAGTAGTATCCGAGTGAAAGCTCAGGATCCTTTCTCTTTGAAAGCTTTCTTTTCTTGCCGTCTTCAATTTTCATAAGCTGAGCTGTATGAGCATACCTGGGACGTCTGAAACCCAGTACATTAAAGAGTTCCACATGTATCGGAACTGACGGGAGCCATTCACAGCCTCTTATTACAGTTGTTGTTCTCATCAGATGATCATCAACTGCATGTGCAAAATGATATGTCGGAATTCCGTCTGATTTAAGAATAACCACATCCATAATATTTTCGGGCAGGTTTATCTCACCCATTATCTCGTCCCTGAATTTTATAGTATTGCCTGGTTTGCCTGATGAGCGAAGTCTCATGCTGTATGGTTCACCGGCTTTTACTCTTTTTTCGATCTCATCATATGTCAGATCCCTGCACTTCGCCCATTTGCCGTAGTATCCGAGATCAAGCTTTTCATCAGACTGTATAGTACGGATCTTAGTCAGGTCATCCTCACTGCAAAAGCACGGATATGCGAGACCTTTTTTAACAAGATCCTTCACAAAGGTCTTATATATCTGTTCTCTCTGTCTCTGATAAAACGGGCCATAAGAATTGTTGTCAGAGCTGCCTTCAACTTCTGCACCCTCATCAAACTTTATTCCGAAATAGTCCAGTGACGAGATGACACATTCAACTGCACCGTCAACCTTGCGCTTATTGTCAGTGTCCTCAATTCTTAAATAGAAAACACCGCCGGTTCTGTGTGCAAGACGTTCGCCTGCTGTTGCACTGTAAAGATTTCCGAGGTGAATAAATCCTGTCGGGCTCGGTCCTATTCTTGTAACCTCAGCTTTATCCGGAAGCTGTCTTTCGGGATACAGATTTTCATAATAATCCGGTGTATTTGTAATATCCGGAAACAGCAGTTGTGCAAGTCTGTCGTTATCCATTAAAAATCCTCCTAGTCTGAGATACTGCCAAGTCTTCTGACCTGTGCAACATCCTGTAAAATTGCATTTTTTAGTTGTCCTATTGAATCAAAGTGAGTCTCGCCTCTGACAAATTCGGTGAGGCTTACCTGTGCTGTCCTGCCGTAAAGATCACCGCTGAAGTCAAGTATATGAGTTTCAGCAAGCGGTATATTATTATCTGTTACTGTCGGTTTGACACCGATATTTGTAACGGATGTATATGTTTTATTATCAATAACGGTCTTTGATGCATAGACACCAAACCGCGGAATTATCTGTCCTTTTGTGAAGTTCTGATTTATTGTGGGAAATTGTATAGTACGTCCTATCTGATTTCCGTAAACAATCTCAGAGTTTATTGTATATAATCGTCCCAGCAGTTTATTGGCGTTTTCTATTTTTCCTTCACAAAGATACTGCTTTATAAGAGTTGATGATACAGTTTTCCCGTCAAGTACTACAGGACTTACGGCAGTAACTCCAAATCCATACTTTACTCCTAATTTTCTGAGATCATCAACACTGCACAATGCACCTTTACCAAAATGAAATTCTTCTCCGCATATTACCTGCTTTACATTAAGCTTTTTTAAAAGAATGCTGCAGACAAATCTTTCGGCATCAAGTCCGCATACCTCATCATAGTCTGCACATAAAATGCGTTTTATACCTGCACTGTGAAGATACTCCAGTTTACGTTCATTTGTAATAATAAAATTATAATTCTGCCCATGCTTTTGCGGAATGCTTTCTGTTGTAAATGTAAATACAGCAGGTATCAGACCGTTGTTTTCAAACGATGCTGCTCTCCTCAGAACTTCAGCATGTCCTATGTGTACACCGTCAAATACTCCAAGTGCAGCAGCACTCGGAACATCAGAATCTTTTATGCTTTCGTTTTGCTTAAAATATAACAAAATGCACCATCCCAAATCAATGCTGAATAAAGTTTTTATATACCCTCAGCAAACCATCAGTTACTTGCGCAAGTCCCAGAAATGATCCGTCTGAGGAATAAATTCTGTACTTGCGATCCGCATCAGAATCAGAAATACCTGCCTCAGCTACAGGGATCTTAACGCCGTTTTTATATGCCTTTGTCTGAGTTTCGTCGAGTTTTTTTTCCGGCAGTGTTTCAAAAGCACGTTCAACCGGTATCAGTATATCACTGATCCTCTGATCACGGACATAATCCTCTACCTGATCTATGGTGTAACAGCCGCCAAGACAAAAACCATTTGACTCAGTCCTTACAAGTCCTGTCATCATAGCACCGCAGCCCAGAATACTTCCGATATCATGGATTATCGTGCGGATATATGTGCCTTTTGAACATTTTATACTTAAAGTACCTGTGCGTTGTTTCTCATCATAATTTTCAAGCTCAAGTGAGAGTACTGTTATAGTTCTCGGTTTGCGTTCTACCTCTATGCCCTGTCTTGCAAGTTCATAGAGTCTTTTTCCGTTAACGCTTACTGCTGAATACATCGGCGGTATCTGTTGGATCGTACCTGTAAACCTGTTCAGAATACCTGCGATCTCCTGCTTTGTTACTTGCTTGTCACTTGTACTCAGAATTTTGCCTGTACTGTCCTGAGTATCAGTAACAAAACCAAGTTCAAATTCAGCACGATATGCCTTTGTGTTTACGGGAAGAATGTCACACGCTTTTGTGGCACAGCCCACAAATACAGGCAGAACACCTGTCGCCATAGGGTCAAGTGTTCCTGCATGTCCTATTCTTTTCATTTTCAGGATCCCGCGCAGTTTTGCTACAACATCAAATGACGTAAACCCCTGAGGCTTGTTTATGCATAATATTCCATCCAAATTATTGTCCTCCGAGAACCATTCCTACAGCATCAAGCACCTGCTGCCTTGCCTGTTCATATGTGCCCTTTACGATGCATCCTGCAGCTTTAACGTGTCCGCCGCCGCCAAGATACTGACATATATGAGATACATTAATAGAGTTGGCAGATCTCATTGAGATTTTGTATACGCCGCTCTCTTTTTCCTTAAAGGTTACCGATACTTCGGTACCCTCTATCTGAAGCGGTATACTTGCAACTCCGTCGAGATCTTCCATATCTACCTTAAGTTTGTCGCAAAGGTCCTTTGTGATACACAGCAGTGCACACCTGCCTTCAAAATAGTATTCCATGTGGTCTACTATATGCTGTTCCAGATAAAATCTCTGTTTGCTTTTTATATCAAACATTTCCCTGTTAATTGAGGCAAAGTCAATATCAAACTGTATAAGCTCACTGCATATTCTGTGTGCCTCTGCTGTAGTATTTGAATACTTGAAGCATCCTGTATCAGTAGCTATTCCCGTGTAGAGACACCTTGCAATATTATCGTCGATCTTTATGCCAAGCTCCGAAAAGAGCGAATACATTACTTCACATGTTGCTGATGCATCCGGGTTTACCAGTGTATTATCAGCATACATTGTATTTGATATATGGTGATCAATACAAAGACTGACCTTTTTCTCGTATATTTTTCTCATATTCCCCATTAATCCCGTATCTGCCAGATCAACTGCAATAACACAGTCAGGTTCAAAGTTTTCCTGATTATTAACTCGGTTCTTATAAAGAAATGCATATCTTTCAGGTATTTCATCAGGACACAGCACCAATGATCTCTTACCTAGTATGGATAATGCAAAATGCAGGGCAAAAGCTGAACCTAATGTATCGCCATCCGGACTCTGATGAGTAAGAATATGAACGTTATCGCATACTCTTACAATATCGGCAGCCTGTTTGTAATCTATCTGCATAAATCTGATCATTCCTTTCGAAAAATGGGGCAATCACGATGTATGAAATTTTATTTAATTATTTGAAATTATCAATTATTTTGTTGATCTCACTGCTTCTCTCTATAGAATTATCGGCTATGAACTTAAGATCAGGACACTTGCGCATCTTTAATCTGCTGAAAAGCTCCCTTTTGATAAATCCTGATGCGCTTTCAAGTCCTTTAACAGACTGCTGTGCCTTCTCAATACCGCCGAAACTTGATATATAAACCTTACAATGAGACAGATCGTTGGAAAGATCAACTCTTACTACTGTCAGAAACTCTGCTATTCTCGGGTCCTTAAGCTCCCTGATAATTGCTGTCAGTTCCCTCTTGATGTCTTCTGCGAGTCTTCCTACTTTAAAACTTGCCATAAAACTGCCTCCTTTTTGATTCCTTAGTGATATCAGACCTCACGGTATTCTTCCATTATAAAGGCCTCAAAGATATCTCCTTCTTTAATATCATTGAAATGCTCAAGACCGATTCCGCACTCATATCCTGCAGTAACTTCCTTTGCATCATCCTTGAATCTCTTCAGGCTGTCTATCTTATCCTCAGCAATTACTATACCGTCACGAACTACTCTGATCTGAGAATTTCTTGCTATCTTTCCATCAAGTATATATGAACCTGCTATTACACCAACACTGGAAATCTTGTATACCTGACGTATTTCTGCTCTGCCCTGTTCAACTTCCTTGAACTTCGGTGCAAGCATACCCTTCATAGCTGTCTGGATTTCTTCTATTGCATCATAGATTACTCTGTACAGACGTATATCGACGCCGTCTCTCTTTGCACTTTCAGTAACTATAGGATCAGGTCTTACATTAAATCCGACTATGATTGCATTGGATGCATTTGCAAGCATTACATCATTTTCAGAAATAGTACCTACACCGCCGTGTATTACCTTTACCTTGATCTCTTCATTTGAGAGTTTTTCCAGAGACTGCTTTACAGCTTCTACTGAACCCTGAACATCGGCCTTTATTATGATCGGCAGTTCCTTGATCTCTCCCTCAGCTATCTGACTGAACAGATTGTCAAGTGTAACCTTCTGATATGCATTGAACTGTTCTTCCTTGGCTTCATGCTTTCTCTGTTCAACAAGCTCTCTTGCAAGCTTTTCATCTTCAACTGCATTGAAAGTATCACCGGCACTAGGTACTTCATTAAGACCTGTTATCTCAACAGGAACTGACGGACCTGCAATTTTGACCTGTTTGCCCTTGTCATTTGTCATAACACGTACACGTCCTACAGATGTTCCGGCAATTATGATATCTCCCTGATGGAGAGTACCGTTCTGTACGAGAAGTGTGGCAATAGGACCTCTTCCCTTATCAAGTCTTGCTTCTATAACAGCACCCTTTGCAAGTCTGTTAGGATTTGCCTTGAGTTCACGGAATTCTGCGACAAGAATGATATTTTCAAGAAGTTCGTCAATACCTGCGCCTGTTTTTGCCGATACAGGAACACAGATAACATCTCCGCCCCATTCTTCTATTACAAGGCCCTGCTCAGTAAGCTCCTGCTTTACTCTGTCAGGATTTGCGCCTTCCTTATCCATTTTGTTGATAGCAACTATAATTGAAACACCTGCAGCCTTTGCATGGTTGATTGCTTCAACTGTCTGAGGCATAATACCGTCATCGGCAGCTACAACAAGAACTGCGATATCAGTTACAGATGCACCGCGCGCTCTCATCGATGTAAACGCAGCATGGCCCGGTGTATCAAGGAATGTAATATATTTGTCCTTAACTCTTACCTTGTAAGCACCGATGTGCTGAGTAATACCGCCGGCCTCAGATGCAGTTACATTTGCTTTTCTGATATTATCAAGAAGTGAAGTTTTACCGTGGTCTACATGTCCCATAACAACTACAACAGGACTTCTTTCGACCATATCCTGCTCATCGTCTGTATCATCGATAAGTCTTTCTTCTATAGTAACGATAACTTCCTTCTCTACCTTTGCGCCGAGTTCCTCTGCAACAAGTGAAGCTGTGTCAAAGTCGATCTCCTGGTTGATGGAAGCCATTATTCCCAGTCCCATAAGCTTCTTGATGACCTCAGAGACAGTTACTTTCAGTCTTGTTGCAAGTTCACTTACAACTATATTATCAGGAATCATTACTTTAAGCTGCTGTTTTCTTGCTCTTTCGAGTTCAAGACGTCTGAGCTTCTCTGACTCTGTTTCCTTCTTTGACAGATGCTTGTTTTTCTGAGCTGACTTCTGAGTTATTTTCTGTTTTCTTGTAAAGTTATCCTTGTTATGGTTACCTGTAGGAGCTATCTGCTCATATCTTTCATTATACTTATCAAGCTCTACATAGCTGCCTCTTGTATCTACTGTTCTGACAACTCTCTCTGTAGGAGTAGATGCCATATTTGCACTTAAGCTTGTTTTTTCCCCACGCTGTGTATTTTTATCATTTTTTTCAGTCTTTTGTACAGGTTTTCTGTTGTTTGCTGCATTCTGCTGTGGTCTTACAAACTCTCTTGATGACTTTCGTGCTGCAAACTGTTTATCAGACGACTGTCCGCCGGATTGCCTATCCTTTGGTTTCTGATCATTTCCCTGTGAACTATTGTTATTTTTCTGAATCATATTTATTTCTGTTTCCCTCTTACTATCAAGCTTTTTATTTGATTGAATATCAGTTCCTGTATGAACCGCAGGAGCAGGCTTTTTAGGTACAGGGACATTACCGGATCTGTTGTCAGCTGAAGATTTCTGCTGTTCCTGGACTGCCAGTTTGATCTGAGTCCTCTGAGTATTATTCTTTACACCTGCACTGACAGCTCCAGAAGCATCGCTTCTTTTGTCAGATACTTCTTTTGAGTTATTTTGCTTTTTGACCTGTGTCCTTTGCTCTTCCTTATGTCCGGTTTCCTTCTGCTTTACTTCAGGTTCTGTTTTTTGCGCGGACACAGTCTTGTTTTTATTTCTTCTCTGATCAAAGTAGGCATCAAAACCTGTTACCTGATTTTGCTGAGTATAATGTTCAAGAACAAGATTGATTTCTTCCTCAGTAAGAGTTGATGCCGGTTTCTTCTTTCCGCTCTCCTCTACTGATTCCATAAACTCCACTATCTCATTGCCTGAAACATTAAGATCCTTAGCCAAATCATTTATTTTAATTCTTTTTGCCATAGACGATACCTCCCGATTTTGTTAGTGTTTCTCTACATCAGACCCTGCACTTTCTGTTATAGCTGATGCATATTGTTTAAGCTTTGCAGCAAATCCCTGATCGCAAACAGCCATTACCCCCACCTTTTTTCCTATATTTACCCCTACCTGATCCATATCAAACGGAAGATTTATCACATCTGTATTTTTCATGCCGCTGCAGATATAATCTATCTCCTTCCTGGTTCTCTGCGATAAATCCTGACATATAAACACGCAGCCTGAACCGTTCTTCTGAAGAGCTTCCTTCACCGTATCAAATCCCTTGATCAGATTTCCGGATTTTTCACATATGGTAAGAAGATTAAAGAACTTAGTCTGATAATTCATTTATCATCACCTCATATATCTCTTCAGAGACACTGCAGGCAAATACCTTTTCAAGTCTTCTGGACTTCTTCACCTTCTGAAGACATTCTTTACTGTGACAGACATATGCGCCTCTTCCATTCATCTTACCTGTAAAATCAAGTTTTATTTCACTCTCAGGTGTTTTTACTATTCTGATAAGTTCCTTTTTAGGCTTCATTTCACTGCAGCCGCAGCACATTCTCATCGGAATTTTTTTGGCACTCATAACAACACCACATTTCTACTGCTGTGCTTCATCCTCGTCATGGATTTCTGCCTGTGACTCGGATATTTCATCAGCTGCGTCGAGATTAACTGAATCAGTATCAGTTTCATCTGCTAATTCGATCACTTCATTTTCAGATTCCTGAGCTGCACTAATAACTTCTGATAAAGGTTTGATATCTATCTTATAACCTGTAAGCTTGGCTGCAAGCTTTGCATTCTGTCCTCTGTTTCCTATAGCAAGTGAAAGCTGTGAATCAGGTACGATTACTGTTGCAGATTTTGTTTCTTCAAAAACTGTAACACTTTCAACTGCTGACGGTGAAAGTGCCTTTGCAATAAACTTTGCCGGTTCATCACTGTAAACAATAATATCGATTTTTTCGCCGTTGAGTTCATTTACTATATTAGTTATTCTTGAACGTTTTGGTCCGATACATGCACCAACTGCATCAACATCAGGATTTTTTGAATAAACTGCAATCTTTGTACGTGAACCTGCTTCTCTGGAAATTGACTTGACCTCTACCGTTCCGTCGTATATTTCAGGAACTTCAAGTTCAAACAATCTCTTGACAAGATCCCTGTGTGTTCTAGAAATTTTAACTATAGGTTTCTTTTCCTTGTTTGTAATTCCTGTTACATAAACCTTTACGATCTGACCCTCTCTGAGCACTTCACCCGGAATCTGCTCATTTTTAAACAGATACAGCTCTGTTTTATCATATATAAGTGTTGCAGTACCTCTGCTTGGCTCGATCTGGCTTATTCTTGCGCTGATACACTCATTTTCCTTATCCTGGAACTGGCTCAGGAGATTTTCTCTGTTGATCTCTCTTAAGTCTGTTTTTATGGACTGCTTTGCTGACTGTGCTGCAGCTCTTCCGAACTGAGCAGTATCTATTTTTACTGCTATCATTCCTCCGACATATGCATTCGGATCTAAAGTTCTTGCTGTATGGATATTGATTTCGTTGTCATCGATAGGATCGTCATCCACAACTTCCTTGATAATACTTATCTCGAATGTCTTTGATTCAGGATCAATATTTATATTGATATTTTCACAATCAGGATAAGATTTTTTTACTGCCTTCATCAGTGCAGATTTTATTTTTTCTACCAGTGTGTCAACTGAAACACTATTTTCATTTCCTAACAATGCCAGTGCATCAAAAAAGCCCTTGTTCATTTTTGTAAATAACCTCCACGTTTACTATTTAAAAATCAAAATCCTCATATAACTTAATATATGCTGTATCTGATAGTAATACTTCTTTTTCTTCTTCGCCTGTCAAAAGTGTAACTGAATTTTTATCAAATGCCTTTAATTCGCCTATATATTCTTTATTGCCGTCCTTTGCAATGATCAGATGGAGTCTGACAGTTTTTCCTATACTGGCCTCAAAATGTTTTTCACGAACAAGTTCTCTTTCAAGACCTGCAGAACCAACTTCAAGGCAATAGCTGTCAGGGATCGGATCAATTTCATCAAGCTTGTCACTCAGAGGTCTTGTCATTGCTTCACAGTCATCAATTGTTATGCCTTCCTCTTTATCTATGAAAACTCTTAAGTACCAGCATGCACCCTCCTTTACATAAACAATGTCCCAGATGGTATACCCTAGCTCATCAGCTATCGGCTGTGCAATTTCAAAAATCTTTAGTTCTGTACTGCCGTTTTTTTTAATTTTCATTAAAAACCTCCATACATAAATGAAAGGTCGGAATTTTCCGACCTTTCTACTCTATCATACTATACACATTATAACACATGAACTTCAATAAATCAATAGGTTTTTATCATATAGAACCTTTATTTTTACCCTTTGCAGAGGCTTTTCAGGCAAAAAACTGCTGTAAAGTGCCGGCATTATCAGTTTTATCTCTGCAAATGATCAGAGCCGCATATCAGATATAACAATAATAACTAATTAAGGCCTTCTTTATTGATAAAACTCTTGCAAATACTTTATTAAAATGTTATGATTAAAAGGTAATTATAAGTTCAAAAGGAGAATTAAACTATGCAATACGGACATTTTGATATTGATAAAAAAGAATACGTTATAACAAATCCGGCCACTCCGGCACCATGGGTAAATTATCTTGGTTCCCCGGCTTACGGCGCAATCATCTCCAATAACGCCGAAGGCTACAGCTTTGTAAAATCCGGTGCCAACGGAAGAATACTCAGATACAGATTCAATTCCTCAATGTCACTTCCGGGAAGATATATATATATCAGGGATAACAATACAAATGATTACTGGTCTGCTTCATGGCAGCCTGTATCAAAGCCGCTCGACAAATATAAAACAACATGCTGTCACGGAACTGCCTATACAAAAATCACTTCAGAATATGAAAAGATCAGCTCAGAGATTACTTATTATGTTCCTCTCGAAAAGACATATGAGGTATGGAGCACAAAAATAACAAATAATGATACAAAGCCAAGAAACCTTTCAACATTCGGTTTTGTAGAGTTTACAAATGAAAGCAATTACGAACAGGATCAGGTAAACCTTCAGTATACACTGTTCATAACAAGAACAAGCTTTCAAGAAAACAGAATTATTGAACATATAAATGAAAACGAAAAGAAGGATGCAACAGGTTCCAACAATAAGGAACGCTTCTTCGGCATGGTAGGTGCGCCTATTGCAGCATATAACGGAAATCCTGACAACTTTATAGGCCGATACAGAACCTTCGCAAATCCTGCCGCTGTAGAAAACGGCAGATGTGACAATGTTCTCAATTACAACTCAAACTCATGCGGTGCTCTTCAGTCAGATGTAACTCTTGCACCGGGTGAATCTGTACATCTTATATATGTTCTTGGTCAGAAAAACAGCAAAAAAGCAGCTGAAATTCTTGAAAGATACAACAGCGATCCTTCTCTTGCAGACAAGGAACTTGATGAACTCAAGAACTACTGGCATTCCAAGCTTAACAATTTCCAGGTAAATACTCCGAGTGACGAGTTCAACAACATGATAAATGTATGGAACTCATATCAGTGCTTTATTACATTTATCTGGTCGAGAGCCGCTTCACTTATTTACTGCGGACTCAGAAACGGCTACGGCTACAGAGACACAGTTCAGGATATTCAGGGAATTATTCATCTTGATCCTGAGCTTGCGGCTGACAAAATTCGCTTTATGATCTCCGCACAGGTTGACAACGGAGGCGGACTTCCGCTTGTAAAGTTCGATCATAATGCTGGTCATGAGGATACACCGGATCAGGCATCATATGTTCAGGCAACAGGACATCCTTCATACCGTGCAGACGACGCACTCTGGCTTTTCCCTACAATAGACAAGTATATCGGTGAAAGCGGAAACAAAGCATTTCTTGATGAAGTTATTGTTTACGCAAACGGCGGTGAGGATACTGTATATAATCATCTCAAGATGGCTATCAAGTTTTCAATGGAACGTCTCGGTGATCACCATATGCCTGCAGGTCTTCATGCAGACTGGAATGACTGCCTGAGGCTCGGCAAAAAAGGTGAAAGTACATTTGTTGCATTCCAGCTCTTCTATGCTATCAATGTTCTCAGAAAATATTCTGAAGATAAAAACGATACAGAATATACAGCATATCTTGACAAGATCCAGAATGACCTCAGCAAGGCACTTGAAGGCTGCTGGGATGATGACAGATTTATCAGAGGAATCCGTGAGAACGGTACGATAGTCGGAGCCAAAAATGATCCTGAGGCAAATATGTGGCTCAATCCTCAGAGCTGGAGCGTAATCTCAGGTTTTGCATCTGAGGAAAAAGCAGAAAAGGCAATGCAGTCTGTATTTGATATCCTGAACACACCATACGGTGTAAAGCTTCTTGAACCTCCGTACGTAGATCATCCGTTTGACGGTGCTCTTATGCATATCTTCAATCCTGATACAAAAGAAAACGGCGGAATATTCTCACAGTCACAGGGATGGGCGATCCTTGCTGAAAGTATTCTCGGACACGGAGACAGAGCATTCCAGTACTTTATGGAAAGCTCACCGGCAGCTATGAATAACGATGCTGACAGACGTGTGATCGAACCATATGCTCACGGCCAGTTCACAGAATCAAAGAGATCACCATATGAGGGGCGTTCACATGTACACTGGCTTACAGGTACAGCATCTACAGTAATGGTTGGCTGTGTTGAAGGTATCTGCGGTATCAGACCTGATGCTGACGGTCTTGTAATATCACCTGCTATCCCTGCTGAGTGGAACGGATTCACAATGAAGAAGTTTTTCCGCGGAAAGTGGCTTGACATTACCATTGACAACAGCGCACATGTACAGAGCGGTGTAAAGAGTATATCTGTCAACTCAGAAATACTAAGCAGCAATTATATCCCGGCAAGTATTCTTAAGGAAAACAATGATGTTGTTATAACATTGGGCTAATCCTTAATAATTATAAAAATATATAAAAATCCGCTTCATCCGTATTTGACTGGATGAAGCGGATTTTTCTTTTATTTTATAACTCCTATAGCAAGTATTTCAAAGTCTTTTGATGTCTGGTCCATAGTTATTGAAACATTAAGCACTGCACTTAAATCCTGTATATATGCTACATCGGCATCCGGACCGCCCCATGTATAAAGCTTGTTTGCACTGATCTGCGATTTTTTCCCGTTTACATCAATCTGGAGTGTACCCATTGATTGTGTCTGATTCGATTTGAATAATATAAACAAACCTTTTCCCTCTATGGTAAATGTCATAGGGGTATTGCCGTTTTTGCTGTATGTCCATCCGTCAGAAAATCCCGCAATTGAAGTTCCTTTCTTGAACGAGCCTGCATTAAAGCTGCCAAGTTCGGACTGACTTACCATATCAGCCCACGTATACTCATCACCATATACTGCCTTTTGCGGAATTTCATACGATGTAACACGGTTTTTGCTGAGCTGGGCCTGTCTGTAATAGAAACCAATAAAATCAGCTATGAGCTGATGCCCAGCCACATGGGGATGGAACTGGTCATTACCATAGTCAGACCATTTCATTTTACCTGACTTCAGGGCATTTGTAAGTGCATTATCTACGCTGATAGCCGCAAGATCATAATTCTGGGCAACTGCTGCCATCTGAGGCTGACATGAACCTCCTGTTTCAGAACGCGTTATTAATATAATAACAGCCGGGTCATTTTCCTGCAGCAGACACTTTTTGACCAGTGATTCAAATGATTTCTGATATGATACAGATCCCTGATCATTAACAGAAAACTCAATAAAAATTATGTCTGGTTTTTTACAGAGCATATCTCTGTTCGCGCGAAGATTTCCTACTACGCTTGATGTACCGGAAAGACCGGCATTTATATATTTTACATTGTTCCCTGTACCAAACTCCTGTGCAAAGTACTCATATGAACGTTTTGCATAGCACAGCGAGTCACCAGCGCTGAATCCCTCTGTTATAGAACCTCCTATATAACCAATTGTTACATCCCTGCCTGCCTTTGCATCCTGTATTTTTTTGAGGATCCTTGTTGTATTGCCCACATTCAGCAATGAATCCTGATACATTTTAAGTGTGTCTGCATCTACATTTTCAGTGTATTTCTTGTCGTATTCATCTGGATCCTCTGTCTGGGGCGGATCTGTTACCGGGGGCTTCGCTGTCTGCGCAGGAAAAGAATCTGTTTTTCCAAGAAGATAACTGCACATCAGCATTATATCCTTGGATGTCAGTGAACCATCTGCATCAAGATCTGCAGCAGACAAATAGTCTTCTTTATCAAGATACATATTTCTGAGCATTATGAAGTCGATAAGATTAATAAGATCGTCATTATTCACATCGCCGTATATTATGCCATGCATTCGCGGATCCTCACCTGAACCCACAGCTGATGCCATGACGTTGTCTATATAAAAATCTATTGTATTAACAGGAGTTTCAAAATACAGAATAATATCGCTGGCATCAGCCGGCATCGTAAAATTATCTGCCGATAATGTAGTCCATTTGTTTTTTGGTACTGCAGCCTTTGCCATATGGTCATATACAGTTTCTCCGCTTGAATTACTGTACTGCATAGTCATAGAAATTTCTTCAGTATCCTCTCCTGTATCATACATAACCATAGAACTGAAATTATATGTACTGCCTGATATAAATCCATATGTATCAAGACTCAGCATTGCCCCCTGCCAGGCGCTGGTACGGTCTGAAACACACAGACATTTGCTGCCCTCGTATGATACAGATGATACAAGTTTAACTGATGCTGTTCCCCTTGACTCAAAACCGTCTGCAGAACCCTCAAATTCTGCATTTATCAGTGCCGTATCAGTAACGTCTGCTCTTGTATACTGTCTGAGACCATAAGAAGACCATGAGGCTACTGCAAATGCAAGAAAACCACACAGCAGCCTGTATTTTGTACGTTTCATAGATATACCTCCCTTAAAATATTGTTTTTAATAGCTTCTTTTTACTACATTGTACCAGTGTAATCATTTACAATCAATAGATTTTGTTCATTTTTATATAGCTTTATATATATAACTATCTGATTTATTTTGTTATAATCAGGAGAAAAGCTGTGATCTTAGTAAACTCACGGGTGCATCTCACTTAATATTACTATAAGTAATCAAAAGATACTCACGGGGCTTATCTGACTGTAATAATTATTTATTTATCTGCATATTATTAATTATTATTTAAAAAGGAGAGTATAAATATGAATGACGAAAAAAACTCAAAGGCAATACATAATCTGATAATGGAAAACAGGAAATCCCTTTTTATCTCCGGCGTAACTGATGTCGACAATTTTGATGAGAAAACGATCCTTCTCTATACTCAGATGGGGGAGCTTACTGTTACAGGCCGTGACCTGCATGTAAACTCAGTCAGTGTAGAGACAGGAGAAATGAATATTGAGGGCGATATCTGGGCACTGAATTACGGTGATAAAGACCGTAAAGGTCCGATATCCTTCCTTGGAAAGTTATTCAGATAGCAGGGAGTGATAGCACTGGATCTTGAAACTTTTTTCACAACCAGCCAGCAGCTAAAACTATTTTTATTAAGCTGTCTTCTCGGAGTTCCTATTGGCATGGTTTATGATATATTCCGGATATGCCGGATCACTGTACCACATAATAATCTACTTGTTATAATTGAGGATATTATTTTTTTTATTTTATACAGTGTATTTATTATGGCATTTACGATAAGTGCCGCACGTGCTGACTTCAGGATCTATTATATTGTCGGTAACATACTTGGATTTATTTTATATCACTACACTATCGGAAATATTGTAACAGGCATTTTTTTAAAAATTTCTTCTTTTGTAAGAAAAATTTTTAAAGCATTCACAAAAATTATATCTCATATAACAAACTTTTTTGTAAAATCATTTACTTTGAGACTAAAAAAAGGTCCAGCCAAGGTAAAAAAATATTGAAAAGCCCTTGATTGACACCTGTCTTTGTAGTATAATTATTGTAATATGATTATCATAAAGGAATGTGAGAACGTTGGGTAAAAACAAAACCGCTAAAAATCCTCTGAGGATTTTCGGCAACGTAGTAATTTTCATATCTGTCATAGCATGTTTTGTATCAATAATATCAACTCAGGCTTCTCTTTCTGAGAAAAGGAAAGAGCTGGATTTTCTTAAACAGCAAACAGCTGCCGTAAAAGATGAAAACGAAGAGGTCCAGAGACTATTTGATGACGGTGACATAGATGACTATAAAGAAAAGCTGGCTATTGAAAATATGAACTATGCTTATCCTAATGAAATCAGATTTTATGATACATCCAGAAACTAATAACTTAGGAGGATATTATTTTCTTTATGCTGCTTGAAATTGGAAAAATATATGACGGAAAAGTTCGCAATATCACAAACTATGGAGCATTTGTAGAAATATCTGTTGAGGATAAAGTACAGGTAGGAATGGTTCATATTTCAGAAATATCCAATACCTATGTCAATGATATCAGGGAACACCTTACTGAAGGACAGGAGGTAAAGGTTAAGGTTCTAAATATTGACGAACAGGGTAAGACAAGTCTGTCCATAAAAAAAGCCGTGGAAGCTCCCGCAAAACCGAGACCGCAATGGAATAATAATCAGAGAAATTCCGGTTCAGGTGCTCAAACTTCTTCACGCCAGACAAACAACAATCAGCGTTCTTTTAACAGCAAACAGCCTGCACAGGAACTCACATTTGAGGATATGCTGTCCAGATTTAAGCAAAACAGTGAAGAGAAAATGTGTGATCTTAAGCGAAATATAGACAGTAAGCGCAGAAATACCAGCAGACGCGGAAAATAATTTTTTTATTCATGCAAAGTTATGATGCTGATATTATCTGATAATAATTGACCTTTCTGGTCATTTGAAAAATGCCGAAATACACGGGCAGCAAATCTTTTTATCGAGATTTGCTGCCCGTTTTATGTATTTGTTATAACACAGTACCGCATCTAAACACTGCATCCTAAGATATTATATATTATTTTGTGAGATGGCTATTGTCCTGTGGTCTTATCTTAAGAAGTATAAAGCATTATTTATTTTGTATTGTGTTTAAGCCACGTTTATCTCTGGTCACATAATAAAGCCGTATTATTATTAAAAACAACAGCGTCAGGTATCTTTCTGTGATACCTGACGCTATTTTAATATCATTGAATTATTTATTTATCATACTCCGCATTCATCATAGTCTTTCCATTTCTCACAGTAATCACGTTTTTTCTTTGTCTTAAAGGATATAAATGAAACAACACCTATTATCAAAGTAAATGATAATAAAACAGATGTAAATGTACTGAATACGAGAGCTTTTTCTTCTACTTTTTTCATTGTTACTTCCTTTCCTTTTCATCCTCAGCCTGTTATATATATATATTATTACTATGCAATGTAATCTCTGGACCGGACTCTGAATCTGTAGTATATAATAAATAAGGTCCGGTAAATGATAAAATACTGTCACCTATCAGCAATCAGACTAACAGGTGACAAATTTTAAATGCTATTCAGCGGCTGATACTTTGCCTTCAACATAATTAACTATATCGCCAACCGTCTTTATAGCCTCAACATCTTCATCAGGAATCTCAAGATCAAATTCACTTTCGATTGACATTATAAGATCCACTACATCCAGAGAATCAGCATGAAGGTCATCAGCAATTGATGCTCCCATCGTTACTTCGTCTTCCTCTAAATCTAGCTGATCTACAATAAGCTCTTTGATTTTTTCAAAAACCATTAATCTGTTCCTCCATAAACTTATTTTATATTATAATGGCGACCTTTCACCAAAATAAACTTTATACTTATCAGTCTGTTTCATTATCCCGGGAAATTTCCTGAAACTCACCGATTTTTCTAAACTTAGTATATCGTTCATTAAGTAAAACGTCAATACTTTTCTTTAAATTTCTCGTTGTCGCTTCCAACAAATATTCCTTTATATTTTCAGCAGTTTTACACAAATCGTTTTGTGCACCGCCTATAGGCTCAGGTATAATATGCTCTGCAATATTAAGTCTTACCATATCTTCAGCAGTTATTTTCATCATATTGCAGGCATCCTTTTCACGTGATGCATCTTTCCAGAGTATACTTGCAAATCCTCTTGGAGAGATAACAGAATAAAGTGCATTTGACATCATTGCAAGTTCATCACATACACCAAGGGCAAGCGCACCGCCGCTTCCGCCTTCACCAAGCACAATAGATATTACAGGTGTTTTAAGCTGCATGAACTCGAACAGATTTCTTGCTATTGCCTCTCCCTGTCCTCTTTCTTCAGCCTCAATTCCGCAGAATGCTCCCGGAGTATCTATAAAGCAGATAACCGGTCTGTGAAATTTCTCTGCCTGCTTGGCAAGTCTTAATGCTTTTCTGTATCCCTCAGGATGAGGCATTGCAAAATTTGATTTCTTATTTTCATCGATATTTCTGCCCTTGACATGAGAAATAACAGTTACAGGAGTTCCACCAAGCATTGCAAGTCCGCCTAAGACAGCAGCATCATCACCATAATACCTGTCACCGTGCATTTCATAAAATTCGTCAAAAATCATCGGCATATAATCATTAATTGTCGGACGTGCCTTATTTCTGATGAGCTCGAGTCTCTGCCAGGGTGTAAGATTATTTACATAGTTTTCCATAAATCAACCCCCCTTGCTATATTTCTTCCGGATGATAATTATTGAGCATCATAAGATGTGAGAGAACACTCCGCATTTTCTTACGTTCAACAATCATGTCTACAAAGCCCTTTTCAAGAAGAAATTCAGCAAGCTGAAAGTCATCAGGCAGTCTCTGCTTTATAGTTCCTTCTATAACACGTCTTCCGGCAAAACCTATGAGTACCTTTGGTTCTGCTATAATGATATCTCCCAGAGATGCAAATGATGCTGTAACACCGCCCGTAGTCGGGTCTGTAAGTACAGTTATATACAGCTGGCCTGCATCGTTATGTCTGGCAATTGCACCCGATGTTTTAGCCATCTGCATCAGAGATACCGTTCCCTCCTGCATTCTTGCACCGCCTGATGCAGTAAACGCAATAAAAGGAACTTTCATCTGAGTAGCCTTTTCTATGGCTCTGGTTATTTTCTCGCCAACAACGCTTCCCATGGAAGCCATCATATAGTTGGAATCCATTACAGCAATAACTGTTTTGATACGTCTTATATATGCTTCACCTGTCACAACTGCATCATTGATGCCGGTTTTTTCTCTTAGCATAGCCTGTTTTTTATCATAGTCCGGAAAGTCTATAGGATTAAGACTCATCATTGAATGATCATATTCAACAAACGTGTCTTTATCAACAGTAAGCTCAATACGCTCTCTTGCAGTCAGTCTTCCGTGATAATTACAGGCAGTACAAACTTTATTGTTTATCTCATAATCATCGAGAAACATTGTATGCCTGCACCTCGGACATTTGAACATAAGATCTTCCGGGATGGTAGAATCAGCTATACTGGCAGCATCAGATTCTTTTCCGTTAAATCTGGTTTTAACAACTTTAAACAAATCTTCAAGCACTGGATTCACCTCAACTTTCAGTACATTTTTTTGCGGCCATATATAAATTAATTATATCACTCTGCTGCTAAATATCTTTTTTTGCCAGCAGTCTTTCGATAAAGCCAACATCATATTTTCCGCTCTCAAATGTCTTATTTTTTATAAGTCCAAGCTGAAAATCTATATTTGTATCAACACCGCAGACAATAAACTCTGACAGTGCCCATTTCATCTTCATTATAGCCTCTTCTCTGGTTGTGCCATACACAATAAGCTTTGAGATCATAGAATCATAGAAAGGCGTAATAGTATATCCCTGATAGGCAGCACTGTCAACACGGATACCAGGACCTCCCGGAGTATACAGTTCTGTTATTGTTCCGGGACAAGGTCTGAAATTTTTATCAGGACACTCTGCATTAATTCTGCATTCAATAGCATGTCCTTTTATTTTAATATCATTCTGAGTAAAATCAAGGTTTTCGTTAGCTGCGATCCTTATCTGAGTTTTAACAAGATCAACACCAGTTACAAATTCGGTTACAGGATGCTCAACCTGAATTCGGGTATTCATCTCCATAAAATAGAAGTTAAGGTGTTTGTCTACCAGAAACTCTATAGTTCCGACATTATAATAGTTACTTACCTTTGCAGCTTTTACTGCTGCTTCACCCATTTTACAGCGAAGCTCCTGTGTCATTACAGGACTCGGGCTCTCCTCGAGTACCTTCTGGTGTCTTCTCTGAAGACTGCAGTCCCTTTCACCAAGGTAAACCACATTTCCTGCTTTGTCTGCTGCAATCTGTATTTCAACATGCCGTGGATCTTCAATAAACTTTTCAATATAAACAGATTTATCACCAAAAAAGTTCTCTGCTTCCTGACTTGCAATATTTATCTGTGATTCCAGTTCATCATCATTGCTTATCATTCTGATGCCTCTGCCGCCGCCGCCTGCTGATGCCTTAACCAGAACAGGATAACCTATCTGCTGTGCGATCTTCTTGGCATCACTCAGTGATGATACTGCACCGCTCGAACCTGGAATAACAGGTACTCCGGCAGCCTGCATAGTCTTTTTAGCCATTGCCTTATCACCAAGCATGTCAATTGATGCAGCGGACGGACCGATAAATGTTATTCCGCATTTTTCACATATACGGGCAAATTTTGCATTTTCAGATAAAAATCCGAATCCGGGATGAACCGCATCTGCTCCTGTAATTTCACATGCAGAGATAATTGCTTCCATATTCAGATAACTCTTTGATGAATCAGCAGGTCCTATACACACTGCTTCATCAGCGATCTGAGCATGAAGTGAACTTCTGTCTGCAGTAGAATAAACAGCAACCGTTCTTATTCCAAGCTCACGGCATGCTCTTATAATTCTGACTGCTATTTCACCTCTGTTAGCTATCAGTACTTTCTTAAACATTGTATCTCCTCTTGAATAAAACGACTAAAATATTTTGTATCTGTCATTTGATTGCAAATGTTATTTCGCACGAAACTGCCTTCTCACCGTCTACCGATGCAACTGCTTTGCCAACACCGATAGGGCCTTTTACTTTTATTATTTCGACTTCAAGTCTTAAAACATCACCGGGAACTACCATTCTCCTGAATTTTGCCTTGTCAACTCCGGCAAGAAGTCCGATCTTTCCCTTGTATTCATCCATAGAAAGCATTGCCACAGCACCTGCCTGAGCAAGCATTTCTACCATAAGAACTCCTGGTACTACCGGTTTTTCCGGAAAGTGACCTTTAAACCAGAAGTCATCTTCTTTTATATATTTTAATGCTACAACTCTTTTACCGAGTTCCATTTCTACGATTTCATCAATCAGAAGAAACGGATCTCTGTGAGGAATTATCTGCATTATCTGTTCTCTGTCCATTAAAACGCTCATAATCTGACAACTCCTGTATTTATTCTATTTCCATTATCGGCTGATCGTATTCTACCGGGCTTCCGTTTGATACAATTACTTTCTTTACTGTACCGTCAAATTCACTCTGGATCTCATTCATAAGCTTCATTGATTCTATAATAAAAAGTACATCGCCCTTTTTGATATGCTGTCCTTCCTTAACGAAAGGTGCCTTGTCCGGTCCTGATGATGCATAGAATGTTCCTACGATAGGAGCCTTCACCATTTTTCCGCATGTGGCTGTGCTGATCTCCGGGTGGTCTGAATGAGACTCTGTAACCTGTGCTGCCTGAGGCTGCTGTACCTGTGCATATACAGGACCTGCCGTCTGACATGAAGCGCCCTCAAGTATAAGATGAGTATCTCCTACTGAAATATCTATTTTGCTCAGATTTTTTTCTGATGCTATATTGATAAGCTCTTTAATTTCATTAAATGTCAGATTGCATGCTATTTTCTCTGCCATTATATTGCCTCCTTACTTATTCGTCGATTGCCTTCATACATATTGTTGCATTGTGTCCGCCGAATCCGAGTGAATTTGAAAGTGCTGTCCTTACAGGCATTTTTATTGAGGCCTGTGTACAGTAGTCCAGGTCACACTCTTCATCAAAAACCTGGTATCCAAGTGTTCTGTGTATATAACTGTTCTTTATCTGGAGTGCAGTAATTATAGCCTCAACTGCACCTGCAGCACCCAGAAGATGTCCTATCATGGACTTAGTTGAATTTATCTTTACCTTAGATGCATGATCTCCAAGTGCTTTCTTTATTGCTGTTGTCTCGTACTTGTCATTAAGACCTGTTGATGTTCCGTGAGCATTGATATAATCAACATCCTCAGCCTTAAGACCTGCCTCTGTATATGCATTTACCATTGCTCTTGCTGCAGCATCCCCCTCAGGAGAAGGTGATGTCATATGATATGCATCGCATGTTGCACCATAACCTGCTATTTCAGCATAGATCTGTGCGCCTCTTGCCTTTGCATGTTCATATTCCTCAAGTACCAGTATTCCGCAGCCTTCACCAAGTACAAAACCATTTCTCTCTTTATCAAAAGGAATTGATGCACGGTCAAGACGGTCAGATCTAGACAGAGCTTTCATATTATTGAATCCGCCCATTGCAAACTCAGTTATACAGCTCTCTGTACCGCCGCATATGCATGCATCTAGGTATCCGTCCTTGATTTTTCTGAATGACTCACCGATAGCGTGTGTTGATGATGAGCATGCTGTTACTGTTGCAAAGTTGTCGCCTTTAAATCCTGTTCTCATTGCAACTGTTCCGGCAGCCATGTTTGCTATCATCATAGGAATATAGAAAACAGATATTCTGTTAGGTCCTTTTTCAAGATACTTTGCATGTTCTGTCTGTGTCAGTTCAAGTCCGCCTATACCGCATCCGATTATTACACCGACTCTGAACGGATCAAGGTCCTCAAACTTTGTACTGCTGTCTCTGAGTGCCTCATTAGCTGCTGTCACAGCAAACTGAGTGAATCTGTCCATTCTTCTGAGTTCTTTTTTCTCAATGGTCTCATCAGGTACAAAATCCTTGACCTGACTTACTATGTGTACACCAAGAGTTTCTGAATCAAATTTGTCAACATATGAAAAACCAAGTTTTTCACCAACAACATTATTCCAGTATTCTTTGCTGTTGTTTCCTAATGAGTTTACTGTTCCTACGCCTGTAATAACTACTCTTCTCAATTTTATTTCCTCCTGATGTTACATTGATAAACCGCCTGAAATTTCAATTGTCTGGCCTGTGATATAGGCGGCATCTTCCGACAGGAGAAATGAAACCACACCAGCAACTTCTTCGGCTTTTCCATACCTTCTTAAAGATATTCTGTCTAAAATCGCTTTCTTCTGATCATCTGTAAGCGCATCAGTCATAGGAGTCTCTATAAAACCAGGTGCAACTGCATTAACAGTAATTCCACGTGATCCGAGTTCCTTTGATACTGACCTGGTCATAGCTATTACAGCAGCTTTTGAAGCAGCATAATTAGCCTGCCCTGCGTTGCCGTATATTCCGATCACAGATGCTATATTAACTATGCGGCCGCTCTTTTGTCTCATCATAACGGAACCGACAAGTTTCATCATGTTGAATACACTTTTCTGATTTGCAGCTATTACCTTGTCATATGAATCCTCTGACATTCTGACAAGAAGTCCGTCGCTTGTTATTCCTGCATTATTTACGAGAAAGTCGATCCTGCCGAACTTTTTCTTTACTTCGTCCACCATAGCTGAACACTGGTCATAATCTGAAACATCTGCAGCAAAACATTCTGCAAGCACACCATATTCCCGGCACTTCTGGGCTATCTGATTTCCTCCGTTCTCAATTCTGGCTGCACTTCTGCAGTTGATCGCTACATTGATTCCATCCTTAGCAAGTCTCAGTGCTATCTGTGCACCGATTCCCTGAACTGCACCGGTTACAATTGCGGTATATGCCATACTTTCTGTCTCCCTTCTAATACTCTATCAAAACAGCACCATAGGTGAGTCCTGCACCAAATCCAACAAGCAGAACCTTATCACCGCGTTTTATCTTTTTATTTTCAATAGCTTCATGCAGAGCTATCGGAATACTTGCACTTGATGTGTTTCCGTAATTTTCGATATTTACATAAAACTTTTCATCGCTTATGCCCAGTTTTGACGCAGCAGTCTTTATTATACGGATATTTGCCTGATGAGGAATAAAAATATCAATATCATTTACATCTATATCTGCTCTCGCAGCTGCTTCGGCTATAGCCTTCGGCATTACTGATGTTGCAAACTTGTATACTTCTTTTCCATTCTGAAATATCTTTCCGGTGTCATCACTGAGAAGTTCTTCTTCAAACAGCGGACACGGGATGCCTGTCTGGCAGGTTGCTCTCAGATAATCACAGCCTCTGCCGTCTGCTCCCATATAACTTGAAAACAGTGTCTGAGATTCTCCCAGAACCACTGCAGCAGCTCCGTCACCAAAGAGAATACATGATGATCTGTCTGTATAATCAACCAGTTTGGATAGCTTTTCAGCGCTTACTACCAGGATATGCTTTGCGTTTCCTGAAGCAATATACTTCTGAGCTATATCAAGAACATATACAAAACCTGAGCAGGCAGCACTTATATCAAAAGCCATACATCCTGGTATGTCAAGTTCTTTCTGTATAACACATGACATAGACGGAAAAAAGCTGTCAGGAGTAACTGTCGAGCAAATAATCATATCTATTTCTTCTTTGGCAAGACCTGAAGCCTCAACAGCCTTTCTGGCTGCATTTACGCCCATTGTAAAGGTAGTCTCACCAACTGCTATATGTCTTTGTCTGACTCCTGTTCTGGTTGTGATCCACTCATCGTTCGTCTCAATTATCTTAGTAAAGTCATCGTTTGTGGCAACCGTTTCAGGACAATAGGAAGCTGATCCTAATATTTTAATTCCCTGCAATAAATTTTCCTCCTGTATCAAGTTGTTTTATTTTTCTTTTTATGTTATTATTATTTTTGGACAATAATATATGGTATATTTATAGCCGTCAATAAAACGTTACTTAAAATATATTTTAAACCATTTTTGATATATTTGCAACTGAACAAGTAACATATCATGTCAGCAGAAAAAAATTCGATGAATATATAAAATTATTATGTTGGTCTATATGAAAATTTATGCATTTTAACAATGTGAAAGGAATGAAAAATAATAAATGAATATAATTTTATTTGCAGGACAAGGCTCTCAGTACAGCGGAATGGGTAAGGATATATGTGAAAAATACCCTGATCTATATGATTTATACGACAAAGCATCAGAAATTCTCGGATATGATCTTAAAAAAGTATGTTTTGATGAATCATTTACAGAGCTTTCGAGATCACTCTATTCACAGCCGGCCATAATGGTAACATCACTTGTATGCTTTGAAGCTGCCAAGAAAAATGGTCTGACATTTTCAGCAGCAGCAGGTCATTCTCTCGGAGAATATGCTGCAATGACCGCAACCGGCATGCTGTCATTTGAAGACGGAATAAGGGTAATAAAAGCCCGTGCCGAAGCATTTAACAATGCCATATCAGATTCTGAGCCGGGTGCAATGGCTGCAGTACTGAAACTTGATCCTCAGAAGATCGAAGAGATCTGCAGTCAGACTGAAGGATACGTTGTTCCGGTAAATTATAATTCACCAAAGCAGACAGTTATAGCAGGTGACAAAAAAGCTGTAGAAACTGCATCTGCATCACTTTCAGAGCTCGGTGCACGTGTTATGACGCTTAATGTAGAATCAGCATTTCACTGTAAAAAAATGGCGGAGGCCAGCCGTGAATTTTATAACATCATAAAAGATATAAGTTTCAAAGCGCCTCAGGTAAAATTTTTCTCTAATGTATACGGAAGTGAACTTACAGACTTTTCTGATATTCCATCTTTACTTGCAAAACATATTATTTCACCTGTAAAGTTTACAGATGAACTTACCGCTGTAAAGGCTGCAGGCTTCGATACCTTTATTGAGCTCGGACCTGGCAAAACTCTTACAGGGCTCGTTAAAAAGACATTAAGCGATGTAAATTCATTCAATATTGAAAATGCTTCAACTCTGGAAAAAGCATCATTCTGATAACAGAGGTTTTAAACATGGAAAAATACACTTTAATAGGACATCCTCTCGGCCATTCAATGTCACCATTTATTCATTCCAAGCTTTTTGAAGCATCTGGTATCGATGCAGAGTATTCATGTACAGATATAGATCCCGGGAGCTTCAGTGAAGATGTTGTCAAACTTAAAGAAATGCGCGGATATAATATTACTATACCTTATAAAACACAAATCATTCCCTTTATCGACAAGCTTGACAGTTCAGCGCAAAGATACAATTCTGTAAACTGTGTATTTAATGACAATAATACTTCTATCGGCTACAACACGGACTGCGACGGATTTCTTAAATCCGTAAGCGATATGGGTCTTTCCGAAAAAGTCCTTCTGTTCGGATGCGGAGGAGTAGGACGCATGATGGCTATAGAAGCCGCTCTTCATGGTGCGCAGCTTACAATTGCGATCCTGCCTCAGGTAAAAAAAACAGCAGATATTCTTGTGGAAGAAATTCTAAGCTGTGCACCTGACTGCAAGGTAACACTTGCTGACAGCAGCACTGTAAACGACAGATACAATCTTATTATAAATGCAACACCTGTCGGTATGTATCCTAACTGCAATGCATCCCCTGCATCGCAAGAGCTTATACAAAAGTGTGATGCAGTATTTGATGCTGTATATAATCCTGTGCAGACTCAGTTTGTAAAAACAGCACTTTCACTAGGAAAAAAGGGACGTTCCGGTACAGCAATGCTTGTATGGCAGGCAGTGAGAGCGCATGAGATATGGAACGGATCTCACTACAGTGAAGAACAGATAAACAGTATAATAGACCAGACAAACATAATAATTGAAGGAGATTTCAGGTGACAGTATTCTTATGTGGATTTATGGGCTGCGGAAAATCATGTACAGGCAAAAGGCTTTCTGAAAAACTTGGCACAAAGTTTATTGATATGGATGATTATATTGTAAATCGTGAAGGCATGAGCATTCCTGATATTTTTTCTCAAAAAGGGGAAAAGTACTTCAGGGCTGCTGAATCCGCAAGTATCATTGAGCTTTCTCATGAAAATGCCGTTATAGCATGCGGAGGCGGTGCAATGCTCAGTGATGAAAATGCTGAGAACGCCGGCCGCAGTGCAGCTGTGATATTTATTGATGTTCCTTTTGAAATATGCTACAGCCGGATAAAAGATGATCCGAACAGACCAATTGCCGTCAATAACAGCAAAGATAAGCTTTTGGATATATACACACAGCGCCGCAGTATATACATACAGCACTCCCAGATCACCGTTGATGCATCGGCACATTCTGCTGATGAAGTCTCATCAATGCTGGAGCAGGCTGTAATAAAATTGTCTGAGACCAGGCGGAACGGAGGCTTTCATTGAAGATATATAATGCACATATTTATACGATGAATTCAAAAGATGAAATAATAGAAAACGGTTGGGCAGAGATCCGTGACGGTAAAATTATAAACACCGGGAGCGGCACATGCAGCACCAGCAGTGATGATATAGATGCCGGAGGCCAGATACTTATGCCCGGGTTTATCGATGCTCACACTCATCTTGGAATCATCGGAAACGGGGTTGCTTTTGAATCCGATGACTGCAACGAACAGTCTGACCCTGTTACACCGCATGTACGTGCAGTTGATGGAATCAATCCCTTTGATTTTTGTTTTGAGGAAGCACACAACCGCGGAATAACATCTGTTCTGACATGTCCGGGAAGTGCAAATGCAGTAGGCGGTGAAATAGTTGCAATAAAGACAACCGGACACTGCATTGATAAAATGATAATAAAAGAATGCGGAATCAAGTTTGCTTTGGGTGAAAACCCTAAAACTGTGTACAACGACCGTGATGAAACACCTGTGACACGTATGGCAACTGCTGCACTTATCAGAGAGATTCTTATGAAGGCAAAGAGATACCATGAGGATATCTGCAGATACAAGGCAGATCCTGAAAACAACCAGATGCCCGAATTCGATATGAAGCTTGAATCACTTATTCCACTTCTGAAACATGAGAAAAAAGCACATTTTCATTGTCATAGAGCTGATGATATCTGTACGGCTGTACGTATATCCAAGGAATTTAACCTCGATTATGTTCTTATACATGCAACAGACGGATATCTTGTCTCAGACATCCTGGGTGAAGACCATGCGTATACAGTTGTAGGTCCGATTATCTGTGACAGAGCTAAACCTGAACTTAAAAGCATGGATATAAAAAATGCAGCCTGTCTTCATAAGGACGGCGCAAATATTGCAATCTGTACAGATCATCCGGTTTGTCCTATTCAGTACCTTCCGATAAGCGCTGCTATTGCTGTAAAGGGCGGACTCAACTATATGGATGCCCTTCACGCAATAACTTCAGGTGCGGCACATGCGGCAGGTATATCTGATATAACGGGCTCAATTGAGCCGGGAAAAGATGCTGATATTCAGCTGTATGACAGCGACCCGCTTGATGTCATGAGCGAGCCTACGCTTGTAATGATTAACGGAAAAATAATATCATAAAAAGAGGTCATAAAATGAAAACTGTAAATGTTAAGCTTATCGAGGATACAATAAGGGATCTTTGCATCAAAGCAAACAGAGAGCTCCCGGCCAGTCTTGAAAATAAGATCCGTGAATGCACTGAACTTGAACAATCGGCTGCAGGCAAATCTGTCTTCTGTGATCTCTGTGCCAATATTGACGCAGCTAGGGAATGTGAAGTCGCAATTTGTCAGGACACAGGAATGGCTGTTATTTTTATTGAAATAGGCCAGGACATTCACCTTGAAGGCGGAAGTCTGAATGATGCGATAAACAGGGGAGTTGCCAGAGGATATACTGAAGGATATCTCAGGTGCTCTGTTGTATCGGATCCTCTTGTACGTGTAAATACAAAAGACAATACACCTGCCATTATTCATACTACTATAGTTGAGGGAGACAGAATAAACATTGACGTATGTCCAAAAGGATTCGGAAGTGAAAATATGTCTTCTCTTAAAATGTTTACACCAAGTGCAACAAATGATGATATAATAAACTATGTAACAGATGTTATATCAAAAGCAGGCAGCAATCCATGTCCGCCAATGGTTATCGGAGTAGGAATAGGCGGAAACTTTGAACACTGCGCATTTCTTGCAAAAAAAGCACTTTGCAGGGATATCTCTGTAAGAAATCCTGATCCGCTGTATGCCGATATGGAACAAAAAATGCTGAATAAAATAAACGCACTTGGAATCGGACCTCAGGGCTTTGGCGGAACAATAACAGCAATGGCTGTAAATATTGAAAAGTACCCGACACATATTGCCGGACTCCCGGTATCAGTAAACGTTGGCTGTCATGTCACACGTCATGCACATGCACAGCTATAACATATAAGGGATGATAAGTTTATGGTAGATAATGATATTATTTTGGGTGTATCAGAAGAAATACAAAAATTGTGCCGACCTACTGCGATCATACTTATAAGCAATAAAATCAACACGTCAGAGGAACTGGTAAGCTTTAAACTGCTTGTAATCGTAGATGACAGCTGCGCAAGTACTTCAGAGCTGGAATGTGCAATGTATATGAAAATAGACAGCGATGTCCCGTTTGACCTTGTTTTGTATAAACAATCTGAGTGGGACTGTCTTAAAAATGAGATTGGTACATTTGCATGGAAAATAAACAACTCGGGAGTGTATATATATGGGCAGAGGCTATAGAGACAATGACAGCAGAAGATATTTCGACTGGCTTTTCCATGCAAATCTTGACTATCTTGCGGCAAAAAACCTGCTGCAGGACACACGCTGCTTTAATTCGGTTGCATTTCACTGTCAGCAGTGCATTGAAAAAGCACTAAAGGGTTATCTTCTTTTTAAAAAACACCGTCTGTATGACGGGCACAATCTTACATGGCTCTGCAAGCAGGCATCCCAGTGTGATGAGCATTTTGAACAATGGGTCTCAAAAAGCTCTACCCTTAACCGTTTCTATATAGAAACACGTTATCCCGCTGACATACCTCTTGATATTGAAACTGATACTATCAACAGTCTTCTTGAATCAACGACACAGATGCTTGAGTTTATCACAGAGCAGATAAGATTTGATTTTGTAAGTTATCATAAAAGAAAAAGCAGTAAATGATACAGTCTGATGTTATACACGGATTTCAGACTGTCCGTGTATAACAAATAAAATAATACATATTATAATATCAGTACTGATTTTCTGAAATTAGCTCTCTTTTAACTGAAAAAAAAAATAATTAATTTTTTTTATATTTTTTAAAAAAAGTATTGACAAACAGGAACAATCAGAGTATAATAATTAAGTCGCATGTGATGGTTCACAGATAAGACAATCAATTAATACATGGCGGCATAGCTCAGTTGGCTAGAGTACTCGGTTCATACCCGATTGGTCGTAGGTTCGAATCCCACTGCCGCTATTATATGGCCCGTTGGTCAAGAGGTTAAGACGCTGCCCTTTCACGGCGGAATCATGAGTTCAATTCTCGTACGGGTCACTAAAAAAAGAACAAACTTTTATGTTTGTTCTTTTTTTTATGTGTTTTTTTCTGTTTCTATGTTTACAAAATGCATTCTATACCCTAAAAATGCACTTTAGGAAATATCTATTGTTTTATATATAATTTTACAGTATAATATTTATATTGACATTTGAGTCTATATTAAAACAAAAAGAGCATCTTCATGTAACGGGAGGAAACAGTATGAATATTATTTATAATGAATGTTTAGGAAATAACAATCTTGAGTATTATGCTTTTATCAGTGAAGACGATCAGACTTCAACTGAAACTTATGGAGTTTGTGTCAGGGACTGCATACATCATAAAGAAAAGATGATCAGTGATCTGACATGCAACAGACAGAAGATCATTGAGTTCGTTGAGACTCTGATAAGAAATACTGTATATCCTGATTTTCTAAGGGATATAGCAGAAGATTATCTTCTCGCATAAAAAACTGACATTTTCAATCTATTTATTGCTGCTTGCGGCAGATGAATATATTTCATCTGCCGCAAATTATTTTTTTATATAAACAGTACGACCTGTATGAAACTAACATCATACAGGTCGTACTGCATATCATATTCGCAACTATAGTACAGATAATAAAACCAGGAATGAATTTATTACTTTGTTGTTGTTGTTACTGAAGCTGCCTTTGCAGCAGTTGTAGTTACTGTATTGCCGCCCTGCGCAGCCTTATTTGTTGTAGTAGCCTCTGCAGCATTGCCGGCCTTGGTTGTTGTTTCTCCGGCTGCCTTCTTGACTGTTGTAGTTTCATTAGCTTTCTTAGCTGTTGTAGTCTCAGCATCTGCCTTAGTTGTTGTCTTTTCTGCTGTAGTTGTTGTTGTGGCTTTTGTTGTCTGTGCAGCTGAAGAGCTTGATGAACTGCTTGAACATGATGTTGCACAAAGAGCCATCATTGCAACTGCTGCTATAACTAATAATTTCTTTTTCATAGAAATCGGTCCTTTCAAATATATGTATATGTACCTGAAACACATATTTCCTTCAGATACAAGTAGTAGTATACACCTCAGTTTTACAAATGTCAAAACGAAAAATTTCAACCTGAACACTGATTATTTGTACCATTTTATTCTTTGGTTTTATTTATCTGGCGATACAAAATTACTGTTAAAAACTTTTTATCAATTCTATATATTAATTTTAAACATGTGAATTAAAAGTATTCCAAGTTGGTTTTTTCAGACATGTCTTATATGTAAAAAACATAATATTTTTTTGCATAAAATAAAAATATAAAAAACTATTGACTTTTTTATATTTTTGTAGTATCATAATGTAGTCGCTAGTGACTGATACACAACGACATATATTATATATGGCGGCATAGCTCAGTTGGCTAGAGTACTCGGTTCATACCCGATTGGTCGTAGGTTCGAATCCCACTGCCGCTATTATATGGCCCGTTGGTCAAGAGGTTAAGACGCTGCCCTTTCACGGCGGAATCATGAGTTCAATTCTCGTACGGGTCACTATAAAAAGACTGAAGTAACAAAAGTTATTTCAGTCTTTTTTTATGCTCTGATTTATGTTATATTTATATATTTTCATAACCATTATTTACAGTATTGACTATTATCCTTATATATGATAATTTTAAAGTATATAAATACTGTATTAACATAGGAGAAAAGAATGTATAAACTACTTATAGCTGCTGCCTGTTCAATTCTCACTGTTTCGGTTATAGGTGCGAGACTCGGTCTGAAGACACAGGACAGTGCTGCGATCGACCTGATTGACATATATGAACGTCCGTCTTACGGTGTCGGTGCAGGTGAAACAGTTGATAAACAGGTGGGTATTTCAAACAAAGGCAACGTCCCTGTTTATGTAAGGGTCCAGGCTGATAAATCATGGACTATCGATGGAATAAAAGTGCCTGATATGAACACTGACTGGATAAATATAAACCTTCCAAATATAAATGACTGGGTATACGGAGGAGACGGTTACTATTATTATCAGTATCCGCTTGAACCAGGTGAATCCACCAGTGATCTTATGAATTCCTTTACTATATCTGATGACTATAAAAATACTCTGTATCCAGGAATAGAAGGAAATATAATAGTAAGCGGTGAATCCGTTGCAATAGAAGGATTTACACCTGAGTATGATGAAAACGGGAAAATCATAGGTTGGGGTGATGTATCATTTGATATAGAGGCCACCGTTACTACAACACCTGTTCTCGGATCAGATATTGACAATACCGGCAGTTCACAGACTATCAGCCAGTTACCATCGCCGCCTTCACAGCCATCCGGATCTGAAATTACATCTTCCCATACTTCAATTGAACCTGATTCTACGGTTTCATCCGCTCACACTTCATACGAGACTGATCTCACAGTTACATCCGCCTATACCTCATATGAAGCTGAGAGTACAACTGCCGCTGAGACTGACAATTTAAAACCGACAACTACGAACAGCGGCGCTTCCGGGGACAGCATGTCAGATTCATCTCAAACAACTGCTGATTCAGGCAGGACTGAACAATCATCATCTGCCACACAGCTTCATATACAGTCTTCTCCGTCCACCGGAGATACATCAGGTATTTTAGCTTTTATTCTTGCAGGCATATCATCTGCCGCTGCATTTTTCTTTACAAAACAAAAAAATAAGTAATTAATAATGCCCGCTGTGTTTCACTGCACAGCGGGCATTAATTATATTTAAAAGTTATTCTTCATTGATCCCTTTTGTTTCTATAATAAACTTAACTGCCCCATCCATATCATCTGACTTACCGGTAAATGATGTGTACTGGTCTGAAGCTTTTTGGATAGCCTGCAGTCTGTCTGCAAGTCCTGTCATATTGTTGTTGATAATATCTGATATTTTCTGAATTCCTTTTTCATTAAAGTCACTCATTCCTTCACTCAGCTCTTTTGAACCGTCTCTGAGTTTTTTTATTCCGTCTTTCAGATCCGGGCATTTATTCTTAAGTTCATTAAGGCCGTTATCGATTTGTCCTGTTGCATTTTTAATATCATTTGCGCCTGAGTTAAGAGATGCTACAGAATTATATAAAGTATCAGCACCATTTAACAGCACCTGTACTCCTGATGTAAGTTTCTTTGCACCGTCAAGAAGTGAGCCGGTTCCATCAGATATTTTTGCAGCGCCATCATCTGCAGACTGTACTGCACTGTCCAGAGTCTGAGCACCGCTGCATAAAGCCTGCGCACCATCCCTGAGTGTAGATGTAGCCTGCTTGAGTGTATCTGTACCACTTGTGAGCTGTGTACATCCATCTTTTATTTTGCTGACTGCTGAGGTATATGAACCTATGGCACCATCTGTTGAATCATATGAATCAGCCAGTTTATTGACAGCATCTTTGATTTGAGACAATCCCGAACCAAGAGAGTTTATCTGTGCTGCGAGCTCATTAACACCGTCGTCAAACTGACTGTAGCTGTCATTAAGCTTTGAAATACCATCTTTGATCTGTGAAATTGCCTGTGCTGCAGAGTCAACATACTGTTGTGAACCTGATATATATGCTGCATTTCCTTTCAGCACCTCTACTATCTGAGAAAGACTTGCTTGCTGATTTTTAAGCTGCTCTATCTGTTCTTCATAACCCTGTGCTTCACTGAGTTTTTTGATCTGACTGTTTATTTGCTCTATCTGTGCAGTTAATGAAGCAATGCACTGTTCATCAGCATCTGATAAACTGTCAGCATCCAGACCCTTCTGCAGCATAACCTGTTTCATTCCCTCTGATGATACGCCCTGCTGAAGCTTTGAGACTGCATCATTAAGTCCCGCAATACCCGTCTTTATTTCTGAGGAAGATGCAACAAGTACTGAGATTTTGCTGAAATCAGCCTTCATATCATTAAGACTGTCTCTGAGCTGTTTTATTCCTGCATTATACTGTGCTGATCCTTCTGTAAGGGATGCTGAATTTTTATCAAGTTCATTTATTCCGGTATAAACAGCAGTAAATCCGTTTTTAAGTGAGAGCATACCATCATCTATCTGACCGGAACCATCCTGAAGAGACTTTGCTGCACCAGAAAGTGCTCCTGATCCGTTTCTTATCTGTGCAGTTCCGTCTTTAAGAGATGACATTGCATCATTAAGATCAGATGCACCTGATTCAAGTACCTGAGTACCATCTGCAAGGTCTTTGCCGCCGCCTGTAAGTGTTCCCACTCCCTCTAAAAGCTTACCGGTACCTGAGGACAGTACACTCATCGCATCATTTACTTTATCTGATCCATCAGCCAGCTTATCTATACCATCTGTAAGCTCTCCTGATTTATCAAAGAGTTTTTCAAGTCCGTCGTAAAGATCAGAAGAACCGTCAACAAGCTTAAGTGATGCATCTGAAAGTTCCCTGACAGTATCTTTGAGATCATTTATTGTCATCTGAGGATCAAAATCAACACTGTTTACAAGTTCATTAGTAACAACAGTTATAGTAGTTTCAAGAGAGAAATCTGTCACATCAGCTGTAACTTCAAAATAATCCGGTATGTCTATGTCATCAAATTTCAGATCTTCTCCTTTAAATGAATCTATGTCCAGTGAATCAGCAAATCCCGGCAAAGCACCGCCAAGTACTATACCTTTGTCAGCATCAGAAATTACCTTTCCATTTGTCACCTTAACATTTGTAAACTTACCTGAATCAAGCATAAGTCCTGTAGCTGCCATAAAAGGAACTGATACCTTATGTGATGTTCCGTTTACTTCTACTGTCTGTTCAGTATTATTTTTATAGTCAAATCTGATAGTAACCTTACCGCTTTTTCCTGAAAGCTCATCGGGCGTGATCTCCTTACCGTCAAGAGTGTAAGTTACCTTTACTGTTACAGGCAGTTCCTTGTCAGTAGTGCCCTGATAATAAATATCTTTTCCGTCTGCATTCCATTTTATATTCTGACCCTGCTGTGTAAAGGTCTCTGTTCCCTTTATATTTTTGATATCATTAAGCTCAGACTTATCATCTAAAACACTTAATGAGTCAGGGTTGCATAGCCAGTTGCTTACTGTTATGTTCTCAGCTTCACCTGTTGCAGATGCATTTACAAATACTGATTCAGTTTTTTTCAGAACCAGATCGCTTATACTCTTTTTAGGTACAACTGCATCTGATACTGTCTGCTGAGGCTCTCCTGTCGCAGATATTCCGCTTGTATCTCTGGACTGTGAAAACCATAATGTAAACCCTGATGACACAACCAGTGCTGTAACACCTGCTATAATTTTGATTATTCTCTGTTTCATAATTATCTCTCCTCACTATATTGTCCGACTGCTTTATTTGTAACCTTCTGCTTCATTCCACTTGTCGTTGCACATATTACTCTATCAAAAACCAGGAACATTGCAGGAAGAATAGTAAGAACTACGATTGTACTTATTACAGCACCTCTTGACAGCAAAACTGTAATAGAGCTTATCATATCTATTTTTGAATAAATTCCTACTCCGAATGTAGCTGCAAAGAAACTGCATCCGCTTATGAGAATTGGTTTGATAGAACCTGCATGAGCGCATCTGACTGCTTCATACTTGTTCTTTCCTGCCATACGCTCATTCTGATACTTTCCTGTCATAAGAATAGCATAGTCAACTGTAGCACCAAGCTGGATAGTACCTATTACTATACTTGCAACAAAAGGAAGCGGCGTGTCTGTATAGTACGGAACTGACATATTTACACATATTGCAAACTCAATAACAGCAACAAGAATTACCGGAAGGCTGATTGACTTGAAAGTAAACATGATAATGATAAAAATAGCTGCAATTGAAGCAATATTTACTCTTGCAAGATCCACATCAGTTACATCAGCCAGATCCTTTGTCAGAGGAGCTTCACCTATAACCAGCGAATCTTTGCTGTATGATTTAAGAATTGAATTTACCTGTTCTATCTGTTTATTTGCCTCATCAGTTGCTGTTTTATAATCTGAACTTATGATCTGTATTTCATAATCGTCACTCTTAAGCGCAGATTTAAGGGAATCAGGTATCATACTGTCAGGCACTGCCGTTCCCACAAAGGAATTGATTCCGATTGCCCATTTTACTCCGTCAACATTCTCAACCTGACTCAGAAGCTCTTTCTTTTGAGTTGCTGTAACATCATTTTTGACCATCATCATATAAACTGAGTTCATATCAAAGTCTTCCTCTAGTTTCTTGTTTGCAACACTGCTTGCAAGAGTTTTAGGTAGTGAACTGTCTATATTATAGTAAAGAGTATTGTTGCTGTTGCCGAACAGTGAAGGGACAAGCAGCGCTGCAAATACCAACAGAAACGCTCCGCTGTGTTTTGTAATAAATCCGGACATCCCGTCAAGACTTTTAATTACCGGTCTGTGAGTCGTTTTCTTAATTATTTTTTCAAAGCAAAGAATCATCGCAGGCAGAAGTGTGATACAGCAGATAACTCCAAGAATAACACCCTTCATCATTACAATTCCTATGTTTTTGCCTAGAGAAAACGTCATAAGCATAAGTGCTGCAAAACCTGCAACCGTTGTAACCGAACTTCCTGCAACGGCCTTAAAGGTTTCAGATATTGCATTTGCCATTGCACTCTCCTTGTCGTCAGGGTATTTCTTTTCATTTTCCATATAGCTGTTAAGAAGAAATATTGAGTAATCCATTGTGACGCCAAGCTGAAGGACAGCCGTAAGTGCCTCTGTTATATAGGATATCTCACCTATTATAATATTGCTTCCGAGGTTGTAAAGTATTGCAGCTCCGATACTTACAAGAAAGAGAACTGGTACAAAAAATGAATCCATAGCAATACATAATACAACCAGTGATAATAAAGCTGCTATAACAACATATATGGGCATCTCCTGCAGAAACAGTTCCTTGATATCTGTTACGACACCTGACATACCGCTGATAAAACATTTTTCACTGACTATCTGCCTCATATCACTGACAGCACTCATTGTTTCATCACTTGATGTCGTATTGTCAAACAGAACGACCATCATTGTGGCATCACCATTAAACAATGCATCGTGAAGTTTCTGAGGCAGCATCTCAGTCGGAACTGAAATATCTAGTGCATCATCATACCAAAGAATATCACTTATATGCTCTACCTGAGACAGCTGCTGTTTAAGAGCCAGTATGTCTTTCTGCTCCATGTCCTCTACTACAACCATTGAAAATGCGCCCATTCCAAACTGATCAACCATTATATCCTGGCCCTTTACAGTTTCAAGTGAATTAGGAAGATAGCTCAGAACATCGTAATTAATTCGTGTTTTAGCATATCCAAACACTGAAGGTATAAGAAGCAGTACATAAAATATGAGTATCAGTACTCTGTGTCGTGCTATAAATCGACCAAATCTGACCATACATATTCCTCCCTGATTTGATGGAAATTATCCAATTTATTTTCTATGGTTCATTATATTACTAAAATGACTAATAGTCAATAATTTAAAAAATAAAAATGACCTTTAGTCATAAATTTCGTCACTTTGTGCAATATATCTATTACAGGACATGATTTTTATCGTACACTATGACTATATTGACATATAAATAAATTTGCATTATACTATGTTTATATCATAAATTATCTGTTAAGAGGTGAATTAAATGGGAAAAGTAGATCAGAACAAACAACAGAAACAAAGTACTCTTCTTCAGACAGCTTTTGAATTATTTACAACTAAGGGCGTGGTCAAAACCTCTATATCAGATATAGTATCAAATGCAGGGGTTGCAAAAGGGACATTTTATCTTTATTTTAAGGACAAGATAGATATTAAAAATAAACTTATTATTCATAAGTCTAACAAACTGTTTGAACATGCACTTGATGCACTTGACAGTTCACCGCAGCCGACTTTTTCACAGACAGTAATCTTTGTTGTTGACAACATAATAAATCAACTGTCAGAAAATCCTATGCTGATGCAGTTTATTTCAAAAAACCTCAGCTGGGGAGTGTTTAAAACTGCTATATCCTGCAACATCGAGAGTGATATTCAGAACAACATGTATAGCATATATAACAGAATAATATCAATGAACGGACATCATCTCAAGGATCCTGATATTATGATGTATATGATTCTTGAACTTGTAAGCTCAGTCTCTTACAGTTCGATTCTATATGATGAACCTGTACCAATTGAAAGACTTAAACCATATCTGTATGAATCGATCCGTGTTATTATCAAGCAGTTCGAAATATAATAAACTGGTTTTAAACTATCTTATAAGGTTTTTCTTATGTAAGAAATTAATACACCATTTATGATCAGAGTTTAATAATGAGTTTATAAAAATTACTGAACTATTTTCAGCCAGTCTGCTGATTAACAGCTGTTTGCCACCAGATCCGAAGGCGTTGCCAACAGGTTTTAAAACATGAAACTGCGCCTTTAAGTGAGTTTACAACCAGATTTTAAGACAAAACAAAAAGGATGTATCCGAATTACCGATACATCCTTTTTATTATAATATTATATGTTGAAAGCTCATACAGCGCAATGAATATCTGGAATCATACAGTCGTTAATCAACAAATCCAGGAGTAGACAAATATCTGTCACCCGTATCCGGCAGAATTACTACTATACTCTTTCCCTGATTCTCTTTTCTTAAAGCGGCCTTGCAGGCTGCATACATAGCTGCACCAGAAGATATTCCGCAAAGCAGACCTTCACTTTTTACAAGTCTCTTTGCAGTTTCAAATGCATCATTATCAGATACAGCAATTACTTCGTCATAAACTGATGTGTCAAGAATATCTGGTACAAATCCTGCACCTATTCCCTGGATGCCGTGTGATCCTGCCGTACCTCCAGACAGTACAGGTGAACCCTCGGGTTCTACTGCAATAACCTCAATATCAGGGTTACGCTCTTTAAGATACTGTGCTGTTCCTGTAAGTGTTCCGCCAGTTCCGACTGTTGCAATAAATATATCAACATTACCATCAGTATCATTCCATATTTCTGGTCCTGTAGTTTTTCTGTGTGCTTCAGGGTTTTGCTGATTTGTAAACTGACCGGGTATAAAACTATCCTTTATCTCTGATGCGAGTTCCTCTGCTTTTTTTATTGCACCGTTCATTCCTTCACTTCCCGGAGTGAGTACAACCTTAGCACCGTATGCTTTGAGAAGATTTCTTCTCTCTACACTCATTGTATCCGGCATAGTAAGAATTATTTCATATCCTCTTGCTGCTGCTACAGCCGCAAGGCCGATCCCTGTATTTCCGCTTGTAGGTTCAATAATAACGCTGCCCTTATGAAGCAGACCCGAACTTTCTGCTGACTCAACCATTTGTTTTGCAACTCTGTCCTTTATGCTTCCTGCAGGATTGAAACTCTCGACCTTTGCAAGTACAGCTGCTCCAAGGCCCATGTCATTTTCAAAATTTCTGACTCTTAACAGTGGAGTACTTCCTATAAGATCGGTCAAAGAATCATATATTTTCATTATACTTACTCCTTTATTGTTTTAAAGTGTATTTAAATAAGTGAGATTATATCATAGTATTTTACAAATGTCAATAAAATAAATAAATAGAATTTTTACTTTTTTATCTGTATTGTTTGACATATTTTTAATATTGATGTATAATTATGTTATAAATTTAAATTTAAAACAAAAGGGGGACAAATATGAACGATAATTTTTCCGCAAGTGCCGGCAGTCAGAAAGAACATATTATAACAGGGGCATTCGGAGCCATTATAGGAACTATACCTGGTCTTATCTTATGGCTTTTACTTAGCAAGATTGGCTTTCTTTCATCGCTTTCTTCTGTACTGATGATAGTCGGTGTTATCCTGGGATACGGCAAATTCAATAAGGATATAGGAAAAAAGGGCGCAGTTGTATGCCTTATAGTTTCTGTTATTATGATTTACGCAGCAACACATCTCTCATGGAGTTTTAAAGTTCACTCAGCAGCCAAAGGTGCAGCATCTTTGAAATTCTGCATTGTAAATCTGAGAGTAATATTAAAAGCAGCCGGACTTACAGTTAAGTTCTACGGAAGCCTTGCAATGGGTTATCTTATAAGTATTGTCGCTCTGGTGAGCCTTGCATTTAAAAAATAAAGTAATTAATAGTGTTTTATTACATATTTTCTTGTATTAAGATTATTTATTTATTACTAATATTACAGAGCATATCGGAAAAAACTTTCTTGATATGTTTCTGTAATTATTAGTTGACATTGCCATATTATAATGTTATAATTAATTAGTATCAGTTAGGTTAGTTGCATTGATCTCACATATTTTTGTAAGTCATTGTATTAATTATATGATTTACAAAAGTATGTGACTTTTTTTAAGCATGCATACGAAAATTTTACCAAGGAGGATGTTAATACCTATGAATAACGGTACTGTAAAGTGGTTCAATTCAGAAAAAGGTTACGGATTTATTTCAAATGATAATGGCGGTGAAGATGTATTCGTACATTTTTCTGCAATAAACATTGATGGATTCAAAACATTAAATGAAGGACAGAAAGTAACATTTGACGTTGTTGCTGATCCTAAGGACAGCAAAAAACACCGTGCAGTTAATGTTTGTCTTGCATAATTCAAATTGAAGAAAAACCTGTGTTTTTTTAAATCACAGGTTTTTTATTTTTATAATTGGTTTTTCTTTAATTATTTAATGCTTTAAAAGAGGTACTTATATGAATGACAAAAACAAAGAAATTCTTATCTCCTGCGGTATTAATCTTAATGAGGCATTTTACAGATTTGTATATAACGAACAGCTGTATGAAGAAATGCTGATTCATTTTTTTGAAACAAATACAGAACTTACAGACCTTAAAAAATCAATAGATTCTGACGACTACAGCCTTGCATATCACTATGCCCACTCACTAAAAGGCATAACAGGCAATCTGAGTCTTACACCTGTTTATGAGCTGTGCTGCAGTCTGACAGAAATGATGAAAAATCAAAACTATACAGATATCAGCAAGGTTTACAATAACCTTGAACTCACATATAATCAAATCAGAAACATAATTAAATCAATATATCCTGACAGTAAAATAGTGTAAATAAATATTAATAAACCGATAATAATATCAATATAACAAACATAAAAAATTCTTGATTTTAATTAGTATTATGATATAATATAAATATACTGCCATGTCGGATTCGGAGGTTTTTATATGGGTGAAATATCCTTTGGCGTCATTTTTGGATTTCTGGGCAAATTCATACTTATACTTGCCCTTATTTATCTTGCTGTTGTTTTAACGCCTAAGGCTGCTGCCAAAATAGATTCAATAGCTGCTAAAAAGAAAAAAACAAAGGCACCCGAGGATGAAAGATTATACTCCGTACGCAGTGCATTTGAACCCAGACCGGATGATAAAAAACCTGACAGGACTTTTTATCCGGAATTAAAAAACAGGGACGAATCTGATAAAAAATAAACAGAAACGAGGAAGCGTAATGGCTAAAAACAACAACAAAAAAATGGTTGAAGCAATTACTTCAATGGACGAAGATTTTGCTAAATGGTATACCGATATTGTTAAAAAGGCTGAATTAATAGAATATACAAGTGTTAAGGGCTGTATGGTTATAAGACCTTATGGATATGCAATATGGGAAAACATACAAAAGATCCTTGATGCAAAATTCAAAGAAACAGGGCATGAAAATGTATGTATGCCTATGTTTATTCCGGAAAGTCTTCTTCAGAAGGAAAAAGACCACGTAGAAGGTTTTGCACCTGAAGTAGCATGGGTAACAATGGGTGGAAGCGAAAAGCTTGAAGACAGACTGTGTGTACGTCCTACATCAGAAACATTATTCTGTGAACACTATGCAAATATTGTTCATTCATACAGAGATCTTCCTAAACTCTATAATCAGTGGGTAAGCGTAGTACGCTGGGAAAAAACAACACGTCCTTTCCTCAGATCAAGAGAATTTCTCTGGCAGGAAGGTCATACAATACATGCTACAGCTCAGGAAGCTATTGATGAAACAGAAAAGATGCTTAATGTTTATGCTGACTTCTGTGAACAGGCTCTTGCAATGCCGGTAATAAAGGGAAAGAAAACAGAAAGCGATAAGTTCGCAGGTGCTGTTTCAACCTATGCAATAGAAGCATTAATGCACGATGGTAAAGCACTGCAGGCTGGTACATCACATTACTTTGGTGATGGTTTTGCAAAGGCATTTGAAATTGAATATACAGATAAGGAAAACAAAAAAGTAAATCCTCATCAGACATCATGGGGAGTTACTACAAGACTTATCGGTGCTATAATCATGACTCATGGTGATGATAATGGTCTTGTTCTTCCTCCGGCTGTTGCACCGGTACAGGTTGTTATAGTTCCTGTAGCAATGCATAAAGAGGGCGTTCTTGAAAAAGCAGGTGAGCTTGCTAAACAGATAAAAGCTGCTGGTATCCGTGTTAAACTCGATGACACTGATAATTCTGCAGGCTGGAAGTTTGCTGAATATGAAATGAAGGGTGTTCCTGTAAGACTTGAAATAGGTCCTAAGGATATTGAAAACAATCAGTGCGTTCTTGTTACAAGACACAATAATGAAAAGACTTTTGTATGTCTTGACAATATTACGGAAGAGATCAGTAAAAAGCTTACTGAAGTACATGACGGACTTTATAAAAAGGCTCTTGAAAACAGAGAGAACAGAACATATGCCTGCACAACAATGGATGAGATCATATCAACTCTTGAATCAAAAGGTGACGGATTTGTCAAAGCAATGTGGTGCGGAGACGAAGCGTGTGAAGATTTGGTTAAGGAAAAGACCGGTGTTGGTTCAAGATGTATACCTCTTGAACAGGAACATATTTCAGATAAATGTGTATGCTGCGGAAAACCGGCAAACACAATGGTATACTGGGGTAAAGCTTATTAAAAAAAATGGTTCACATTGATATGTACCCCCTTTACTGGACAACACCAGTAAAGGGGGTATTTTTATGCGT